>CAZHTV010000091.1:0-5221 GCA_964535775.1 uncultured Thermoplasmata archaeon | reverse complement strand
GAATGGAACGAGTCAGTCGTCGGGGAGGTCCGAGTGACGACCACCCGATTACTGACAGAACCGTAGGGCCTAATCACTTAAGAGGGATTAGCGGAGTCCAGGGCCGGTATCCGGAAGGGGCTGTGGATCCCAGATGCATGCCGTGGTCAAGAGATACAGGCAGCCGGGCGCTCGGATAGAGGATGTGGAGAGACCGGTCGCGGGGAAGGGCGAGGTGGTCGTCGAGACGATGATGTCTTCCATCTGCGGCACGGACGTGCACATCTGGGACTGGAATCACTGGGCCCAGAAGCGCGTCAAGTCCCTACCCATAATCTTCGGGCATGAGCTCTGCGGAAGAGTGGTCGATGTGGGCGACGGCGTCAAGAGCGTCAAGGAGGGAGACATCGTCTCCGCCGAGACCCACATAGTCGACGGGACCTGCTACCAGTGCAGGACGGATCGGATGCACATATGCAGGAACATGAAGATACTCGGAGTTGACACTGACGGCGTCTTCGCGGAGTATGTGCTCCTGCCGGAGCGGAATGCCCGGAAGGTGCCCGCCGGAGTCAAGCCACACCTGGGCTCGCTCCTGGAGCCTCTGGGCAATGCCACATTCACGGTCATGCCGAACGACTGCGTGAGCGATGTCAAGGGGAAGAACGTGGTCGTCACTGGGGGCGGCCCGATAGGTCTGATGGCAGTCGCGATCCTGAAAGCCGTCGGGGCGAAGCAGGTCATCATGAGCGAGCTCGCGAGCGAGAAGGTCAGGTTCGCCCTCGGACACAAGATGGGCGCGGACATGGTCCTCGACGCGGGCATGGGCACGGAGGCGCTCGTGCGCGCGGTGAAGGACGCGACCGACGGGAACGGCGCGGATGTCTGCCTCGAGATGTCCGGAGCAGCTGTCGCCCTCAAGCAGTGCTTCGAGATGCTCACGCCCGGTGGGAGGATCTCGATCCTCGGCCTCTACAACGACGCCGTCACCCTCGACATCAACAATGCGATCACATTCAAGTCGGCGACCGTCTTCGGCATCACAGGCAGGAAGATGTTCCAGACATGGGACCAGATGTACGCTCTTTTGAAGAAGCCGGCCTTCAGAGAGAAGATAGCCTCAATTATCTCCCACTCGATACCCATGAGGGACATCCAAGAGGGTATGCGGCTGATACGCACAAAGGAGGCCGCCAAGGTGTCCCTGAGGCCTGAGTGGTGACGAGATGCCCTCGAGAGATCCCGTCGGGTTCCTGGGGAGTGAATACAGGAGTCTGGTCGAGGCCGAGCTCGACTGGAAGCTGAGGGTCCTGCAGGGCCCGAGCACCCCAAGGTGCGTGGTCGACGGCAAGCAGGTCCTCATGCTCTGCTCAAACAACTATCTCAGCTTGAGCAACCACCCAAGACTGAAAGCAGCTGCTATCGATGCCGTGAGGACGCACGGTGCGGGCTCCGGGTCCGTCAGGCCGATAGCCGGCAACATGGACTTACACATGGAGCTCGAGCGGCGGCTGGCGAGGTTCAAGGAGGCCGAGGCCTCACTCGTGTATCAGACGGGGTTCGCGGCCAATGCGGGCCTGATACCACAGCTCGCGGATGCGGGGGACCTCATAGTAAGCGACGAGCTCAACCACGGGAGCATCATAGACGGCGTGAGGCTCTCCAGAGCCGACCGAGCGGTCTACAAGCACTGCGATGTCGCGGACCTGGAGAAGGTCATGGCAGATGCAGAGGGACACAGCCCGGCCTACAGGAGGATGCTCGTAATCTCCGACGGCGTGTTCAGCATGGACGGGGACATCGCCCCGCTCGACTCGATCGCCAAGATCGCGCGGACACACGGAGCCATGGTCTATGTTGATGACGCTCACGGCGAGGGCGTGCTCGGCGAGGGCGGCAGGGGCATCGTGTCGCACTTCCACCTGGGCCGCAGCGAAGTCCATGTCGAGATGGGCACGTTCTCCAAGGCCTTCGGGGTCGTCGGAGGACACGTCTCGGGCAGCAGGGATCTTGTCGACTACGCATACAACAAATCGAGGACGTGGCTCCTGAGCGGCTCACATCCGCCGGCGGTGGTGGCTGCGTGCATCGCCGCGGTGGAAGTCCTCGAGACGGAGCCTCAACATGTGAGGAGCCTGTGGGCCAACACTGATTACTTCCGGAAGGGCATACAGTCACTTGGGTTCAACACTGGCAAGAGCCAGACGCCGATAATCCCCGTCATGATCGGCGAGAGCGGAACGACAAAGCGCTTCAGCTCCATGCTTTTCGGCATGGGCATGTTCGCCCTGCCAATCGTTTTCCCGATGGTCGCTCAGGACAAGGCGAGGATCAGGACGATAATGAACGCATCGCTGACGAGGGCGGATCTCGACGAGGCCCTCGACGCGTTCGGGAAGATCGGGAAGAAGCTGGGTCTCGTCTAGTCCAGGTCTTCCGCCTTCTCGTCCTCCATCTTCTCGGTGATTGCGACTTTGAACTCCTCGGTCGGAGTGACCACCTCGAACACGATCGTGTCGACTATGCCCTTTTCTTTTATCGACTGGTTCGGGGGCAGCAGATGGTGCTTCTCGAAGAACTTGATCAGCTGGTCCCTGCCAGCATCGTCCACCGCTTTCTTGATCACCGATGGCTTCTTCCAGAACTGAGGGCCCAGCTTGGCCACGGCCCTCCTGCCCTCGATGTGAAGGACCACCATGTCGTGGTTCTTCGAGAAGAACCTCTCCCTGTTATCGTGTGACACCTCGATGCCCCTGTTCCTGTTGGGCCCCTGCCATATGGTACAGTCAAAGACGTCACCGGCAGCGGACTTGGGTGATGCCCCGGGCGTCCTTGGAGGATATGTGAGGACATGGCAGTGCGGGCAGAACATCTGTTCTGTCTCGCGTCTGCACCTGTTGCACACTCGCATCGGTCCCGATCCTCCCGCAGGCTCGGTGAAGCGCCTCATGCCATTTCAAGGTTCGTATGAGCAGTCTGACTGGTGACAGGCTGCGGGTTCGCCCTCTGGATGACAATGTTGAAGTACCTCGGACGCGCAATTCACATTGTGGTGGAAAGGATTGGGCTCGTCGAACCATGAGACGCGGTCGGGAGGAGCCAGGCACAGTCTTTCCCGGGAGATGGTCCAGGACATCCTTTGGAAGGCCGTGGCCACGCTGCTGGTCGCTTTCTTGGTCTATGTTCTGCTGCACTTCGGCTCCCAGCTGATCGAGCTCCAGGGCGGATAGGTCGCACTGAACGGGCTATTGTTTATCATGCAGTTCGTACGATTAGGGAGTCGCCCGGGAGGCGGGATCATGGCGAGAATGCTGATATGCTACTATTCGCGCTCAGGCAACACGAAGAAGATGGCCTATCTGATTCAGAAGGGAGTCATGGAGGAGGGTGTAGAGGTCGATACCAAAGACGTCAAGGAAGTCAAAGTGGGCGACCTCAAGGGCTACGACGGCATAATCATCGGCTCGCCGACCTACTACGGCGGCCCTGCAGCGCCCATCAAGGACCTGCTCGACAGGAGCGTCAAGATCCACGGTCAGCTTCAGGACAAGGTCGGAGGCGCTTTCTCGTCGAGCGCCAACATAGGCGGCGGGAACGAGACCACCGTCATGGCAATACTGCAGGCTCTGCTGATACACGGCATGGTCATCTGCGGGGACTCGTCGGACGACCACTATGGCCCCGTTTCGATTGAGAAGCCGAATAGGCGCGCAGAGGGCATGTGTTTTAGGTATGGCAAGCGTGTGGCAAGGCTCACCAAGCTGCTGCACGGGTGACCTGGTTATTTGCCCGTAAAGGGGTTCGCGAAGGACATCCCAGCGAACTCCTCCGATATCTTGCCCGTTGTGGCGTACCTGTACAGCGCGGCCACGAGCACAGATTGGGCCGCGGAGAACACCAGCCCGAGGATGAGCCAGTAGACTACTGCCACACCAATGCCTATCACAATCGACCAGAGCGTCATCATGTACACGCCGATGATGATCGGCAGGAGCCCTATCAGGCCGAGCAGGAAGAATATGACGCCCAGGCCGAGGTTGCCCACTATCGCCTCGCCCCAAGTGCTCTTGAAGATGGACACGCTCCTCTTCAAGGCCTTCCACGGACTGAGCTTCTCGTAGACGAAGACTGGCACAGCGAAATATGAGGCGATGGTGAAAGCCATGCCCAGCGCTCCGATTATGAACTTGCCGATTATACCGACCCTCTGCTGGATCGCCCTGAGTATGGCTCCTATCGTGGCCGCGAAGAGCGTCCACATGAGTATGTACCTGAGGTTCTCGAAAGCGATCCTGAACCCGTCATGCACTGTGGGGTCGCCGCCGTTCATTCGGATGGTCGCGCAGCCTATCACCGCGACGTTGAAGAACACGGTGACGAAGAACGAGACGAAGTAGAACAAGATCCAGAACGCGTAGAACATCCAGGGAAGGCCAGCGAACTCCTCGCCTCCCAGCATCCCAGTCATGAACATCCCGGCGAAGAACGAGCCGAGTATGAGCAGCGTCACGAGCGCGGAAAGGAACGGGAACAGGAGTATCTCCTTGTCTTTCCTGACAACCCCCAAGCTCATCTTCGTCAGCTGCCACCCTCTTGATATCCTTCCCATCGCCAGACCTCCCGTCTTTCGGGTCTTTGAGAGCTTTGCGATATAATGAATCCTTTCGTCCGCTCGGTCAGAGCCGGCTCAGGTCGTTCTCAGAAGCCTTCTTCTTGTCCCGCCTTTGCTCCTTGGCCTTCTTCCTGGGCCTCTCCTCTTCTCGCTCCTCCTCCTCTTCGGCGTCCTCCTCTGCTGGCTCCTCCGCCCTCCGCCTCTCAGGTCTTTCCTCCGTCACGTCCTTGAGCGGCGTGTTGCACCTCGGGCACCTGTCGGACCCTCGGACGCACTCTCTGCAGAGCACCGCCTTGCACTTCCTGCACCTTGCCACGGCCACGCCGCCGTGGAACAGGCACCTTCTGCCGATGAGATCTGAGGGCACCTCGTCCTCTGGCCTCTGGACCTCCTTCTTCGGCCTGGCCTTCGGGGCCTCCATGTAGACCCTCTGCCTGACCGCCTCGACCTCCTTGCTGTAGCGTCTCCGCGGGCCAGGCTCTTCTTCCTCCACCTCGGGGGCTTCGTATTCCCTTCTCCTCTGTTGGGACGGAGGCCTCTGCCTCGGCCGCCTACCCTCGTATTCTTCGAGCATGTCCGGGGTCGCCCGTCTGAACTCGCGCTCGTCGTAGGGCACATACCGGCCGTACC
>CAZHTV010000090.1:0-5257 GCA_964535775.1 uncultured Thermoplasmata archaeon | reverse complement strand
CCGCTCGACACGTTGCTCAAACCGACTATCGTCTTCGGGGGCGGGGTGTTCAGGATCCTGAAGCTCGTCAACGCCTCGCACAGGATCGGGCACTGATCCTGGGCGGCGGATATGGGCAGGACCACCGGGTCCAGGTAGACCTTCTCCGGGGGCAGGCCCTTGTCCATGGCCGTGGCCAGAAGCGTCATGGCTATCTCCGTCCTGCCCTCGACTGAATTGGGTATGCCCTTCTCGTCTATCGTCAGGCAGACTATCTCCGCGTTGTGCTCCGCGGCCAGCGGGAAGAACTTCTCCATGCGCTTCTGCTCTGCGGTCGTGGAGTTTATCAACGGGTCCTTCTTGCACGAGGCCAAGCCCGCCTGCTGCACCTTCAGCCCGGGGGAGTCTATGGACAGACGAACGTCGGCAACATCCTGGACGGTCCTGACTAGCCAGGCCATGGCCTCCGGTCCGTCCTCCCTCCCAGGTCCGGTGTTGATGTCGAGAACACCCGCCCCGCCTCGGATCTGCTCCAGGGCGAGGTCCTGTATGAACTTGGCGTCCCTTGCGTCGATGGCCTTAGAAACCTGCGGAAACTGACCGTTTATTCGCTCTCCCACCACGATCGTCTTCTTCCCCCCTGGGTGGGGGGAATACTACCTTCATCGGATATGAAATGCTCGGCAGTGTTCAGGCCTGACAAGGTCGGTCCTTCATACGCAATGGTTATTACACACGCACCCCGTTCACACGCGATTGATAATCGATGGCAGGGGAGGAAGCTAGGAGGAGCCACAAGGTCGTCTTCGGGTTTGACCGGAAAGAGGTCTTCATCGCTGAAGGGTCGACAGTGCTTGATGCCTGCCAGGCAGCCGGAATACCCATCGATTCCGTATGCGACGGCAAGGGGAAGTGCGGCAGGTGCAAGGTAAGGATCACCGGCCCTTTCTCAGCTGACGAGAGCACCCTTCTGACCGAGTCGGAGAGGAGGGAGGGGATCGTACTAGCATGCCTCGCGAGACCGCAGGGCGACGTCAGGGTGCATGTGCTTCCCCGCTCCAGGCTCACCAGGCATCAGATACTGACAACCTCGATCGAGGAGGTTCCTGAGCCGGTAACTCCGTGGAGCCACAAGGAGTTCTTGGAGGTGCCCGAGGCGACGCTGGCCGACAACACCGCAGACATGGAAAGGCTGATGCGAACAATGGGAAAGCGCTCGCTCTCCGTTTCGCTCGAGGCTCTGAGGGATCTCCCGGATGCCATCAGGAAGGGCGGATGGAAGGTCACCATAACTCTTTCTGGGCTCTCCGGGGAGCCCGAGATAGTCAGGGTGGATCCAGGCGATACTCGCAGTAGACTCTTGGGCATCGCAGTAGACATAGGCACCACCACGATCGTTGTCGAACTCGTGGACCTGCTCACGGGCAAGGTCCTCGGAACCGCCTCCGACTACAATAGGCAAATCTCGAGGGGGGAGGACGTCATAGCACGGATGATGCACAGCGAGGAGAAGGGAGTAGAGGAGCTCTCGTCCCTCGCAAGGGAGACTATCAACTCCTGCATCGCATCTCTCCTGGCCGGGGAATCCGCAAGGTCAGGAGTGGAGACCCCAGCGAGGGACATCTGTTCGGCATCAGTCGCTGGCAACACGGTGATGACTCACTTCTTCGCTGGTCTGTCAACCAATCATGTGCGTCTCGAGCCGTATGTCCCGGTCGCCCATCACCTGCCCCAGCAGAACGCAGGAGACCTGAGCCTGCTTATGAACCCAGCAGGGAAGGTGATGCTGTTCCCGTCTCGCGCGGGCTATGTCGGCGGGGACATTGTCGCGGACGTCCTGGCGAGCGGCATGCACAGGTCGAAGAATCTCTCGCTCCTGATCGATGTGGGGACGAACGGAGAGGTGGTCCTCGGGGGAAAGGAATGGATGATGGCGTGCTCCTGCTCCGCCGGGCCGGCGTTCGAGGGGGCTGAGGTGTCCTGCGGCATGAGGGCGATGGAGGGAGCAATCGACCGCCTGAGGATCAACGACGACCTATCAACCTCCTACCATGTGATCGGAGATGGGGCTCCCCTCGGCATCTGCGGCTCCGGGCTGATAGACCTCATATCGGAGATGTTCACGCACGGAATCATCGACAGGAAGGCGAGGATCCAGGAGCTCGGCGATGGCAGGACGAGGCCGTCGGAATCCGGCCTCGAGTTCGTAGTCGAGCGGGGTCCGAAGCTCGGGGGCGGCGGGGCCGCGGACATGGTTATCACCGATGCGGACCTGCAGAACCTGATTCGGACTAAGGCCGCCATATACGGCGCTTGCGCGGTCCTGCTCAGGAAGACGGGCGAGTCGCTCGAAGACCTCTCGAGGGTATTCATAGCCGGAGGGTTCGGATACCACCTGGACATCGAACGGGCCATCTCGATCGGGATGTTCCCCGACCTGCCGAAGAAGAAGTACAGGTTCATCGGCAATGGCGCGCTCGGCGGGGCGAGGCTTGCGCTGCTCTCGAAGAAGCGAAGGAAGGAGGCCGAGGACATCTTCGAGAGGATGACGTATCTGGAGCTGAGCGTGGACAACGAGTTCTATGACGAGTTCTCGTCCTCGCTCTTCCTGCCGCATACTGATACAAGCAAGTTCCCGAGCGTCGGGGGCTCCGGGGGTAAAGCGTGACCCTCACACTGGCCGTGGCAGGCAAGGGCGGGGTTGGCAAGACCACCTTTGCCGCGCTCGCAGTGCGGCACCTGCACGAATCCACGAAGGAGGTTGTTCTCGCGGTCGATGCCGACCCCAACGCGAACCTCGGAACCAAGCTCGGCACTGAGCCTTCAAGGACTCTGGGCGGCATACGCGAGGAGCTGCTGGCGCGCAGCGAGGAGGAGTTGCCCCCGGGGGTGTCCAAGCAGGAGCACATGGACTATCAGATACGCCTCGCCATAACGGAGGGGTCCGGCTTCGACCTGCTGACCATGGGGAGGCAGGAGGGCCCGGGCTGCTACTGCTACGTGAACAACCTGCTCAGGACCATAATCGACTCCCTATCGACGAAGTACAGGTACGTGGTGATAGACAACGAGGCCGGGATGGAGCACCTGAGCCGGCGTACCACGAGGGCGTCCGACGTGATGTTCGTGCTGTGCGACCGAACAAAGAGCTCGCTGTCGGCCGCAAGGCGGATATCCCAGCTTGCGGACGAGATGAAACTCCAGATATCCCGCAAGGCCCTCGTGTTCAACTCGCTCGATCCGGGAGCTTCGGGCCCGCCAGTGAGCAGCCTTGAGGGGTTCCATGCGGTCTACGGGGTGCGCAGGTCGGGCATGATGCTCTCCAGGGCCGAGGAGACCGAGTCGCTAATGGACGTCCCCAGGACGGACCCCGCGTTCTCGGACATCGCAAGGGTCGTCGAGTCGGAGAGGCTCCGGGAATGAGCTCAAGCCGCGATCGACTTCAGCATCTTCGGGAGGCCCGATGACTCCCTCGGGCCCACGATCACCTTCATGTCTGTCAGCTCGTTGAGCTTCCCGCTCATCCGGGTGACCATGCCGGGGATGACTATCTCGTTCCTCGTGCACTTCTCCTTGACCTTCTCTGACTCGATCAGTGCGGCGACGGACTCCGGCGTCAGCTTGCCCGCGGCGAAGGCGGTCATGACGGACTGGCCATCCGTGTCCACCACTAGAAGCCATACGGGCAGCTTGCTCTTCTCGATGTCCGCGCGGACGGTGAAGTAGGTGAGCGAGAAGTTCGTGGTGAACAGCAGGGGCGAGTTGGCGCCCGGCTCGCCCACGGTGTACAGGCCTGCCTTGACCTGTATCGGCACCTGCGGGTCCGTGAATATGTTCTGCCTGAGGGTCATGAGCGGGTAGACGAACTCCGGAGGCATCTCGTCCATGAGCACCACGGACGAGTACTTCATGACCCCGAGGACCGCCTTCATCCCGTCCTCCTTGGAGCTGCCAAGGACGGTTATTGTCGGGTATCCGAGGGGCCTGAACTTCTTCTTGATCGCCGACCGCCTGATGACCGTCATCTGCTCGAGCATAAGGCCCGCGGAGGACCCCCTGGGCTCGAGGACAAGGTCGGGCACGCCCGCCTTCTTCGTCTTGTCCGCCAGCTCGGCGAGCTTGCCCATGTCGTCCGCTCCGCCGAGGACGAGCGGGAAGCCGCACGCCTTCGCGACCTGCACCATGGCGTCGAAGTTCTCGGGCGTCGCCCTGTAGAGCAAAGGCCTCGCCTGGGCGCATACGCCCGCGGCCTCGGACATCAACTTCGGGTCCTCGGTCATCAGCACAACCGGGACGGTCATCGTCGAGGCGTACTTCGCGCCCTCGATGAAGTCCTCTGGGCTGCCCTTCGAGTGCCTCACCGCGACGGAGTCGATCCTGATGATCTGGCCGACGCGCTCATAGTATGTGGCCTTCGCCTCCTGCATCTTCGCCTTCATCTTCTCGAGTCCTTCGGAGTCGTCGGCTATGACCCCGAGCACCGTCGGGTGGTAGAAGGTCTTGTCGTGCCTGAACAGCTGCGTCTCATCCCCGATCTTCGCGGGCGAGCCGCTCCAACCGAATGTGACGAGCCTCACGGGCGGCGCGCCGCTCTCCTCCAGGGCCGCCTTGGCCTCGGGGGTGACATACGGGCATGCCTCCAGGGCAACCTTCTGGTTGGCCAGCTGCATGGCGAAAGCGAGGCATGTGGGGAACTTGCACTCCCCGCAGTTCTTCCTGGGCAGCAGCTTGTAGATCTCCATCGCTGTCGGCAAGATCATCCGCCCCCCGCGAGGGCCTTCACGGCTTGCCTGAAGAGCGCGGCCGACTCCGGGTGCCTCATGATGACCAGGTCCGCGCCCGCTACGACCGCCGAATAGGCCGTGAACGCCTCCCAGTTGACCCCCCTCTGCAGGACGTCGCCCTTCCTCGGATCCTCCTCCATGACGTCGGGCACACTCCACGCGCACGAGCTGTCGCATATGATGGGCATCTGGAGGACGGGGTCCCCGGAGAGCGCTCCCTGCCTTAGCCGCTCGATGACGGAGTACGAATACTCGAGCCCCATGCCCAGCGCGGCCATGAGCGGGTCGATGATGATGTTCTCCGGCTTCACGCCGAAGTCGAGCAGGAGTATGTTCATCTGCTTGGCCAGGTTGATGTCGAGGTTGGAGAACGCGACTATGCCGTGCCCGTTCGCCATCGAGGCGGCCGCGAGAGACTTGAAGGCCTTCTCCTCCGCTAGGCCGAGGAAGAGCCTCTCGCCCTTGCCAGCGTTCGACACGGCCTCCATCAGCTT
>CAZHTV010000089.1:0-5286 GCA_964535775.1 uncultured Thermoplasmata archaeon | reverse complement strand
GTTCCAGGTGAAAGTCAGCTTGTCGCCCGGCATGAACCTGTCCTTGTCCACGACGGCAAATATGCCTACTCCGTAGACCTCCGTCCAGCCATAGGCTGTAAAGACCTTGTCGCCGTAGTATCCGGTCGCATAGACATCAACATCGCCGACATAGTCTGTCGGGAAGGTCGCGGTGGCGGACATGGTGCTCGTGTTGCCGATCATCAGCACGCCCCACTCGGTGATCACAGAGACCAGTATCGTGTCGACCGAGACCCGCTCGCCCATCCAGTAGGCCTCGAATGTCAGCGTCATCGTGTCGCCGGAGATGTAGTAGTCCTTGTTGAACCGGACAGAGAGGTATCCCCATTCGTACACCTCGAAGTTGGTAGCGGCGATGGTCGAGGCACCGAGCTTGGACACGGTCGCCTCTATGGTGTACATGCCGATGGCCGCCTCAGGGGCCAACTTGAAGGCATAGGTTATGCTGCCGTCCTCGTCCGTCGTGAGCCCTAACACCCCGTACGCCGCGATTTCGGTGCCGCCCTTCGTCACTTTGATGTCGACGGTGCAGCCGGGCAGCGGGTATCCGTCTATCGTGGCCGTGACCGTCACCGCCACGACGTAGCCGGGCGAGTAACTACCCCAGTTCGTCGTGATCGACGCGCTCAATTTTGCGAAGGTGAGCCAGACCCAGGCGTCCTCGCTCCTGTCGCTCTGGTTCGCCCAGTAAGTGATGTCTATCCAGTTCCAGGTGGCCACATCGCTCGCGGGAATCGCGAACTCGTGCGTGCCCATGGACTCGCTGAGCGTTCCGTTGAGCCATTGGTCTCCGTCGCTCGCGTTGTACCAGTGCGCGCTGTATGTGACAGTGACTCCGGCAGCTGGTCCGAGCGTGGCAAGGTCGATCGTGATTATATGGATCATGGCAGTCTCACCTGCCAGGTACGAGGATCTCTCTGCCACCGCCTCGAAGATATACGCCCTGACGTCGAAGCCATACAAGTATGGAGCGGGCCATAGCGTGTGCGAAGTCGAATCCCTGACCCTTATGGTGTATTC
This sequence comes from uncultured Thermoplasmata archaeon, assembly GCA_964535775.1. GTDB lineage: Archaea > Thermoplasmatota > Thermoplasmata > UBA10834 > UBA10834 > COMBO-56-21. The sequence goes on along the minus strand of CAZHTV010000089.1, from coordinate 4,245 downwards.
GCCGTTCGCCAAGGTCGTCGGGATCATCCATGTCGCGTGCCAGTCGCCAGCCGGGGCTATCTGCGCGGTCCAGTTCTGCACCGTGGTCCCGGTCTCGTTCACGATCTGCACGTAGAACATCTCGGTCGTCCTTGTCGTGGTCATTGTGATGTCCAATGTCTGACCCGGATAGTATCCGACGGTTCCATACCCGGCTATGTAGATCGGGTCGGGCTCCACTACGAACCCCGCCTGCTTGACGAGGATAGTGGTCATGCCGAGCTCGGTCATGGTCCATCGCTCGTAGGCGATCACGTAGCAGACTCGCTCTTGGTAGATCCAAAATCCGTTGGTGCTCAAAGTCAGTCCGGATGCGGCTTCAGAGCTGTTGTACCAGCCATCCACAGGGTCGTTCGCCACTGCTGTGAACTGCGAAGTCCACCCTGAGTCGGCCGGCTGCAGCCGAACCCTGATGTCCTCAGGCGAAAGCTCTCCGTGATACCGCACCTCTACGTCCACGTAGACTTGCTCACCCTGTATGTACGCATACTTAGGGTCTCCTGTGTCGTTTGTGGTCACCACACTGCCCGTGTAGTCGTACGCTGCCTTTGTAGGCAAGGCGACGAAGACTGTAGCGAGCAAGCTAAGCGCCAGCACTATGGTTAGAATCCTACTTTTCATAGGCTTTCCCATCCCAGCTCATAAATGGCCTAGTATATATATAACTTTTTGTACAATATTAGCTGGCAATGCACACCTGGAGGCAACCTATTTGTACCAGGGTGCGCCACGCACGCGCTTGACATGCGCGCGTCGCCCGCGCGCGGTCATCGATAATCAGCGAAGAGGGTTTCACTCAGCATCGTGCCCGTGCTCTTTTTCCCTGTGCCCGGCCGTCGAGCGCATCTCCTCGATGTTCGCCTGGCTGAAGGGGGACATGGCCCTGAGCTTCTTGATGATCCCTGGCAGGATTTCGACCACATAGTCGACGTCCTCGGCCGTATTGAACCTGCCCAACGTGAACTGGACGGCGCTCTGCGCCTCCTCGGTCGGTATGTCGCAAGCGAGCAGGACATGCGAGGGCAGGAGGCTTTTCGAGGTGCAGGGTGAGCTTGAGGATACAGATATCCCTATCATGTCGAGGTTCAGGAGCATGGACTCTCCCTCGACGAACCTGAACCTGAGGTTGGCGTTGTTGGGAAGGCGCTTCTCCCGACTGCCGTTCAGGAAGGAGTCCTCGACGCTGCCCAAGATGCCGTCTATCAGTTTCTCCCTGAGGGCGATCATTCTCTTCGACTCCCCATCCATCTCGGCCCTGGCGATCTCGGCCGCGGTTCCGAAGCCGACTATCGCGGGCACGTTCTCGGACCCCGACCTTAGCCCCCTCTCCTGTCCGCCCCCCTGGGAAACGGCCTCGATCCTCGTACCGTCCCTGACATACAGGGCGCCGACGCCCTTCGGGCCATACAGATCGTTGGCGGAAACGGACATGAGGTCTATCTTTGACCGCTGCACGTCTATGGGAATCTTCCCGGCCGCTGCGACTGCGTCCACATGGAAGTATATGTCCTTCTTCTCCAGCAGCTCCCCGATCTCGTCCATCGGCTGGATCGTGCCGATCTCGTTGTTAGCGTACATGACCGAGGCCAGGACCGTGTCGGGCCGGAGCGATTGCTCGAATTTCTCGAGGTCGATGAATCCGTCCTCAGTTGGCGGCACATAGGTGACCTCGAAGCCGCCCTTCTCCAGCGCCTTCATGATGTTCAGGACCGAGATGTGCTCTATCGCCGAGGTGACGACGTGCTTCCCCTCGCCCTTCATCCTCAGCGCGACGCCCTTGATGCCTATGTTATTCGACTCCGTACCGTTGGAGGTGAATATGATCTCCTCCTTCCGCTTGGCGTTGAAGAGCTGTGCCACCTTGGTCCTCGCCTCATCCAAGGCCTTCCTGGGCTCCCGGCCCGCACTGTGCAGCGAGGCTGGGTTCCCGAACCTGTCCGCGAAGAAGGGCATCATCGCCGTCAGCACGCGCTCATCCACAGGACACGCTGCGGCGTAGTCCATGTACACGCGTCTCTTGGCTCCGCTCGCGGGTGGCGTCATATCGGTCTCGCCTCTCCTCGGCCTAGATGCCTCGCGGTTCCTAAAAGCTTAGCACCGCATCCGAGTCAAGGAGCAGATCGTTCAGAGTGGCCGCCCCGACGATCTTTGCCGGGTCCTCGAACTCCTCCGGGGAGCCCTTGAGCCCTAGCATCTGGCAGCTCTGGCCGCACACGAGCATCCTGACGCCTTCCTTGGCCGCCTGGTCCATTACCTCCTTCACCGTGGGGAAGGTCCCGAGCTTTATGGTCTCGGCGATGCCCTTCATCACGGTCGTGACGCCCTTGCCGAGGAAGTATATCGTGGCGTCCACTCCCATCGCCTTCGCGGTCGTCGCCAGTATGAACGGCGCGTACAGTCTCTCGGGCGTGTCCGCGCCCGATGTCTGAACATACAGTATCTTCTTCGCCATGCCTTTACCTCCTTCACTGAGCTCTCTTGATCAGGAACCTGAAGCCCCCTTCGACCCGTTCGATCGACAGCAGCTCGTGCCCCGCGTGTTTGGCCCAGCTGCGTATGTCCGATTCGGATGCAGGGTCGTCTGCCAGGACCTCGAGGACCTGTCCCAGGGGGATTGATGAAATCTCCTCACGGGTTCTGAAAACCGGTTCGGGACAGTAGAGTCCGATGCAGTCAAGGGTCTTGGCGGGTTGGGGGATTCGGTCGCCATTATCGGCCAATTCGTCACTCTCCCCGGCAGTCCTGGCAGATCGCCGGTTATCCTTAACGGTGTTTAGGGAAGGCCTCGGAAGGGATAATCATTGCGCCTTCTAGGTGAGGTTTCGTCACGACCATGTCAGGGCCGTCCTGCCCAGCCTGCCAGCGAAGCGTTTGGTGCCAAACCCCACACTCCTCCTTCTGAACGGCTCCGGGGGCGTGTCCGATTGCCATCCCATGAGCGCCTTGACCGCAGCTATCCCGGTGGGGGTCGCCCGCTCCCCCGGTGAATCCCCGGTTACGTGTCTGAGCCCCCGTAGGAGGATCGCCGTGGCCGGAGGTGGGATTCTCACAGCCCCATGGCTGATAACCACAACGCCTCCCCCTGTCGAGATGGTCGAACAGACGAAGTCTCCCGCTCCTTTCTCAACGAGTATCTCAGCGAGGCGGCCTATGCCACATATGTTCAGCACTGCCTGCGGCCTGCCGATCTCGTGCAGGTGCACCTCCTCCTTCGGAAGGGCGTGCGCCTCAGACTCCGCCTGGAAAACGTGGTCCAGGATCTTCACGGAGGTAGCTCCGGTGCTCCCGAGGACCACATTGACGCCCTTTAGCCTGGCGAGGCACTCATGGTAGTTCGTCCCTGGCAGTTCCGACTCAGACCTGGAATATGCCAAGGAGACGCCCTTGTCGCCGGCGTCCTCGACATCGAGCAGGGTGAACCTCACCCCTTCCACGTCCGCCGCCCTGGCGAACTCGTCAAGGAATGCATCCCTGTCCTCGGCATCGAGAAGGCCTATCATCGCGGAAAGAAGCATGTCCCCAGCCAGGCCCTCCCTGGCGTCGATGAATATCATGTCGAGGAGCCAACGGTTCGAGCCCAGATAATCCTTCGCAGGCCTACTTCGGCTTCGGCGTCTTCGCCTTCAGCTTCCTCTGCTTCGTCTTCTTCGGCGTGCCAGCCGGTGCTTTCAGGGGGGGCTGCGGGGTCTCCTCAGCTTCGGGTCCAGCGCTTTCAGGCTCCGGCTGGGGGGTTGGCAGAGGCTTCGTGACGGGCTTACTGACGACCTTGGTCGACTTCACCTCAGGAGCAGGTCTCTCTTCCTCGACCTCGGGCTCCGGCTCTTCCCGCACCGCAGTCTCTCGCGGTTCCGATATCGACGGGCGGTCTGCTCCCCTGGCCTCGCGTCCTCTCGCCGACGGCTCCCGGACCAAAGACGCGTCCGCGACCTTCCCCAAGGCGTCCGTCGCGGCCATCGCCCCGAGGATGTCCGCCCGTTCTCTCTCTCCCGCCTGTTCCGGGACCTCGTCCACACCTTCGAACGAGCTGCCGCACTCGGGACAGGAGGTGGCTTCAGCGCTCACCGCCGAACCGCAGATCGGGCATTGGAACGCCTCCTCCTCTGCGGTCAGGTCACGGCCGCACCTCGGGCACCTCTCAGTGCCACTCTCGAGCATCCAGGAGCAGCCAGGGCAGCTGAACTTCTTGGTCTCTGTCCGCGCCGACTG
>CAZHTV010000088.1:0-5352 GCA_964535775.1 uncultured Thermoplasmata archaeon | reverse complement strand
CCCTGGCTCGGATGGCTTCGTCTAGGAAAGTATTTCTATCGTCACAGCCGATGCAATCGGAGGGACAGGATGGATCTATCCTATACTGCCTTCCTGGTGGCCTTCTTCCTCAGCCTTGTCGCTGCCGTCGTAGTCGGACTCCTGATAACCGTGAGGTGGAGGAACCTGTTCGTGATGAAGGCGCTGATGTCATTCAGGTACAACGTCTTGTACGTCGTGCTGATCCTGCTCTTCCCGATCCTGGTCAAGGTGATCGAGTACCTTCAGGGGAGGATATCCGACCCGACGAGCAGGTTCGACGAGGTCGTCTATACCAACTGGATATTCAGCCTGAGCGGTGGGACCATAAGGGTGCTGCAGGACAGGCTGAACAGCCGGCTGCTGGCAGACCTGTTCATAATCGTATACGTCTGGCTCTTCGCGTACATCACCGCGTTCCCTTCGGTGCTGCTCTTCGCGAGAGACGACCGGGCCACGATGAGGAGGTACGCGATCGCCATGCTGTTCAACGGTCTGATACTCACGCCCTTCTACGCGCTCTTCCCGGTCAGCGTCACGAGCTCACATCCTGAATCCGGCATGACTCCCTTGCTCTACATGAGCGTAGACTGGGGCAGGATGGTGCTGAGCGTAGACCCCCTCGACAATGACTTCCCGAGCGGTCACGTCTCCCTTTCGGTGACCACATTCCTCGTCTTCGCGCTCGCTGGCTTCGAGTACAGGAAGGTTGCATACTTCTTCGGAGGCGCCACTATCGCCCTCATCTTCTCTGTGCTCTATCTTGGGATACACTGGCCGCCCGACGTCTTCGCTGGGTTCTTCGTGGGAGTGGCCGCGACGGTACTCTCCGGAGTCGAGAGAATCCAGATGACGGTCGACAGGTATGTCAGACTGGTCTCAGAGAAGCTGCTCGGTGTAAGTGCGGGTGAAGAAACCCCGCCTACGCAGGCAAAACGGCCAGGATAGTGATCTCGAAGAACAGGTCTCGCCCGCTGACCTCTGCGTTGTACCCGGTCTTACCGTCACTGAAGTGGACCTGGAAAGTCTCGTTGGCCTCGTCGAGGTTCCACAGGACGAACGTTTCGCCGTCCGCGTCCGTTCCTTTGACATCGTAGACATCAGAGGAGGTGATGAGATGCCTGGCCGTGACAGTCCCCTCTCCTCCGTTCGCGAGAGGGTCGTACGCTTCGACTCTGACATGCCAGCCGGTGGGGTTGGTGCTGGATTCAGGGTCTCCGAACGGCGTCACGACCTCACCGACGACCGGCTCGTGCCTGATGGTCACCACACCTTCGGAGACGCTGATCACCCTGACGTTCCACTCCCACAGAAAGTGCGGCAGGACCCGCATGGGTATCGGCTCTATGGCGAAGTATCCACGGAAGCTGGCCTCGGACATTGTCTCGGTGGCCGGGATGACCTGATCGAGATCGATGGTCCTCAGCTGGTCAGGGTTTATCGCGTATCCTTCATCGGCAGCCACGGTTATCGTCTTCACCTGCCCCGGATACATACCCAAGACCCCGAGCGCGAAGCCCTTTATGGTGCCGCCAGGGCCGTACAGACCGGCCGTCATGACGAATGACCCGTAGGAGTCGTTGGATCTGCGAGTGAATGTGAGCGACTTCGGGTAGATGACGTCATCCCAAGCGACGTCGACAAGACTGGTGTCGAACACGCGCCCGTCAGCCAGCCTGCCGATGTAGTTCATCGTGACCGTGTCTCCGGAAGCGATAGCCGTCAGTTCCTGCTGCTCCGAGACGCGGCTGCGGTCGTAGAGCACGTAGCCTACTGCGCCGACTGACAGGATGATCGCGGCAACGAGGATCGCCATGACCGTCTTCTGGGGATCTCTCTGCTTGCTCGGCTTCGAGGCGCTCTCCATCCGAATCCCGGGGCGCGGTTATAGAGTGGGCTCATATAAAGATTGCCGCCAAGGACGCCTAGCCAGAACGGCGGCCTATCCTCCAGACACAGGAGGAAACAGAGCCACTTCGTCGCCTTCATCGAGGCGAAAGTCGCGATTTCCTCCGAGCTGTGCGTTCCTGCCGTTGACCAGAACCACGAGCCTGTCCTCGCCTCCGCTCGACCGGGATATCATCCCGGCCATCTTGCGGCCGAACCGCTGGCCCAACGCTTCAAGTAGCTCGTTCACGCTCGATGCTTCCAGCTCGACCTCGGAAGTGCCGGCGGCTTCCCGCACGGTCGCGAACATGCGCACCTTGACCCTGGCCATGACCATCCCCCGATTAGGGCGGAGGAATGTATTAAATCGTCGCTGTGGGAGAGCCACCCCCGCGTTTTCGATATATGAGCACAAGTGACCAGACCCAAGTTCAAAGATGCTCACGCATTGGATCCCCGATGAGGCCTGATACGAGAAGACGAGTGTTTCCGAAGCTGCGAAGGCTCTCGCCGTCGATCGACATCGCCAGGCACGTCAGCGCGTTGAAGCAGACTTTGCTCTGATCCCTGCAGTCTTCAGGACAGAGCTTGACGTCTGATACATATTATTCAACAAACTCGCGCTATTACTTGAGTATTGGATTCGTTTATTGTTCAACCTCGGTTCTCGGACTCGGGTGTAGCGGAAGGACGCCGGAATGCACCTCGCGAACAACGGGACAATTGATATGAGCGGCAGACCGGATTCCCAGGTCGTTCGTCCGGAAGGTGGACTTTGGCCAAACCGAGCACGCGGCGCCAGGAGGCGACCGTCAGGATAGAGGGCATGCACTGCGCGACCTGTTCTGACACCGTCCGCGAGGCGCTGGAGGCACTCAGAGGAGTTGAGGATGCCAGGGTCAACCTGGCCACGGAGAAGGCGACCTTCGTCTACGACCCTTCGATCGTCAGCATGGAGGATGTTGAGAGGGCTGTCAGGGATTCAGGATACGATGTCGCCAGGGACGAGCTCACTCTCACGGTCGGGGGGATGCACTGCGCGACATGTGCCCTGACTATCGAGGAGGCGCTCAAGGCGGTCCCTGGTGTGAGGGATGCGAAGGTGAACTTCGCCCTCGGCAAGGCATCTGTGGACTACGATGCGTCCGTCGCCTCTGAAGCGCAGCTGAAGGGGGCAGTCGAGGAGTCGGGGTACAAGGTCCTCGAGGTCCAGGGGGTGCTGGCCGAGCAGATTGCCAGGAAGAAGGAGCTCAAGGAGGGTTTCGGGGCGCTCGTGATAGCTGCAGTGTTCAGCATCCCCGTGGCCGTCATCAGCATGAGCTACGACTTCTGGCCCCCAGGCCTGATGGACGAGTCGCTTCGCAACTTCGTGCTTCTGGCGCTCGCAACACCGGTCCAGTTCTACGCTGGCCTGAGGTACTACAGGGGCACCTACTGGGCGCTCAGGAACCGAAGGGCGAACATGGACACGCTGGTCGTCATGGGCACTTCCGCGGCCTGGGCGTACAGCCTGATAGTCACCCTGTTCCCGGAAGCGGTCGGGTCCATGCACGTCTACTTCGACACCTCCGCAGTCATCATCACTCTGGTCCTCGCCGGCAAATACCTCGAGCTGAGGTCGAGGGGAGCGACGTCTGAGGCCATCGTGAAGCTCATGAACCTGCAGCCTCCAAAGGCTGCCGTGGAGAGAGGAGGCGCGGAGGTCGAGGTCGGTGCGGAGGACCTGGTCGAAGGCGACATCGTCATCGTACGGCCCGGGGAGAGGATCCCTGTGGACGGGGAGGTCGTGGGCGGCGAATCCGCGGTCGACGAGAGCCTCGTGACGGGGGAATCGATCCCGAGGGAGAAAGTCAGTGGTTCCCAGGTCACGGGAGGTACGGTCAACATGGGAGGCGTCCTCCGAGTCAGGGCGACAAGAGTTGGTAGGAACACCACGCTCGCTCAGATCGTGAAGCTCGTGGAGGATGCCCAGAGCACGAAGGCGCCCATCGAGCGCGTGGCGGATACCGTTTCGGGGTATTTCGTGCCAGCAGTGATCGCAGCAGCTCTGTCATCGTTCATCTTCTGGTACTTCGTGGGTTCGCAGCTCTGGGACGTCGGAGATGCGCTGACCTTCTCCCTGACCGTCATGGTGGCGGTGCTGGTGATCGCATGCCCTTGCGCGCTGGGCCTTGCGACCCCGACCGCAATAGTGGTGGGGACGGGGCGAGGGGCTCAGATGGGCGTGCTCATCAAGGACGCCTCTGCGCTCGAGACCGCGCACAGGCTGACGACGGTGATATTCGACAAGACAGGCACTCTGACAAGAGGCGAACCGAAGGTGGTCCGTCTGGAGCCTGTTGAAGGGAAAGCGGAATCGGAATTGCTTTTCCTCGCTGGGAGTGCGGAGAAGGGTTCAGAGCATGTGCTCTCAAGGGCGGTCATCACGGCGGCTGAGGAGTCGGGAGTATCGCTGGAGACTCCCCAGAAGTCCAGCGTCGTGCCTGGCGAAGGCATCACATCAGAGGTCCGGGGAAGGCATGTCTCGGTCGGGAACCGCCGGATGCTCGACAGGCTGGGGGTCAAGACGGGGACCCTGGAGATGACGATGCAGGAGATGGAGGCCGAGGGCATGACGGCAGTGGCATGCGCCGCCGACGGGGAACTCGTGGGCCTGCTGGGGGTCGCTGACACGCTCAAGCCCGATGCCAGAGAGGCCATCTCGAGTCTGAGGGCCATTGGGCTGAAGGTCGTCATGCTGACGGGCGACAACGAGAGGACCGCGAGGGCGATTGCCGGCCAGGCGGGCATCAACGAGTTCAGAGCCCAGGTCCTGCCCGCGGACAAGGCTGGCGCGGTCGAAGCCTACCAGAGCGCGGGAGAGGTCGTGGCGATGGTTGGCGATGGGATAAACGACGCCCCCGCCCTGGCCAAGGCAAACATCGGCATCGCACTCGGCTCGGGCACCGACATCGCGCTCGAATCAGGCAACATAGTCCTCGTGGGCGAGGACCTCAGGGGCGTGGTCAATGCGATCAAGCTCAGCAAGCAGACCTTCAGGAAGATCAGGCAGAACCTCTTCTGGGCGCTATTCTACAACACCGCCTCGATCCCCATAGCAGCTGGTGTGCTCTATCCTCTTACAGGCTGGCTCCTGAGCCCGATGATTGCAGCGGGGGCGATGGCCTTCAGCTCGGTCTCCGTTGTGACGAACGCGTCCCTCTTGAAAAGATACAGGCCTTGAGCGCCCGACGAGGCACATGGCTGGGCCAGCAAGTGCACTCAAGTTCGTGCCCCGAGCCTGAAAAGCGTAGAAAAGGTTTATCTGGGCGCTTCCAGATAACAACCTGGACACACGAAGGATTGTGGGCGGCTCAAGCGACCTGTGCGCTGCTATCTGCGAGCCCGCTGTCCGAGAACCCATTTCCGCGGTCCCCCATTCGGATGTGGTCTGATGTTCGGAAAGAA
>CAZHTV010000087.1:0-5377 GCA_964535775.1 uncultured Thermoplasmata archaeon | reverse complement strand
GCTTGAGCGATGTCCTCCATTTCATCACCTCAGAGTGCTCGAGAGAATACTACGGTACCACTGTATGTCCAATATATACGTGAATACAAACTTGAGACTCACGTTCTCTGGAAACCGCATGCGCTCTCCGCGGCCGTGATGAAGATCCCGTCTGCCACCATCCTGGAGACCTCCTCTATCTCCCTGGACATGGGTCTGTCCTCCTCGACGTGCGGGACGCGCGCCCTCAGGGCGGACTTGACCTTCTCGATGGCCGGGCTGGAATTGAGCGGGATGAAGTCCAGTCCCTGAGCACCGGAGATCAGCTCGATCGCCACGACGCGCCTCGAGTTCTCCACAATCTGCCGTGCCTTCCAAGCGGCAATCGTGCCCATGCTGTTGTGGTCCTCCTGGTTAGCGCTCGTGGGTATCGAGTCGGCAGACGCCGGATGCACCAGGACTTTGTTCTCGGAGACGAGCGAGGCGGCCACGTACTGAGGCACCATCAGGCCCGAGCCGACGCCCCCGTGCCTCGTGAGAAAAGCTGGCAGTCCGCTCAGCTTCTCGTCGACTAGCCGGGCGGTCCTCCGCTCCGAGAAGCTCCCGAGCTCGTGCACCGCCAGGCCCAGGAAATCCATCGCGAGGGCGATGGGCTGTCCGTGGAAGTTCCCTCCGGATATGACAGTGCTGTCCTCGGGGAAGAAGAGCGGGTTGTCGGTGGCTGAGTTGATCTCGACCTCCAGGACGTCCTCGGCGTACCATATGGCGTCCAGGCTCGCCCCCATGACCTGCGGGATGCATCGCAAGGTGTAGGGGTCCTGTATCTTTGGGCAGTCGTGATGCGACACCATGATCTCGCTGCCTTCGAGAAGAGAGAGCATGTTCCTTGACACGGCCAGCTGGCCCTTGTGCGGCCTCACCTGGGATATCCTCAGGTCGAACGCGGACGAGGTTCCCTTGAGGGCCTCGAGGGACATCGCGGCTGCGATCTGCGCGTTGTCCGCCAACACGGCCGCGTCCTTCACTGCGAGCACGCCCAGTGCGCCCATGGCCTGCGTGCCGTTGATGAGGGAGATGGCCTCCTTTGGCTCGAGCCTCAGAGGCGAGAGCCTCTTCCTCTTGAGGGCCTTCGCACTCGGCTCGAACCCCTGCCCAGCATCGACCTCGCCTTCGCCTATCATCGCGAGCCCGAGATGGGCGAGCATGACGAGGTCGCCGCTCGCGCCCACCGAACCCTGCCTTGGAACGAGCGGGTGAAGGCCCGCATTGAGCATGTCTAGGAGCATCCTGGGGACATCTGGCCTGACGCCAGAATATCCCTTGGCCAGCGCGTTGGCCCGAAGGAGCATCAGCGCCCTCACCACTTCGGTCGGATACGGCTCGCCCACTCCGCACGCGTGGCTCCTGATGAGATTGATCTGGAGGTCCCTCAGCTCGTCCAGGGGGATGCGCACATCCACGAGCTCGCCCACGCCCGTGTTTATCCCGTAGATCGTCCTACCGTCCTCGACGAGCTTCTCGAGTGCCTTCCTCGATTCCATCATCCTCTCGTCGGTGGACCGAGACATCCTGGTCCTGACCATCTCACGGGCGACCCTGACGACCTTCTCGATCGAGAGCGTGTTGCCGTCTATCGTGATGTCGTTCTTTCGTGGATCATCTGAGCCTGCCATTGCGATACCGCCGGGCGGGGTTCTTCCCCGGCCCCCGCCGTCGTACCCTGAGTTGGCGGAGGCGCTTAAGGAGCTTTCTCCTTTACTGGGACGAACTTGTAACCGTAGTGGATAACCCCGGAGGGGCCCTCTTCACTCAGCTTGCGCAGGACAGCCCTGACCGGCGTGCCTATCTGCAGGTCGCAGGGCTCACAGTCTATCACCTGGCCCGTGAACCTGAGCCCGTCCTCCATCTCCACCATCGCGACGATATAGGGTCTGTTGCAGCTGAGGTTCTCCGGGGCCTCATGGACCGAGGTCCAGGAGAACACCTTACCCTCGCCCTTCAGCTTCACCCGCTCGATCTTCCCCACGCTCTTCCTGTGGCAGATCGGGCAGATGGGCCTCGGCGGGAAGAAGTGCCTCCCGCAGCTGTGGCACTTGATGCCCACGAGGTTGTATCTGCTCGGGTTCTCCCTCCAGAACCGCGGCGCCGTTGCCATCTCAGACCCTCCTGAAAAGGTGGACGACCACGGTCGCACCGGTGCCGCCCACATTGTGCGTCAGGCCGACCTGCGCGTCCTTGACCTGTCTCTTGTCGGCCTTGCCTCTGAGCTGAGTGACGATCTCGACCGCCTGCGCGAGCCCCGTGGCGCCGATGGGGTCGCCCCGAGCCTTCAGCCCGCCAGACGTGTTCACCGCTATCTGCCCAGCCAGGCCTGTCAGGCCAGCCTCGGTGGCTTTTCCGCCCTCGCCCTTCTTGAAGAAGCCCAGGTCCTCGACCGCCAGGATCTCGCATATCGTGAAGTTGTCGTGTACCTCGGCCACCTGCACGTCCTTGTGCGTCACCTTCGCCATGTCGAACGCGCGCTTCGCGGCCACGCTTGTGGCCTCCATGGTGCAAATGTCCTTCCTGTCGTGCAGCGAGAGCGTGTCGCTCGCCTGGCCGGACCCGATTATCTCGACCGGCGTCTCGGTGTACTTCTTTGCGTTCTCGAGTGGGCAGAGCACGACTGCTGCAGCGCCGTCGGAGCTCGGGGCACAGTCGAACATCCTGAGTGGGGACGAGACCACGGGTGACCCGAGGACCATCTCCCTCGTTATCTCACGCCTGAACTGCGCCTTCGGGTTGAGCGAGCCGTGCTTGTGATTCTTGACCGCGACATCAGCCAGCTGCTCCCTGGTCGTCCCGTACACGTGCATATGCCTCTGGGCTATGAGCGCGTGCAGCGCGGGGAATGTCGCCCCGAGGACGATCTCCCACTCCTGGTCCGAGGCCGAGGACTGTATGTTCGCCGAGTCGAGGTCGCTCACGTCGGTCATCTTCTCCGCGCCCCCGACGACCACCATGTCATGCAGCCCAGACGCGACCGCGAGGAACCCCTGCCTGAGGGCCAAGCCCCCCGAAGCGCCGGCGGCCTCGACCCTGGTCGCGGGTATGTGGTCCCTCGCGAGTCCGGCGTAGTCCGCGATGAGGGCGCCGATGTGCTCCTGCTCGATGAACCGACCTGCGGACATGTTCCCCACGTAGAGGGCGTCTATCATCTCCGCGGATATGTTCGCGTCCGCCACCGCTGCCAGGCCGGCCTTGATGCCTATCTCCCTGAACGAGTGGTCCCAGAGCTCCCCGAACTCCGTGTCTCCCACTCCTATGACTGCGACTCGTCTCATCTCACTCCCTCCCCAGGGCTATCTTGCCCTTGAACTTGGCGTAGGTCGCATAGTCCAGGAACTTGACGTTCGAGATGATCTCCTTGACCGTCGGTGCCCTGGCCCTCGCGAAGCTGTCCGCCTCGTCCGTCACGGTCATGGCGAAGGCGTCCGAGCCCGCGCCGGAGCCGTATGCGACCGCGAATATCCTGTCCCCGGGTTTCGCCTCGTCCAGGATCGCTGCCAGCCCGAGCGGGACGGCGCCCGAGTACGTGTTGCCGATCATGGGCGCGAGCAGGCCCGACTTGACCTGCGCGTCAGCGAACCCCAGCTGCTTCGCCACCCTGGTCGGGAACTTGCCGTTGGGCTGGTGGAACACGGCATAGGTGTAATCCTTGGCAGTGGTGCCCGTTCTCTCCAGGAGGCCCTTGCCCCCGCTGAGGATATGCTTGAAGTACGCTGGCTCGCCCGTGAACCTCCCGCCGTGGCGAGGGTACATCTGCCCCTCCCTGCGCCAGAAGTCGGGCGTATCGGTGGTGTAGGAGTATGTGTGGTCTAGCGTCGCGACGATCTTCTCGGCTCCGATCAGGAACGCGGCCCCTCCTGCGGACGCGGAGTACTCGAGCGCGTCCCCTGGTGCTCCCTGGGAGGTGTCCGCGCCGATGGCGACGCCGTACTTGACCATGCCTGAACCTACGAGGCCCATGCAGGTCTGAATGGCCGCAGTCCCGGCCTTGCACGCGAACTCGTAGTCCGCCACCGTCAGGTGAGGGGCGGCCTCGATCGCCTCGGCCACGATCGTACCGGTCGGCTTGACAGCATAGGGGTGCGACTCCGAGCCGACATAGAGAGCACCTATGTCCTTCGGGCTGACATCGCACCTCCTCATCATGTTCCTCGCGGCCTCGACGGATATCGTTATCGTGTCCTCGTCGGGCGCGGGGACGGACTTGCAGTTTATCATCAGGCTTTTTCCCATGGCCTTGCCGTCCGCGCCCCAGACCTTGCCGATCTCCTCGGGGGTTATCCTGTAGCGTGGCACGTAGGCCCCGTAGCTCACTATCCCTACCTTCATCCCTTGTCCGCCTCCGAAATCATCCCAGAGACTGAAGCCCCTCGATCAGGTCGCTGATCGGCAGCTCGGTCCTGATCAGCGGTATCCCCTCGAGCTCGGCAAGACGGATGGCGAGCTCGTCGACCTGCTCGGGCTTCTGGTAGACGACCAGCGCGGGCTTGAGCGGGTGCGCCCGGATGGCTATCATCGGCGACCTGCCGAACTTGACGCCCGTGAACACGAGCGCCCTTTGGCTGCTCCAGCCATAGATCTTGAGGTAGTCGAAAGAACTGAGCGAGGTGATGGCCCGTATGCTGTCTATGACTGTGTAGCCGTGTATGTGCTTGTCGAGCGCTATCGCAGGTGTGAGGTTGTCGCCGTCGATCCTGTCCACGAGTTCGGTAGCGAGGACCTCCTTCGCGAACTCCTTGATGGAGATGATGGAGTCCGTCTTCGCCGCGAGGGAATACTGCTTGAGTATATTCCCGCCCGTCTTCTCGTCGATGTCCAGGAAAGCATCCACTATCTTGCGGACGGTGACGATGCCGGGCGACTTGCGCCTGCCGGCCTCGTAGTCGCTGATCACCGAGGGGGAGACGCCGAGATGCTTCGAGAGCTCCTGTTGCGATATGTGGAACTGCTCCCTCCACTTCCTAATGGTCTTCCCAGGCTCCTCCGAAAGGCAGATCTCACCAGCTACCTTCTCTCTGACCTGGTCCCGCATGCCTGGAGGAGCTGATTGTCTCTACTTATAGTTTGCCGTACCTGAGAATCGGCAATAGACGAACGCGCCTGGATGGCGGAGAAGCATGGAATTGGATGGTACGGGAAGGTCGATTGGGAGCATCACTTCTTGAGGACTGCGTTCAGTCGTCGTATGACTGCTTGACGGGACTTCAGCGAAAACGTCCGCTGCACTAATCATAAATAACAAACCTCTCTATTCCTGGAACGCCCGACGCCAATGGGGTAGTGGTCTAGCTTGGTATGATCCGTGGTTCGGGACCACGTGACCGTCGGTTCAAATCCGGCCTACCCCATT
>CAZHTV010000086.1:0-5395 GCA_964535775.1 uncultured Thermoplasmata archaeon | reverse complement strand
TTCACCCGATAGTCTCTTGACCAGCGTCTCCAATGCGTTACGCATAGAACCTAGTGCTTGTCTTCCCCAATCAGGTCCCTTCTGCTGATACACCGAAATTGTACCAATTAGGGCTTCTGCCACTGGAGGAAACTGGGATACCAAGTCAAGCAGTTCCGTTAGCCCCGATTCAATTCCTGTGGGAGGGAGTGGCGCACACTGCTGTACCGTTGCCACCGCCTTTCGTGTTGCTTCAATCTCATCATTGAAGATAAGACTGCTTTCAGCAAGGTTCTCAAGATATTGGATTCCATGCGAAAGTCGAGTCTCGGGTTGTGTATACTTCATTTGAGCTGAGAAAGATCTAACCAGGGCATCGCTGTTGGGTTTCGTTGGAATGCCTCGTCTGAGTACTGATATCCTTTTGAGTATTGCCTTCGATTCCGATATCCATCCATCTGCTTTGCCCCCCAATTCGCCAAGATTCCTGTCAGCAGAGGAATGCATCAGATGCTTCCCCAAGCCTTTTGCCAGTCGCTTCTTGCCGGACAAGTCAAAGAAGAAATCCAATGCGTCAACACCCACATCAACAGTCGAATCAGCGGATTTCTTGGATTGCTTCGTAACCAGTAGGTCTGAACGGATCTTTCGACCTTGGGCGGCATGCTGCCTCAGCAAATCACTGGGTTGAACCATTTCCCTTCAGAGGGCGCAATGGGCTTCCTCCCCTATGGATGTTATGATGAAATCGTCCCTCGGCGTCCGCAGCCTACGAATAGTCGAAAGACCATGCTATGTTCTAGTCATGGATACAAATCCGGGAAAAGAGTGCACTTCGAATGCGTCCTATGGATTGGGGCAAATCCCTGACAAAGGGACGAAGTTGCCATAGTGCGGCGTAGACCGCGAATAGAGGTATGTCCGAACCCCCGATCAGAGCGAAACCCGAACGGAGGCAAATCAAAAGAACGAGGAATACGATTCAGATGTGGCGCGAGGGACACTTCAACATAGAGGTCTTTTTTGAAGCTGGAATCTCACAGTCCATATGCCAGATACCAGGATGAATCTACTTTGAACACTGGCCAAGAATCAGTCACAACCGTCGCTTGACCGTTATCATAGAAGGTGATGCTGCAGTAGACCCCCATGGTGTCGTCAATAGGGATGCCATACAGAGTCTTCAGCGATTCTGTGAGGTCCCAGAGCTCGGGGTACCAGTCTTCCATGATTAATTCATCCCTGGGTATGTCCTGCGCATAGTTCAAAACCAATTTGTCCGAACCCAAGTCTGCAACGATTCCCGCTAGGTAGTTGATTTGCGCTACGTATTTCGCCTCATTCATCTTGGAATAGATAGTCAGGTCTGCCGCACCCCTAGCATCACCTCTGTTCACGCGGTCGACCCATTTGCCCAAAACATCCTTGGGAGACGGAGACTGAACGAAGACTAGGGAGGCGACAGCGACCGCGAGGACAACGATTACAGCAATCGCCAGCGCCATGGCAGCCAATTGGATCACACTTGACGTTTTCTGAGATATGACTATGGCGCGCCGTGACCGTGCACCCGGTGATGACGGAGATATCGACGCCCCACAATCCCCGCAGAACTTCTTACCTTTGGGATTCTCAGCTCCGCATTGTGGGCACGTCATCACCATTTGCCTCGCCCCCTCATCGGACTGGGACCTTTATGACCCTTTCTGAGCGATTCCTATCGATGGCCGCTACTCGTATGGGTCAGTGCGAGATGATTCTGCGGTGCGAAGAGGGTCGCGTAGCGGGCAACGGAAAGAATGCGCCTGCAACCGCGTGCTCTGCGGTTCACTGCACTCCGGGACGGTAGTTGCGAAGCTTACGGTGAATCACGATCTCTTCGCCTTCTTTGCGATAGTATTCATTAAGCGTTTAAGGCTACCGAAATGGTTACCCCAAATCTGCTGGCTCCGAAAGGCGCTCCAACACTCCTCGTCCATGCCTGTCCCTCAAACCCTTTCTCATCTTTCTCCAACCACATGGAACTGAGTGCTCCCGCCGGGATTTGAACTCCCGCAACTGGCTGGAAATCAATCAGAGCAGGCTGCCGCAAACCATTTCGGTCTACCGTAGGTCGCCGAAAGACACATAACATGCGCTTCGGCGCCTCCTCAAGGGTCGAAGACGCAAGATGAGTCCCCCTTCCCCTTTAGACTGAGGCCGGGGATAGATCATCTAGAATAGACTCAACAGAGTCCAGAGATGCTCAGCCATCTCCTAAGCGTCTTTCCATCGTTTGCGAACTATCACGGCCAACCAATCGTAATCGCTTTTCCCGTCCTAGGGTTGTGATGCTGAGCGGACGGTGAGATGGCTCTGGAGGGCATAGGGTCGGAAGTGAGGCTATCCTGTGTAGAGAACGCGCCCTAGGGCGCCTGAGCAACCGGCTCCTCCTTCGGGACGCTCGCCACCGCAGGGCCACCCCTTTTCTTGCGCAGTAGTATGAACGCGATGACGGCCGCGACGACGACTGCCAGGACAATTCCGACTGTTGGCAGGCCGTAGTATGGACCACCGAAGCTCAATGCCCTGTTGTCGTTATTGAATGAGGTACTGCCAATCGCCTGGTTTCCGGCGTAATCAGCGACCCTGATTTGTATCACATGATATCCCGACGGCAACCACAGGTCTCTGAATTCAGAGCCGGTGACAGGCTGCCAATCCCATCCGTCGATTTTCATTTCTATGGATGCTATGCCAATGTTGTCCGCACACTGCCAGGTAACATCAACGTAGCCCCCTCTGATGTCGCTCCCAACGGCAGGCCCAGTGATACTCATTGTCGGTGACTCCGTGTCTAGAATGAAATTCACAGTCCGAACGACTTCATTCAAGGCTCTGTCAGTCAGCTTCACCTGCACGGTGTGTGCCCCATCTGTCAGGTCTAGGTCGTACACAGTGCCTGTAAGAGCTGGTTGCCATCCGGAGGAGTCTAGATTGACCATATACTCCGTTATTCCGAGGTTGTCAGTGCCGCCGAACACAACTCTCTTGTCAGATGTAGTAGAGCCTTCGGTTGGACTGAAGATTGTCAGTGCTGGAGGTGTCGAATCAGCAGTGAATGTAGCGGTTCCCGTTGCCTGATTCCCAGCAGGGTCAGAGACTCTGACCTGCACGGTATGGGCGCCATCAGCCAGGCTCGCCTGGAATGATGTACCGGCAACTTCCTGCCACCCCCACGCGTCGAACTTGATCTCAGTCTTAACGACGCCGTTCGTATCTGAGCACTGCCATTCAATATTCAAGTCGCCCTTGACGTATGTATCGCTGAGAGGACGCTCAATCAGGAGTTCGGGAGGAATCGTGTCAACCACTACGTGGATAGTCTGGTCATAGGTGACGACATTGTAGCCATTGTTGTCTAGCCAGTAATATGTCCTCACAAGAATCGTGTCCTGCCCTTCGCTGAGAGCCACTCCATCTGCCTTCCAGCTGTCACCGGACCATCCTGATACCTTCAGGTGGAATTCGTCGGGTCCGACTAGGACACCAGTCGCGTAGGAATCAGCAGTTCCCTGCACGGAGATAGTCTTTGAATTCACATATGCTCCTTCTGACGGCATCGTGATTGTGGTCCAAGGCTCGAAGACCACGACTGAGTAACTAACTGTTGCTGAGAAGAACCAGTTGTTGTTGTACCACTTGAGTCCCCAGTCTCCTGTAGTCCAAGTCACGAATCCATCGTGGTTGTACTTAACGAAGGGATATCCATTGAGGGTAAGGAAGAACGACAGATCGTCACTCGTCGTCCAATCCCATTCAACAATATAACCTTGCCCGTACGTGCCCAGGTCAAGCAACCACGACGTGCCTGGCGCAAATGGCGGTGAGGTTCCGTTGAACTCTGCAGCAGAGACATTGCTCGAGAACATCGCAATCGTAGGCGCAAGCGCAACAATGAGTGACATCATCCCTGGGAGTAGCGCTCTGAGGGTCTTCATTTCCATTTCCCCATACCCCGATGATGCCCATGCACCATAGGCCTTTCTGAACGATTCCTGTCGGTGGCCGCTACTCGTATGGGTGCAGGCGAGACCTTTGGACCCTGCGGAGGAGACTGCGTAACGGCCAACGAAGAGAACGCATCTGAGAGCGCAGCAGTTGTTCGCATGGTAGCTGCGACCTCACGGGCTGTCTTCTCGCGCTCTTTGAGCCTTCCGCACCAATTCCTTCCTGCGCTTCTGTAGGTCCCGATAGCCTCCATTATAGGGCATGAGTCTACCGAAATGACTCTGCGGTACATCGGGGTCAATCTCGGCGACCAGTGCAAAGCATTCGAGGCCGTGCAAAATCTGCGCATCCAGATGCGAAAAACAACCGAAAGTGCACCTTTTGTGACCGTGCCAAGTGTTTGAGTGGGCCCAACCGGATTTGAACCGGTGATCTGCGCTGTGTGAGAGCGCTGTCATAACCCCTAGACCATGGGCCCTTGGCGAGGTAGGCCGATTAATGCCGCTTTGGTTTAATATCCTTTTGGCCTGGGCGACAGAGACTGAGGCTTTTATCCGTCCTAGCGCATTCACATAATGGTCTCGGACATGCTGGTCTCGACTTCGAAGGGGAAGAAAGATTTCCGGGCTCTCTGGATGGAGGGCAGGGTGGTCAAGGCGATAGATCAGCAACTCCTGCCGAACCGGTTCAGGATAGTGACGATCAGCACATATCAGGGGATGGCACGCGCCATAAAGGACATGACTATCCGCGGTGCGCCATCGATTGGGGCTGCGGCCGCATACGGTATGGCCCTTGCACAGCTGAAGGGCGATAGCCTCTCCAAAGCTGCAAGGGCGATCAAGTCCACCCGGCCGACCGCCCACGACCTGTTCTATGCAATCGATTTGATGCTGTCGAAATCTGACGGTGATCTTGCAGCGGCAGCCGATGATTATGCAGACATCGTAGTCGAAATGTGCCGCAAGATAGGGACTCACGGGGCCAAGCTCATCAAGGACGGGGACAGGATACTCACGCACTGTAACGCGGGCGCGCTCGCGACCGTGGATTTCGGAACAGCTCTCGCCCCGATCAGGGTAGCGCACAGGCAGGGCAAGGACATATTCGTCTACGTCGACGAGACGAGGCCGAGATTGCAGGGTGCTAAGCTGACCGCGTGGGAGCTCAACAACGAGGGCATAGACCACGCGATCATCCCGGACAACGCAGCGGGTCACTACATGAAGGATTCAGTTGACCTCGTCATCGTGGGAGCCGACAGAATAGCGAGGAACGGTGATTTCGCGAACAAGATAGGCACATACTCCAAGGCCGTTCTGGCCAAGGAGAACAAAGTGCCTTTCTATGTTGCCGCCCCCGCGAGCACATTCGACAAGAGGGTCAGGAGCGGCAGAGAGATACCTATCGAGGCGCGGTCAGAGGA
>CAZHTV010000085.1:0-5443 GCA_964535775.1 uncultured Thermoplasmata archaeon | reverse complement strand
ACCTCCTAGTCTGACAATCCTTCTGACCTGCGCAAAACCTTCGTCTCGGACTGTGCGTAGTTCCGTAAAGTCACATTCTACTTAAACCTTCGCCGAATATGGCGCCAGACTCTCACACGAGACAAGTGATGATCGAAGTGCAGATTGGACTCAAAAGCGCGGATTCGTTCGACAATCAAACATGTTGCGAAACCCGACTCCCCGGGATGAAATGAACGACAAGCATCGAATCCCCCGCGACAGGGCATCCAAGGGCAAGGAGGCTACCGGATCTCGACCCTGTGCCTCTTGGCCTTTCTGACATTGATCACGAGCCATTGACCGTCTCGCTTCGCCTCGACTGAGTCCGGGTCCAAGGTGCTGTGGGACTCCACACTGACGTAGTAGGGCTTGCATATCAGGTCGTCTGAGCAGGCGAACACCTCGACGGACCTCTTGTCCACATCCACGTACACGTTCTCCGGAGGCACGCCTGGCAAGACAACCCTCAGGCTGAGCTCGTCCTTCGTTTCGGAAGTCTCGAATCTTGGCACCGTTGGGAGCGGCCTCATGCACATGGAAACCGGCCGATACATCGAATCCCAGGCCGTATGCCCCAAGCCCAACTCGATCCTGTGGAACTCCTCGTCGAAGTTGCGCATGAGGTCTGAGGCGTCCCAGAAACGGGATTCCTCCACTAGTTCCCTCAGTGTCTTCAGCTTGTCGATCTGATCAACCATACATGTACGACTTCCCCAGGCGGTCCGCCTGACTCTGTCTCGCCGCGAGCATCTCCTTGGTGCGCTCGACCGTCGCCTTGACATTCTCCTCGATCATCTCCGCCTCCTTGTATAGCTCCTTCAGGTCGACCTGGACTTCGGGGAGGAGTCTGGACACTGACTCCACCAGCTTGGCAGCCCCTCGTGCATCGGGGTACATGGCATTGGCCTCGACGAGAAGACAGACTATGTCCACACCTGTCCTCTCCCCCTCGCTGAGGAGAGCTCCTGAGATGCCCGTGATCATGCCGATCTTGAACTGCTCAATGCCTGCCTTCGATATCTTGTCCCTTGCCGCCGGGGTCGAGCCGACTCCGAAGACCCGCAATTCCTTTTCCGGTTCTGCCGAAGGCTCCTGACCTGACATGAGACCCTCGAGGCCTATGATGGTGTCGTACCCGTTCGAACCGGCCCAGGAGAGGACCGTTTTAGCAAGGTTGGATGCCATCGTCATCGGTATCTGGAACTCAGAGGTCAGCATGGAGAGGTGTTTGTGGCCGAGCACCCTTAAGGGATATCCGGGAACGCCTTCCTGCACCAGTGCCGCGGGCGGGACGTCGTCCGAAAGGACATATGCTATCCTCTCCATCTTCAGCGACTCCGAGACAAAACTGCCGGCTATGGTGCTGACCATTCCCACGCTTGGGAATGCAGTGATGAGAGCACCTCCTGCTGCTTTGGCATCTTTGACGAGCTGGATCTCGAACATGCCTTTCAAGCTCCGCAATCACCAAAGGGCTGAGGCATATAGAATCTTTCGACCGAATCTTGGGATGTTCGCCCTCAGCCCACTTCGGCTATTGCATCGATCTCCACCAGAGCACCTTTGGGCAGCTGTGACACCTCGACCGTGCTCCGAGCTGGCTTCATCTCGATGAAGTGCTTCGCATAGATTTCGTTCATTTCCGCGAAGTCCCTCATATCCCTCAGGTAGAGGGTGACCTTGACAACGTGCGAGAGCTCACTCCCCGCGCGCAGCAGAACCGCCTTCAGGTTCAGTATGGCGCGCTCCATCTGCTCTGCGGGTGTCTTTCCCGAGAGCTCACCCGTGACAGGGTCCAACCCCAGCTGACCTGAGCAGAACACGAAGTTCCCTGCCACGACGGCCTGGGAATAGGGACCTATCGGTTTCGGCGCTTCCGGAGTGTAAACGACCTTTGCTGTGGACACCATTCAATCAACCTCCCTTGACCATATTCCTTTCATACACTATCTTGCCACCTACGACCGTCTTGAGCACCCTCGCATGGGACAGGCTTCCGGGGTCCTTGAACGGGTCGTCGGAGAGCACGAGGATATCCGCCAGCTTGCCCTCCGATATCGTGCCCTTCAAGTGCTCCTCAAACGAGGCGAAGGCCGCTTCGCGCGTGTATGCACTGATGGCCTCCTCGACGGAGAGCTTCTGTGACGCGTAGGGGGCGCTCACGGCAGACATGATTCCATACACTGGCGACATGGGCATGCAGTCGGAGCCGAAGACCATCCTGACCCTTGCTCGCAGCACCTCCTTGAACGGGTTGTTCCTGGCTGTCCTCTTTGGTCCGAGCCTAGAGAGATACATCCCGTCAGTCCCTCCCCACTCGCCGACGAAATTCGGCTGCATAGACGCTATAATCCTGAGCTTCCTCATCATGGGCAGATGTGTCCGGCTTGGCAGTTCAAGATGTTCTATCCGATGCCTGTGGTCTTTCCTAGGACACGCACGAAGGGCCTTGTCGAATGCCGCTATGGCTCGTCCAATTCCCTTGTCGCCGATCGCGTGTACCGCAAGTTGCAGCCCCTTTTCGTTCGCTCTGCTCACTATGTCCCCGAACTCCCTCTCATCGTACACGAACATGCCTGTATTGTCAGGGTCGTCCGCATAGGCTTCCGAGACTGCCGCCGATCTGGCACCCAAAGCACCGTCGCAGAACACCTTGAGGCCCCCGAGGCGAAGCCACTCGGAGCCGATGCCCGGTGTGATGGAAAGCGCAGCGACATGGTCGAGATCCTGAACCGGCATGTTGAACCAGATGCGTATGTTCAGCCTTCTCGCGACCTCAGCTTCCCTGTAGACCCCGAAGTCCTCACTCCGTCCGTTGTCGTGGATGGATGTCACTCCCAGCGAGTGTGCCTTTCTCACCGCCAGAGAAAGGGCTCTAATCCTCTTCGCCCTGGTCGGCGCGGTCGCCTCTCTTGCTATGGCGACTGCGCTCTCCCTGAGTATCCCCGTCAGATTCCCTGAGGAGTCAACCTCGACTTCGGGCGTACTCCTGTCTATGCCGAGCTCCTTGATCGCGAGAGTGTTGACCGAGGACATGTGTCCGCAGACTCTGTGGGCGACCGCTGGATGCTTGGGGCAGCACTCATCCAGGTCCTTGCGCCTGATGAACCTGGCATCCTTCCAGCCGCTCTCCTTCCAGCTGGTGGCCACGACCCACTCGCCCTCAGGTGTCTTCTGCGAGGCCGCTCGAATCGCTCCAAGCGCCTCATCCAGAGATCTGGTCTGTGAGAGGTCGACGCTCATCGAGTCCAGTCCCATCTGCAGGAAGTGCGTATGGCAATCGATGAAGCCAGGGAGCACAACCATACCTCCGAGGTCGTACCTGTCACACCCTCTCGGGGCCATGCGCCTGACCTCGTCCACGCCTCCGAGCCCGACGATCCGGCCGTCAGATATGGCCAGCGCGCGCACCAGAGGGCGCTCCCTGTCCATCGTGTATATGTCCCCGTTGTACAAGACCGCGTCCGCGCGCCTAGGATCCAAAGGAACCCTCTCGTCGATGAGATGGCCTACCGCGAATATTATCCTTCACCCTTCCCACCGGAAAATCACTTGGGGAACAGCATCATCTCGACGAGTGTCGAGAACGCCTGCTCGACGTTGTAGCCCGTCTTGGCCGAGCTCAGCATCGCGGGTGAATCGTGCTTTCTCGCGAAGACCTCGATATCCTGATACGGCACGCGGGTCTCCTCTCTCAGGTCGCACTTATTCCCGAGGAACACGATGGGGACCTTTCCCGTGGTCGACGTCATCGCCTTGATCCAGTACCTGAGCTCGCCGAGGCTCTCCTTGCTCGTGACGTCGCATACCGCGATGGACCCCTCAACGCCGTAGAAGTATGCCTCCCTTAGCACCTCCCTGAAGCTAGGCTGACCCATTATGTCCCAGATGAGCAGCATGACCTTGTGCGGTTCGCCGGTTCTGGGGTCCTTGACCTCTATCTCCTTCTTCGTCACCTTCGTTCCGATGGTCGCGATGTACTTGTCGTCAAAAACATCCATGACGTAGCGTCTGATCAGGCTCGTCTTCCCGACGCCGACGTCGCCTATCGTGCACATCTTGAGCTTCCTCGTATCCTCAGCCTTGGCCAATTGAAGAAACGCTCCTTGTTCTCCTGATGTATGGATAGCTGTCGTATAAAATCTTTCCACGACGGTTCGAGCACGAGCTCTCGTCCTTGCGACGCAGCAGTGTTCCTCTCGCAGCGCGTTCTCAATTATGAGAAGCGAATCAAAAGACACTTATGTCCCAAACAGCATACATGTGCAAAGATGTGTCTGCTTCGGAGCAGCAACCTGAGCAGAAACGGCTACTTGACGGGGAAGATGCATCAAGCCCGGCCGGTTCGACGCACACGATCTGGCACATAGGAGGAAAAACACAATGTCTTGTGGAAAGTGCGGAAAGAAGACAAAGAAGAAGGCAACAAAGAAGAAGGCCAAGAAGAAGAAGAAGTAAAAGGTGTGAGGGCCCCTCTGTTTTCAGGTAGGTTTTTTGACATGGCTAAAAAGAAGAGAACTTCCAAGAAAGCCGGGAAGGCTGCTAAGAAACGAGGATACTACATGGGCAAGGAGGTCCGTGCGGCCAAGTCAAGATGAGTGCACGAAACCTGGCATAACCGTGTCTGAAATCCGAGGATCAAACTCCACCAAATCTCTTTCTTCTTCTATTGGCATGCATTTTCTGGATACAAGCCCGTTCAACGAGTAGGGCAGACGCAAGAGGCGAGAGCCACCCTCGGTCACCCACTCGTCTATCGCGTATCTTCTACCGAGCTTCCGGGCGATGAGCTTGCGTTCGGGTTTCGAGAGGGTGTACGCATGCTCGTCATCGACGACCACGTGGAACCCACGGCCCGAGTAGATCACCCCCACTGACTCGTACTCGCGCCTGAGCTCCGACGCGAGTCCCATGGTCTGCCTCCGGACGACCCTGAACTCGTACATGCAGAAAGACATCACGCGCCCCCGGTCGATCTTCTGGCCGATATGTCCGTGCCATGGGCAGTCGACGTTCTCTGGATCGAGATCGAAGGCCAACTGCTGACCGTCGCAGTTGTAGCAGCCGAGGCACCCACGTCTCCTCTCTCCGCACTCGGCGCACTTGCTCACGTCCTTGTACCTGTTCCTGTCGTAGTACATCCCCTCGGGAAGATAGTCCAGCGCATACTTCCGCAAGTCCGAGGCGGTCTTCCAGATATCGATCACCACGACATCGTCCCTGAGTCCGGCGTGTCCGGGTTCTACGATGCCAGTGTGCCTTCCCAGGATCATCGCGAACTTCATCCTGCGGTGCCTGTCCCCTATCCACCGACCAAGCGACCGCACGTCGAGCTCGTGCCGGTAGAACGAGTCGCGCTCTTCAAGTGTGGACGGCCGCATCCCCCTCGGGAATCGCTGCACATCGCTGGGACGCGCCAGCG
>CAZHTV010000084.1:0-5499 GCA_964535775.1 uncultured Thermoplasmata archaeon | reverse complement strand
GGCGTGAAGGAGGGTGACTTTGTCTGGCTTGAGAACCCGAAGGGCTCCAAGGCAAGAGGCAGAGTGCACATCACCAACGGCATAAGGCCGGACCATGTCGCGATCGCCGCGAATGCCGGCCACTGGGGCAGGGGGCTGCCCATCGCGAAGAACAAGGGCGTGTTCTTCAACGAACTGATCGAGATAGACAAGGAACACACCTGTCCAGTCTCGCTCGGACAGGACATCTGCGTGAAGGTGAAGCTCTACAAAGACGGGGGCGCGAGCAGTGGTTAGGTGGGGCATGGTCATCGACCTCAAGAGATGCATAGGCTGTCATTCGTGCACCGTGGCGTGCAAGGCAGAGCACCACACTCCACCGGGCGTCTTCTGGGCGAAGGTTGTCAGAGTGGAGTCAGGCAAGTATCCGACGGTCATCAGGCAGGCCCTGCCCTTGCTGTGCATGAACTGCAAGGAGCCCGAGTGCGAGAAGGTCTGCCCGACGGGCGCCACAAAGAAGAGGCCTGATGGCATCGTCATCGTTGATTCAAAGCTGTGCGTGGGCTGCAGGTACTGCGCGGTCGCGTGCCCCTATGGCGCTAGAACCTTCGCGGAAGAATGGAGGGACTACTTCACGGGCAGCGACAAACCCTCCTCGGCATACGCGGAACGGGAAAGGAAGAAGTGGCTCGAGGAGAGCGACAAAGGGGTCGTGAGCAAGTGCAACTTCTGCGTCGAAAGGGTCGAGAAGGGCAAGAACCCGGCCTGCGTGGACGCGTGCCCGTGCGAGGCTAGGACCTTCGGCGACCTGGACGACCCTGAGTCAGAGGTCTCACAGCTCATGAAGAAGAGGCGGGGAATGCAGCTCCATCCGGAATACGGCACGGACGCGAGCGTGTACTACCTTCCTGCGAGGTGATGTTGGTTTGTCGCGCACATCAACCTACGACCATGCGAGCGATGATACGGGCGTTCTTCAGTACGAGGACTTCAAACCCGGACCCCGTGCTCAGATGGAATGGGGTTTCGGAGGCCGAAGGAGATGGCGGGACGGCGCGCTCCTGATGGCCCTCTTCCTCGGAGGTATCGGAGCAGGCCAGTTCGTGATATCGACATGGATTGTGGACTCGGTCGCCAGCGCGCTCATCGGAGTACTGGTGGTCGGAGTTGGCAAGACCAGCGCCCACCTCGTCTATCTCGGCCAGCCTACGAGATTCTACAGGCTCTTCCTGAAGCCCCAGACATCATGGGTCAGCAGAGGCCTCATCTTCATGGTCGTCTTCCTGGTCTTCGCAGCGGCTTATCTGGCACCGGATATCGGCTTCGGCTGGGTCCCTTGGACCAGCGACTCCGCGCTCGGGGAGCTGCTATGGGTGGCTGCGGTCCTGAGCGCTGCCCTTGTGATGGTCTACGATGGCTTCGTCCTCGCATCGTGCAAGTCGATAGCCTCCTGGAACACAGCCTTGATGCCGCCTCTGTTCTTCACCTATTCGATCGCTGGCGGGGTCGCGATGACTTTCCTCACGATGACGGCAACGGGAGGGGAGATCCTCAACCAGACGACCCTGACTAACCTGGACGCGATGCTCCTGACCGCGATGTTCGCACTTCTCGTCATCTACATCGTCAACATGGCCGCTTCTACCTCGACTGCAAGAGAAGCGCTCAGAAGGCTGACGGCGACCAAGCTCGCGATATCGTTCATAGGCTTGGCGATAGTCGCCGGGCTGTTGGTGCCGCTCGCCCTGACATACCTCCACGAACTGGCGATAGGAGGGGCCGTCGCGTCAACACTTCTGGCGATCTCATCCATCCTCGAACTGGCTGGGGACCTGTCAGTCAGGCACTCTATCCTGAGAGCGGGCTTGCACGCCCCTGTCTTCTCCGAGGGGCTCTGAGCTTGAGAGTAGAAAACAGTCGTGATGACATGAGCGGCGGAACAACTCGCCTTGAGGTCAAGCGCGTAAGCGGAGGAAGGGCAGAACGCCTACGAGACCTCGTCGTCAGAGAGAGGCCTGTTACTATTCTCCTCAACGACTTTGAGCTGGTCACGCTCATGTGCTCTCCACAGGATCTGGACCGGCTAGCTGTGGGATTCCTGTTCTCTGAGGGACTTGTGAAGGCCAAGAAAGACATCAAGAGGGTGTTGGTGGACGAGAGAGATGGTGTTGTCTGGGTGGAGCTGAAGAAGGCAAGAAAACAACCCTCGGACCTCGTTGCGAGGCGGTTCATCACGACCGGGTGCGGGAGAGGCTTGACCTTTGTCGATGCGTCCGAGCGTGTAGGGAATCTCAAGACGCACTCCAAACTCACCATACCAGCCGACTGTGTTCCCGTACTGATGAAGGAGTTCCTCTTCAAGTCACGGCTTTTCAGAACCACAGGCGGAGCCCATGGCGCAGCCCTGTGCAGTTCGAGAGAAATCCTAGTTTTCAAGGAGGACATTGGTAGGCACAGCGCGATTGACAAGGTATTCGGCGAGTGCGTCCTAAATGGGATCCGGATGAACGACAGGATCTTGATGACCAGCGGCAGGATCTCTTCGGAGGTCCTTGTCAAGGCCGCCAGAGCCCGCGTCCCTATGATAGTGTCCAAATCCGCTCCCACGGATTTGGCGGTCAAGCTAGCAGACGACTTCGGCATCACGCTGGTAGGGTTTGCCAGAGGGTCGAGGATGAACATCTATTCCAACAGGCGGAGAATCTTGACCAAGGCAAGAACCACGCCCATGATGAAGAAGTGATGTCACTGCCGTCCAACAGGGCGCGTTTGAGCAGCTCCTCCGAAACCATTCCTGGCTACACTGACCCTCTTGTTCGTCGCTCTCTCCGTAACGACGAGGGGGAAGCCACGGCCTCACGCAACTCTTGTCAATCCGTCAAACGAGTCACTGTACGACAGGCATCCTTTGAATTATCCGAATGACGATTTCGTATTGGTCGGAACCCTTGGCCAACAAGTTGAGATCCCTGCAGTACCTCGAGAAGAACGGAGTCCGCGGAAGAGTAGTCTCTGTCAAGCATCTGGATGAGCTGACGGCCGAGATCAGGTCATTACACGACTCCGGCCTGCTCTCCGATGAGATATTCTACTATGACGGCGGATCGTATTTCGACCCGCGGGTACCGAGGAGTCTTCCGGCCGCAAAATCCATCTTCGTTGTAGCCACGCCGCAGCCAATGCTGAGAGTGACGTTCAGGCGGAAGGAGAAAGATGTCAAGCTCGTGGTCCCTCCAACTTACTACGACGGAAGCAAGGTCACCGCGCGTGCAAGGCGGCTGTTGACCGAAGCTTTCAAGCCAGAATCGTGCAGGTTCGTGAGGGCGCTCCTGCCGGTTAAGCTCCTCGCGGTCAGGAGCGGCCTCGCACAGTACGGAAAGAACAACATAACCTACATACCGAAGCACGGGAGCTTCCACAGGTTGACGGCATTCTACTCGGATTTCGAAAGCCCAGTGGACAACTGGCAGGAGAAGACCGCGCTCCCGCTGTGTGAGAAGTGCATGTTATGCACGGAAGCATGTCCGACAGGGGCAATACAGAAGGACAGATTCCTGATCCGCGCGAACAGGTGCCTGACCTATCTCAACGAGAAGGCATCGAAGCACGAGTTCCCCTCATTCGTGAGACCTTCGGCACACAACTCCGTTGTTGGATGCATGCGTTGCCAGAGGGCGTGTCCATACGATAGAGATGTAATCGACTGGTACGAGGATCGCGGAGTGTTTGATGAACCCGAAACAACGTACCTGCTGAAGGGCAGATTCTCAGGCTCGAAGGCTGCGAAGATGGAGGAAAAGTTGAAGCAACTCGGGCTAGATCTGACAATATTCCCCAGAAACCTTAGAGCCCTCCTCGACAACCAGCGTTAGTGCACTTCTGTCGGGTGATTACTCTCGCGCGGATTCCATGACGACGTCAACGTGCTAATCAACGCCAATGTCCCACAAGCGGACGATGGCAAGCTCTATCTTCTTTCACGCGATGTATTCCCTGGATGCCGAAGCAGAGAGAAGCCTCGATCAAGGTGGTCGATGCGTCTGGTTCCCCTTCCTCAATGGGAAGGGCGATGGGTAAGTCTTGCGGAAATATCGCATCGATGATGGTCCGCAGCGCACGCGCCAGTCTAGCCAAGAAGGGATTGGACTGGTCTGATGCAGTGGCTATCTCTCAGCGATACCGCCCATACTGCGAAGAATACGACCCTGATTTCATGGAATGGGTCGAGGGATATGCGGTGGGATCCGGATTGCACACGGAAGACCTCATCGTGCTGCTGTGCGATGGAGAGAAGGGCTTCTGCACCGATATCCTGGTCAATGACCTCGTCACGGAAGATGGAGCCGCGCTTCACGCACACACTGAGGACTGGAGGGAGGAGAGTGAGAAGTACAATGTGGTGTTGCGCGGAAAGCCAAGAAACGGCCCTTCGTTCATGGCCGTCACACATGCTGGGCTCGAGATAATAAGCGGCGTGAACTCGGCAGGGCTGAGTTTCTCTGGGAATTCCGTGTATCCGGACGACGAGCGGGTCGGTCTTCCGAAGTTGTTCCAGGGAAGGAGGCTCGTGACCTCAAGGAATATCACCGAGGCCATGGAATCCGCCTTGCCCCCGAATAGGGGCTCCAGCTACAACGTCAATCTCTGCCACAGAAGCGGGGAGATGTACAGTGTGGAAGGATCGGCCACCAGACACGCCGTGTTATATGCGGTGGACGGGTATCTCGTTCACACCAATCACTATCTAGACGAGGCAATGAAGCCATATGAGATCTGCTTTGGCACGGACACCAAGTCGCTGATTGGCTCTTCTTCGACGATATTCCGATTCCACAGGGCATTGAGGCTCACGAGGAGCGCCCTGGGCAGCATCACGAAGGATCACCTCAAGGAGATACTGTCGGATCACGTGAACTACCCGGATTCTATCTGCAGTCATCCAACTAGGAAGACTCCCAGAGATGATAGAACGAAGACCATCTTCGCGGTGGTTTTTGACACGACGCACCGTACGATGGACGTCTGCAAGGGGAACCCGTGCACGGGAAGATTCGTTGAGATGCAACTGAGCACATGAAGCTGGTTCATCGCTCAAGTACTCTCAGACGCGCGCCGCTCACACTGTTCGATCATCGGATTGATGTGCTCTTGGGTCGGGCCTCAAGAGGGGCGACTCATAGCGTGAAAGATGCCATACGTCCTACGCGTCACTCCGACACCGAACTCAGCAGTCAACAACGATGAGGGAGCCGGTGCAGCCTCACTGCTTTGCCTTCACCGACTCTTTGTATCTTCGCCAGTATTCTCCCTCGGATACAAGCGGTTGCGAGATGACATCCAGAGTTCTCTTGGACATCCTTCCATCACTCACGAGCTCATATCCTGCCCGCCTCGCCGCCCGGAGAACATCTTTCGCCTTCTTCTTCTCTCGGGCGAGCAGGTAGGCGTGCGGCCGCAGGACCGCACCCGCGAACTCGACGCTGAAGTCCTTGGCAAGCTCCTGGGCTATGCGGACGACGG
>CAZHTV010000083.1:0-5523 GCA_964535775.1 uncultured Thermoplasmata archaeon | reverse complement strand
CAGGAGCAGCTCAGGGCGGTCGTGAGGGAGATCCAGACCCTGGTGCGCGCCACCAAGTACGACAAGCTCATCGGCATCCAGGAGGAGGTGAAGCTGTGAACTCCTACCTCTACTTCTTCGGCTGCGTCATACCCAACCGGTACCCTGGCGTCGAGTACGCTGTACGATGGGTAACCGGGAAGAATGGGCTCGACATGGACGTGAAGGAGTGCGACGAGTTCTCGTGCTGTCCCGTCCCCGGCATATTCTACTCCACGGACAAGGACACCTGGCTCCTGCTGGCGGCCAGGAACCTCGTCCTCGCGCAGCCGGAGAAGAGAGATATCCTGACCGTCTGCAACGGATGCCTCGCGTCTCTGCTGAGGGCGACCGAGTACCTCCAGGAGCCGAAGAACATGGGCAAGGTGAACCGCATGCTCGCCCAGGTCGGCAAGAAGTACACGGGCATACATGTCAGGTCAGAGGGCAAGAGGAAGATCTTCGAGCCCGTCAAGGTCAGGCACTACATCGAGGTCATGGCCAACGACGTCGGCGTGGACGAGATAGCCAAGCACACAAAGCACCCGCTCAAGACCCTGAAGGTGGCGGTGCACTACGGCTGCCACTACCTGAGACCGACTGAGCACGCTCAGTTCGACGACCCGAACGACCCCGTCCTTCTCGACAGGATAGTCGAGGCGTGCGGCGCGGCCAGCGTGGACTACGAGGACAAGCACGACTGCTGTGGCGCAGGTGGCGGAGTGAGGTCGCACGTGGTCGAGCTGGCGAACTCGCTGACACAGGACAAGTGCAGGAACATATCGGCCTCTGGAGCGGACTGCATAGTGACAGGATGCCCGTTCTGCCTCCTGCAGTTCGACAACGCCCAGAGGAGCTTCGCCAAGGACGGCATCCCCGTGATGCACGTCTCGCAGCTGCAGGCGCTGGCAATGGGGATAGATCCGATCTCCCTGGGCTTCGACACACACCACGTATCCGCCCACTCGCTACTCAGAAAGATCAGGGGGTCATGAGAGAGATGGAGGCGGCACCCCACACCCCGAGCCGGGAGGCGGCTTACGAGCCCAAGATAGTCGCCTTCTGCTGCAACTGGTGCTCGTACGCAGGGGCGGACCTCGCGGGCACGACCAGGCTCCAGTATCCCCCCAACGTCAGGATAATCAGGGTCATGTGCTCCGGCAGGGTCGACCCGGCCTTCGTGCTCAAGGCGTTCACTTTGGGCGCGGACGGGGTCATAGTCGCGGGCTGCCACCCGGCCGACTGCCACTACATCAACGGCAACGAGAAGACCGCGATGAGGGGGGACTTCCTGAGGTCCTTCCTCGAGAATGCGGGCATCGAGAGCCAGAGGTTCAAGGTCGAGTGGATCGCAGGCTCCGAGGGACGGAAGTTCGCCGACATGGTCAAGAAGATGGTCTCAGAGCTGGAGAAGCTCGGGCCGATAGGCCAGGAGGCGGCCCCTGATGACTGAGAAGAAGGTCGGCGCTGTCCTGGTGGTCGGCGGAGGCCCCTCTGGGATGCAGGCGGCCCTTGATCTGGCGGACTCGGGGTACAAGGTGTACATACTGGAGGCCACTGCCAGCATAGGGGGCACCATGGCCCAGCTGGACAAGACCTTCCCGACGAACGACTGCTCGATGTGCATCCTGTCGCCGAAACTCGTGGCCACAGGCAGTCACGAGAACATCACGATGCTCACCCACGCCGAGCTCAAGAAGGTCGAGGGCAAAGCGGGGGATTTCAAGGTCACGCTCTCGCGACACTCGAGATACATCATAGAGGAGAAATGCACCGGCTGCGGTTTGTGCGCCGAGCACTGCCCGGTCGAGGGAGTCAACTCCTTCGACAGAGACTTGGCCCCGTCCAAAGCCATATACGTGCCCTTCCCACAAGCCGTGCCGCTCGTCTACACGATCGACCGGGGCCTGTGCATAGGCTGTGGTGTGTGCGAGAAGTTCTGCGAGGCCAAGGCCATCCAGTACTCCCAGGAGCCGGACAAGGAGGAGGTCCTGGAGGTCGGGGCAATCATCCTGAGCCCTGGCTATGACATCTTCGAGGCGGGCAAGAAGATCGAATACGGCCACGGCGAATTCGCAAACGTCCTGACTAACATCGAGTTCGAGAGGATGCTCAGCGCCTCCGGACCCACTGAAGGACACATCATACGGCCGTCGGATGGCGATGTGCCCAAGAAGATAGCCTTCGTACAGTGCGTCGGCTCCAGAGACGCGCAGACCGGGAACACCTACTGTTCGTCATACTGCTGCATGGCCGCCCTGAAGCAGGCGGTGATCGGGCAAGAGCACGTCCCGGGCCTGCAGACCAAGATATTCTTCATGGACACCCGTGCTTTTGGCAAGGAGTTCGAGGAGTACCTGTTCAGGGCGGAGAACGAGTACGGCGTCCAGGTGCTCAGGAACACCAGGGTGCCCAAGGTGCAGGAGGACCCTGCGACCAACAACCTCATGATATACTACCACGAAGGCCCCGAGATAAAGGAGGAGGTCTTCGACTTGGTGGTTCTGGCTGCGGGGGCGAGGCCGCCTGCGTCCGCGGCTGCCGCGGCCAAGATCATGGGGATACAGCTCAACAGCTTCGGCTTCTGCGAGACAGACGACCTCTCGCCTGTGGAGACTTCGGTGCCAGGGATCTTCGTTTGCGGGGCGTTCTCTGGCCCGAAGGACATCCCGGACTCCATCGCGCAGGCCAGCGGCGCGGCGGGCAAGGTCGCCGCGCTGCTCTCGGAGGAGAGGGGGAAGCTGGTCGCGAAGAAGGAGTATCCACCGGAGAAGGACGTCTCGGGCAAAGAGCCCAGGATAGGCGTTTTCGTCTGCCACTGCGGGATCAACATCGGTTCTGTGGTCAACGTGCCGGAGGTAATGGAGTACGCCAAGTCGCTCCCGCACGTAGCCTACGTCGAAAGGAACCTGTACACGTGCTCGGGCGACACTCAGAAGAAGATCAAGGAGGTCATCAAGGAGCACGACCTGAACAGGGTCGTGGTCGCGAGCTGCACCCCGAGGACCCACGAGCCGCTCTTCCAGAACACCATTCGAGAGGCGGGCCTGAACAAGTACCTGTTCGACATGGCGAACATCAGGGACCAGTGCTCCTGGGTGCACAGGCTGGAGCCGGAGAAGGCCACGGAGAAGGCCAAGGACCTCGTCAGGATGTCCGTAGCGAAGGCCGCCAAGTTGGAGGCGCTACCACAGCCCAAGATACCCGTGACTCGCGCCGCGCTCGTGATTGGGGGCGGGCTGAGCGGCATGACCGCGGCTCTCGAGATTGCCAAGGCCGGCTTCGATGTTCACATAGTGGAGAAGGACAAGACCCTGGGAGGGCACCTGAAGAGGATCTATCACACACTATCGGGAGTCGATCCGCAGGAGACCTTCGAGGCGCTCAAGAAGGAGATCTCGGAGAACAAGAGGATCAAGGTGCACCCCGGGGACGAGGTGGCCGAGGTCAAGGGATACATCGGCAACTTCGAGTCTACCCTGAAGGGCGGGGAGAAGGTAAAGCACGGGGCGGTCGTGGTCGCCACGGGCGGCATCGAGTATGAGCCCAAGGAGTACCAGTACGGCAAGCACAAGAAGGTCATCAGGCAGACGGATCTCGGCGAGTTGCTCCACAAGGGCAAGTTCAAGGC
Organism: uncultured Thermoplasmata archaeon; assembly: GCA_964535775.1. Classification (GTDB taxonomy): domain Archaea; phylum Thermoplasmatota; class Thermoplasmata; order UBA10834; family UBA10834; genus COMBO-56-21. The sequence goes on along the minus strand of CAZHTV010000083.1, from coordinate 1,874 downwards.
CCACAACGTGGTGGTCGTTCAGTGCATCGGATCCAGGAACGAGGAGCACCCCAACTGCTCCCGCATATGCTGCTCAACTGCCATGGCCAACGCTGTCAGAATCAAGAAGGAACACCCGGACACGAACGTGTTCGTGCTCTACCGGGACATCAGGACGTACGGCTTCGCCGAGGAGCACTACAACGAGGCGTCAGCGCTTGGGGTGACCTTCCTCAGATATGACCCAGCGTCTCCTCCGAAGATCGTCTCGAAAGGGGGCGACCTATTCGTGGAGGTGGACGAGGTCTTCATCGAGCAGGCGGTCCGCATCAAGGCGGACTACCTCGTCCTGAACGCCGCTGTGCATCCTAACCCCGACAACCAGGATCTGGCCAAGCTGCTGAAGGTACCGCTCAACAAGGAGGGCTACTTCCTCGAGGCGCACATGAAGCTGAGGCCGGTCGACTTCGCGACCGACGGCATCTTCCTGTGCGGCCTGGCGCACTCCCCTAGGCTCATAGGGGAGAGCGTATCCCAGGCGCTCGCAGCCGCAGCCAGGGTCAACACCGTGCTCTCCAAGGAGTTCATCGAGGCCGAGGGCGGCGTCAGCGTCGTCGATGAGGACAAGTGCATCGCCTGCGGCAGGTGCGAGGAGATATGCGAGTACGGCGCACCGAGCCTCATAGAGGTCAGGCCGGGAGTCATCAAGTCCAGGATCAACGAGGCCCTCTGCAAGGGCTGCGGGTCGTGCGCGGTCGAGTGCTGCTCCAGGGCCATAAGCCCGAAGCACTTCAGGACCGAGCAGATACTCACGATGATCGAGGCGTGCCTCAAGAAGGACCTGGAACAGGAGGAGGCGAAGACATGACTGACAAGCAGTTCGACCCCAACATAGTCGCCTTCTGCTGCAACTGGTGTTCTTACGCCGGCGCGGACCTGGCAGGGGTCTCGAGGATGCAGTACCCCCCGAACGCCAGGGTCATAAGGGTCATGTGCTCCGGCAGAATCGAGCCGTACTTCATCCTGAGGGCGCTCGAGCTGGGCGCGGACGGCGTGCTGGTGACGGGCTGCCACATCGGGGACTGTCACTACCTGTCTGGCAACGTCGAGGCCGAGAAGAGGATGAAGATGACAGAGGAGGTCCTCGACATGCTCGGCCTGGGCAAGAAGAGGATGCGCCTCGAATGGATATCCGCTTCCGAGGGTCAGAAATTTGCACAGACCATGAAGGACTTCACGGAGCAGGTCAAAGGCCTGGGGCCCAATCCGCTCCCCAAGCTCCCGCCCAAGAAGAAGGGCGACCCGGCCGCCATCAAGGAGGCCATGAACAGGATCATAGAGGATACGGGGGCATTCGACTGCGTCGAGTGTGGCAAGTGCACGACTGTCTGCCCCGTGGCCAAGTACAATCCCGAGTTCGCCCCCAGGACGGTCGTCCTGAAGGCGTCCGAGGGCATTGTGGAGAACGTCGCCTCGAACAAGGACGTCTGGACCTGCGTCACGTGCGAGCTGTGCAATGCGATGTGCCCGTACAAGGTGGACTACTCGGGGTTCATCAGGGGCATGAGGGCGGAGGCGGTCCAGTTCGACAACGTCCCGGCATGCTCCCAGGGAGGGCTCATACACGCGATCATGCGCATCCAGGCCAATAGCGACCTGAAGCAGAACCGGCTCGGGTGGCTAACGCCCGACCTCAAGGTCGCCGACAAGGGAGAGGTGTTCTACTTCACCGGCTGCGTCTCGTACTTCGACACCATCTTCAAGGAGAGGAATCTGGGACTATCCGGCATACCACAGTCGGTAGTGAAGATCATGAACAGGGCGGGTGTTACGCCAATCGTCAGCAACGACGAGGTGTGCTGCGGGCACGACCTGAACTGGACGGGGGACGAGGA
>CAZHTV010000082.1:2721-5557 GCA_964535775.1 uncultured Thermoplasmata archaeon | reverse complement strand
TCGACTTCCGAGTTGACGGTGAACCAGCTCCAGTTAGATGCCCAGTTCCAGCTGTAGTCCGCAATCTCGATGTACAGCTCGTGGTAGCCTTCCTTGATCGCGAACGGGAACTCCAGCCTTATCGTGTCATCGGTTATCCACCACCACGACCAATCCTCCACCTGGAACATCCAGTCCAACCATACGGTCAAAGTGCCCCAGTCGGGTCCCGAGTACACTGGGTGGACGCTGTCGTTGACCATGAACTCAACGACCAGATTGTTGGTCGGGATTGACTGTCCGTAGGCCGGATACAGGTTCTGTATCTCGGGCGGGCCCCAATCCAGGACCTCGATCCTGAACGGGATCGAGAACATGTCGTCCGCACCCATGAACCCGAAGGTGGCAAATCCGACGTATACTCCCTCCTCTGCAGGGACACTGTACGACACGTTGAACTCGTGCATGCCGGAGTCCGCAGGCGATTCGAGATCCGTGACGGTGATGTAGCCTTGGGTCCCCGTCCATATCTCCATCGAGAAGTAGCCTGGGTTGTCGGTGACCGTGTACCCGAGGACCTTTACGATCCACTGACCGTCCCACGGATCTTCTATGGTCACGCTCTCCGAAGAGCCGCCCGCTGCAGAGACCCAATATGGTTCGCTGAGCTCAGCTATTCCGTTCATGTTCGCGTCATACCACACACCGAGGTCGATGTCGGGCGCTCCCCAAATCTCCCACGTGCTTACGGTAAGGATTGTGCTGTCCTCGACGTACAGGTATTGAGTGTATTGAGCGTTCGCGAGGTCCTGGTAGAAGTTGCCCGTCATCGTATCCTGCCAGATGGGCTGCCAATCGTACAAGTCCACGACGAACGGGCCCTCGCCTCCACCACGCACCTCCACCGGTTCCGTGACGGTGATATCGTACCACCCAGGCAGTTCGCCTGCGAGTGGGTAGGGGCCAGGTTGAGGCGCGAACAGGTCGATGTCAGTCGGCGCGTACCCGTTCATGGTCAGCCAGGTCGTATGGCCCGTGATTGTGTCGTATGACGCGTTCCCGGACATGACCGGGCATCTGGTCACGACGGCGAACGGTGCCGGGCCTGTGCCGACCATGTCGTACCATTCTCCCATCGGGGCCGAGATGACCTCCTTGGGCCCGCCGGTGTTCGTGTAGACTCCGAAGGTGCCGGCGCCCATGTACTTCTCATCGCTGGACGCTATAGGCGTCATGATCCAGCCGGGGCCGAGCGGCGGAGAAAGGTGTCCGATCCACTCCCAGTCGGGTGCAAGTACGTGCAGGTTCACATCGGTGGGTAGTTCGGTCCACTCCACTGTGACCGCGAGGTTAGCGTAGTAGGACGGCGGAAGCGCGGAGGGCATGGCATAGTATATCCGCCAATCGCCCACTTCGAACCTCCAGCCCTTGTCCGCGATGCCGACTATGTCGTTGTTATAAGGAGTGTCGAAGTAGGACGGCCCGCCGAACTCGAACTCATAGTCGTCAGCCGCGACATTGATCACGACAGGTATGTTTTGGACCCTCATCCCGTCGTCGACGTATATCGCGGCAGCGTACATCCCGAGAGGCGCGTCAGCGGGCACGGACACCATGATCTCCCAGTCTATCGAGGATCCTGTCAGGACCAAAGAGTCAAGGCCGAGCGACCAGTCTGTATCGCCAAGCATCCTGAAGGTCATCCACGGGAACGTTTGCAGCTCGTAGTAGTCCAGCTGAAGTGTCAGGTCGATTCCAGCAGCGCCAACATAGCTCCTCAGCCGGGCGATCAGGCCGTCTGTGGTCCTGTCGATTGGGTCCTTGATCATGACCTGGTTGTAGTTGCAGTTCGAGCCGTCCACAGTGTACCTGTAGAGCTCCCACTCGGTTCCGCTGAGGTTCATCATTCCGTCCATGTTCTCGTCGACCCAGTCATGCAGCTCAAGCCAATACTCCACGTTCGAGACATAGTCCATCTCGGGGTCGAACTGGTCGAAGGGCATGTACATTGTCGCCTTCAGGAGATCGGTCTCCGCAGGCACATCGCCGGTGATGTCCAGGTAAACGCTTCCCGCATCGGCCGTGATGACGTTTATGGTCGTGCTGCCGGTCTTCAGCAATAGCTTGCTGGTCACATTGACCGTCGTATCCCACCAGTTGTAGTTGGTGGTCGTGGCGACGTGAGAAGCATCTACATCACCAGGAATCATGAGGTTCGGGTAGTATTCGTATGATGTCCCGTAGACATGGCCAGGGTACAATGCTGCCTTCGTGAATGCGGGCTCGTTCATCCAGAGCAGGGTGTCCACGCCTTCCACTTCCCCCATCAGCATGGCGTAGTTGTATGCGTTCAGCCAGCCAGAGCCCTGCTTCAGCGGGTCGAAGTGCATGTCGTCCGCTGCGGCCATCAGCTTCGCCTTGGCATAGTCCATCGGCGGATACGAGCCCCAGGCGTCGTAGAAAGCCTGGAATCCCAGCGCAGCGCCCCCCGCGGCGGTCGGGGCCGCGTGGCTCGTCCCACTGCCTATCTGGAAGTGCTGGGAGCCGTCTGCTATGCTCCCGAAGTAGTCCCACTGGTTCAGCGGGGCGGGTTCGAGCGAGTACGCGCCCGAGGCTATGATCTCGGCATTGAGCTTGCCGTTCCTCGTCGGTCCAGAGCCGGAGAACGGGATGACATCTCCCCACTTCGTGTAGTCCCAATCGTTCTCATACCCCAGCCAGTACCTGTACTGCATCGTCGTGCCCGCTCCGACATGGACAGAGCCGTAGTCGACCGGGGAGTGTGCAGTGCCGTAGCCCGGCCCACCGTTCCCCGCGGACCAGAACCACAGTCCATCGGTGTAGTAGAGGGAGATCA
>CAZHTV010000082.1:0-2621 GCA_964535775.1 uncultured Thermoplasmata archaeon | reverse complement strand
GCTGCGGAGGAGGTCATCGTGCCGTGGCTCTGTCCGAGGTCGAACTCGCCCATGAACGCAACGGCATCGCCGTTCCCGAACGTAGTGCCCGCGCCGTACCAGTAGTCGGAGAACGGATAGACGTTGACACCATCGCTTATCCAGTATACCATTCCTCCCGACAGGTCTGCGTACCCATCGCCGCTGTTCCACCCGTAGTTCCAGCCCGTGGATGGGTCATTGAAGTCGCTGTATGATATCTCATCGCCCATCGTGCACGCCTTCTCATCGTTGAACGAGAAGTCAGGATAGACATCCACATAAACGGTGTCATAGACGCCCGGTAAGGTGGCATCGACGACCAGCACGCCTATCGGGGTGCCCCAGATCGATTGCAGGTTTTGGTCTGTGTGCCAGCCGATGTGATATACGCCACTCTGGCTGACCACTGGATTACCCCAGACGTCTCTCAGGCTCGATATGTCCCACCACCATCCGTCGAACTCCACAAAGCCGCCCAAGTCGAGGGAAGTGGCGCGCGTGTCCGCTACCCAGCCGCCTATTTCGCCCCAGCTCCACATCTGAGCCGCTCTGTCATCGTACGCTATCGGCCATCCGTCATAGGGCCCGGACGTGTACCTGGCCTGTTGTCCCTGGAGGTCCGGGTGCGCCATGTCAAAACCGGTGTCGATCACTGCGATATTCACTCCGGCTCCGGTATAACCCTCCATCCATGCGTCCCACGCGCCGTGGAGGTAGTCGACATCAAGGTCCTCGACTTCCGGAGGTGCGACCTCCCAATCCTCGGCCACGCCGTTCATGATCGTAGACTTCTCATCAATCTCCGGCCTCTCGTACTGCAGCAGCATCAGGACTCCGGGGTTCGAGGCGAGGCCCATGACGTCTACCGCGCTCAGCTCCAGAAGTCTAGAAGTCGGCAGCCCCGGCAGCTCCACGCCTTTCACCAATGGCAGGCCGTGGGCAGCGAAGTACTCGTTCGCTGCATCCCTGTCGGAAATGAGAACCTGCACCTTGAACGGCCCATCCGATTTCTTCACAGCATCGGCAAGCCTGGAATCGATTTTCTTTTCAGGGCTCGAACTCACAATCGTTTTTGTCCCGTAGGCCTTTGAGTCATCTCCTCCCAAGGCGCTCTCATCGGTCAAACCCGGCAGAGCAGCCGAGTTCGGGACGGCCATGACCAAGAACGAGGTCGCGGCCATCATTATCATCAACACAAGGCTCAAGCTCTTGCATCTGCAGCTACTCATCATCTTACCCTCCTTGTTCCCCAGGCAGCGCAATCACCAGGGGGTGTTCGCTATCGGGCGATGATACCGGAATGTGCGTATTTAAGAATATCCCGCTCGCTGGTGCCGGCCTCAGGAGGTCGCTCCAGATCCCGGTATGCTCATTGCGATCGACTCGATCCTGGTGGGGTGCGTTCGGTGAACATGCCCTGGCGCGCGGGCGCCTCCGCGCGCGGCAGGGCGCGTGCAGGCGTGGCTGTCAGGGCCTGCATGTATGTATTATATAGGAGAGACCCGCACGTAGTTCATGGGATGCACTATGCCGAAAAGCCTGATAGAGAGCGCTCTAGTCGGGGCCAAGCAGGAGAATGACCAGCCCACGACCACATCTCACATGACGGCCGAGGATGCGGAGATCGAGCGCATAGCAAGCCAGCTGGACGTCTGCATCAAGCTCGTGGGTTGCGGAGGCGCGGGCTGTAACACTGTCAACAGGTGCATAGAGAACGGACTCTCCAACATTCAGATGCTCGCAGTCAACACCGATGCGAAGCACCTGCTGACCATCAGGTCGCCGAGGAAGATACTCATAGGCAAGACCATAACCCGGGGCCTCGGGGCCGGCGCGAGGCCGGAGATTGGTGAACGGGCTGCGATGGAGAACGAGCCAGAGATCAAGGACTGGCTCAAGGACTCGCAGATAGTGTTCGTCACTGCGGGCATGGGAGGCGGCACGGGCACGAGCGGTTCCTTCGTCGTGGCTAGGTTGGCCAAGGAATCCCGCGCGCTCACCGTCGGAGTCGTCACATTGCCCTTCAAGTCCGAGGGCGAGCTCCGGATGGAGAACGCCATGGAAGGCCTGAGCAAGTTGTCCAAGGTCTGCGACACGACCATCGTCATCCCGAATGACACTCTCATCGAGCTTGTTCCGAACCTGCCCATACAGGCCGCGTTCAAGGTGGCGGACGAGCTACTTCAACAGACCATCGGAGGGCTGACTGACATGCTCACGCGGTCAGGTCTGGTCAATGTGGACTACGCCGATCTCAGGACGATACTCAACGAAGGCGGCGTCTCTCTGATCGGGGTTGGAGAGGCTGACGGAAAGCCGAAGGAGCGCATAGAGGATGCCGTCGAGGAGGCACTCAACTCCCCTCTGCTGGGGAAGATCGACCTGCACGATGCCAAGGGAGCGCTCGTCAGAGTCGTCGGCGGGCCTGACATGAACATAGAGGAGGCCGCTGAAGCTGCCGAGCTGATAACCGCGCGCATACGCCCGGACGCCCGCCTGATATGGGGCTGCTCCATAGAGCCTGCGATGGCCGGCAGGGTCAAGATACTCATCATCGTCACAGGTGCGCGCTCTCAGTATGTCCTCCTGCGCGATGGCGC
>CAZHTV010000081.1:0-5760 GCA_964535775.1 uncultured Thermoplasmata archaeon | reverse complement strand
CATGGTCCCACCACGGGATATTGTCATAGAACCCGTAGAACCCGCCTACAACATGGAGGAACAGTGCTAGGACTATCAGGAAGTTGAATTGGTAGGGGAGGACGAGCTTGAGGTCGCGGGCCAATATGGACGGGACCGCGCTGACGAACAGCGAGATGAACGCCGCTGAAATCCATGTCGGGTTGTCGGTGACAATGCCCGCCAGGCCGATTGCGAACATGCCCGCCTGCATGGACCGCGAGAGGAGCTTCAGTTCTTCTTCTTCCGTCCTGTCACCTCCCAGAGATGTATGAACCCGAGCCTCTCCCGTCTACCCCTGGACATGGCGCGGATGTAGATGTCGTACGCGAAACCCATGAACACGCCCCCGATGAGGGCCCACAGGAGGTTCATCATGACTGCGGTGTTGGATGTCAGCAAATCGGGCCCGTACAGTCTCTGGTCAATCCACAGACCGACCTGCCAGAACCCCGATACGCCGAGTGTGAAGAACACCACGAAGAGTATCGCAAACGGCCGGTTCATCCGGACACTGGTGTACATCTGCAGCTCCACAGTGAGCATGAACCCGATGGTTGTGAGGGAGAACGCGAACGCTATGGAAGTGACATCTTTCCACCATCCGACCTCCTCCATGAGCGTACTGGACCCCTCAGATATGTGCAACAGGAGCGGAGCGGCCAGGAGTAGCACCATCTCCCAAGGGAGTGCTCTGAAGGGGTTCCTCAATGACAAGACGGGGAGTATGTACAGGGATATCGCAGTGATCCCGAAGGCCACCCACATCACGTCCACCTGGACCGTCACATAGATGGTCGCGAAGAAGAGCACCAAGCTGGCTATCCATGATGCCTCTGCCTCGATGATCCTGCGCCTGTCGGAGGGGATGATAGACTTCTTCGCCTTCGAATCGTCAGACAATGGGCCACCCGACGACCGTCTGGAGACGAATAGACCCTCTTAACGATTGCCCCCCTGGGGCGGCATGGACAACTCGAGCAAAGACGGCAAACCTATTTCTGCGACCATACTTCTGCCCGGTTCGTGATCCGAATACCTTTCGTGGCGGACGACGGCACGGAAATCGTGCTTCGGGAGCCGAGGGCCGATGACCGCCGTCAGATGATGGAGTTCATCAACTCCGTCATCGGGGAGGAGATGTCCGGAATAGTCCTGGACAAGAAGCTAACGCTCAGGACGGAGAAAGCCTGGCTCTCAGGCGTCCTCAGGGACATGAGACGCAAGGATGCAGTGATGCTCCTCATCGAATCGGACGGCGAGATACTCGGCAATTGCCATGCAACCAGGCGCACCATGAAGCACGCCCACCGTGCCACGATAGGCATCGCGCTTATGAAGAAGGCGAGGGGGAAGGGGATTGGAGAGGTCGCGATGAGAGCCACCATCAATCTCGTCAGGGAGAGAATGAAAGGTGTGGAGTTCATAGACCTCTCGACTTTCGGGTACAACAAGAGAGCCCAAAGACTCTACAAGAGACTCGGCTTCGTCAAGGTAGGCGACATCCCGAGCGCGGTCAGGGAAGGGGACCAGTATTTCAGCGAACACCTGATGGCCCTCGACCTGAAGAAGTGGGATGAGCGCTGAGGGGGAGATTTGAACTCCCGAGGCGCGTGAGCGCCACGAGCTTGCTGGCTTTTCCGCAAAGGCTCCAGGCTCGCGCCTTACCGGTCTGGGCCACCTCAGCCTGAGTACCTCAAAAAGGGTGTCTGTATTTAAGAATATCCGGCCAGGGCCAGCACTTCCCTCAGCCCTTCTTCCCCGACCTCAGTACGGTCCCCATCTCATCCAGGATCTCCACCCTGGTGTCCCTCACGGTCGGCCTGAACCTCCGGGCGACGTCGATGTCGGACAGGTCGATCTCCGTCTCCACGATGTCCTCCTCGAGTGGTCTGCCCGCCGCGAGTTCCTCACCCCTCGGTCCGCACGCCACGCTCCCCCCGCCGAACACAAGGCTCCCGTGCACTCCGACCATGTTGCAGTAGGCGACATAGATTGCGTTTTCGACCGCCCTGCCTGGAATGACTCGCCTGAAGAACGGCAGAGAGGTCGTGGGCGCGGCCGATATGTTGACCAGGAGCTGCGCGCCCAGGAGCGTCTCCAGCTTCGCGAGCTCGGGGAAGAACATGTCATAGCATATGGTGAGGCCTATCTTCGCATGTCTGCCCTCCCCGACAACGACATCCTTCCCCTCCGCGAAGAACACCCTCTCCTCGAACGGACCGAAAGTGGGCAGATACATCTTGTCGTACCTGAAGAGCCTGCCATGACCGGTCGCAAGCAGGCACGAATTGTAGACCAGGCCCGGGATGCGCTCGTCCTTCATCGGGCACCCGAACACGATGTCCTTCCTGGTATCCTTCGCCAGTTTCAGAACGGACCTGATAGCAGATCCGACGACCGTCTCCGCCTGGCCGAAGAGGTCGTCCCTGGGGAGGTAGCCAGTAAGGCTCAGCTCGGGAAAGACGACTATCCTGCCCTTGGCCTTCCTGACGATGCTCCTCATGCGCCTCAGGTTGCCCGCCTTGTCATGCAGCTGGCAGGTGACCTGGGCCAGCGTGACCGGGACCTTGCTCATGGGCTCTCGGAGAGCCTTCAGGATAGATTAGGGTTGTCCCTTTCAATTGCCTGGGAGCACACCATAACGGATATATCCAGAGGTTGGCATTCAAGCACGATGATACTGCCCAAGCTCAAGGACGGCACCGAACAGATCATAGAGAAGTTCCTCGCGGAGAAGCTCAGGAAGTTCGGTGCGCAGGGATTCGTCCTCGGCGTGAGCGGTGGAATCGATTCCGCTGTCTGTCTTCGGCTGTGCGTGCGCGCTGTCGGGAAGGGGAAGGTACTGGCGCTGCTCTTGCCGGAGAAGGATTCGCCGAGGAAAGACCTCGCTGACTCGAAGGAGCTGTGCGACCTCGAGGGCGTGAAGTACAAGGTAGTGGACATCACAGGCCCGATCGAGGCCTACAAGAAGGCGATCAAGGGGCCGATCGACAGGAAGTCTCTGGCCAACATCAAGGCCAGATGCAGGATGGTCGTGCTATACCATCATGCGAACACAGATTGGCGGCTCGTTGTCGGCACGAGCAACAAGAGCGAGCTACTTATCGGCTATTTCACCAAGTTCGGGGACGGGGGCGCGGACCTCGAACCGATAGGCGACCTGTACAAGACCGAGGTGCGCCAACTGGCGAGGGAGCTTGGATTGCCAGACAAGATCACAAGGAAGGTACCGTCCGCTGGCCTGTGGAAGGGGCAGACGGACGAGGGCGAGATAGGCATCTCATACGAGCGCCTCGACGCCATCCTGCTGGGGATAGAGCTCGGCCTGGACGAGAAGAAGATCGCAGAGAGGGCCGAGACGGGCATAAGAGAGGTCCGGAGGATAGCCAAGATGGTCCGGCTGTCTTCGCACAAGCGCAAGTTCCAGCCCGCTGCGAAGATAGGCTTCAGGACTCCTGGCCTCGACTGGCGCGAGGGTGACGAGGACATCTGATTGTCAGAGGTACTTCTTCTGGATCGCCATCCTGACGGCCACTAGAGGATCGACAACCTGCGATATCCTCAGGTCTGCCGTGACACTAGCTAGCATGTACGATTCCTCGAAGCCCACACCTCGAGAATTGGAGATGAACCTGACCATGTCCGATGTCGCCAATCTCGCGGCCTCGTCGAGCGTCCTCGCGGCGGCATAGGACATCCATTCCTTCGAGGTCTCTATCATGGGTCTTGCGATGTCCAGGCCTTCGGCCTTCGTCAGCCTGACCGTGACATCGGCTGCCGTCTCAATCCCCGTTCCGCAGACCTCCCCGTCTCCCATCGACGCATGGACGTCCCCAACGGCGACCATGGCTCCGTCCACGAAGGTCGGCAGGTAGACCTTTGAGCCGTACCCAATCTCCACCGTATCCAGATTTCCTCCATGGTCGCCGGGATAGTAGGTAGGCATCTCACCCTCTGCGGGGGAGACGCCTATCACGCCCACGTGCGGCCTGAGGTCGATCCACAGGTCATCAGAGAATCGGGCCCGTTCGCCCTTGATCGGAATGATCTTCGTGACGGACCTTCGGACATCGCGGGCGAGGTTGCCCAGCTCTGGGGAGCACACCGTCACTCCGATGTTGCCGAGCTTAATCTTCTCGATCGAGACGCAAAGCACATCGCCAGCAACGAGACCATCTACCTCGATCGGGCCTGTTGCCGGGTTCACCTTGCTCATGGGTATGTCCTCGAACTTCTTCCCAGGGCTTCTCACAAGGCCCGAAAAGCAGTCGTTCGTCTCGACTATCACTCTTTCGTCTTGCTCGACCTTGTAAGCGGCCTTGTTCTTGCTGGAGAAGAAAGTGACTGATTTCCTTGAACTCAGCCTCCTCATGTGCCAACACCTGCCAGCCTCGGCTAATGTCTGGCCAATGCATCTACTTTGCCACGGAGATGATTGGTCCCCAAACGTTTATGTAAGGCCACCTTTTTGGAGGTGCTCGCCGCGCTCCCGTAGTGTAGTCCGGCCAATCATTCGAGCCTCTCGCGGCCAATTTCACGGCAGGCCGGTGAAAGCTCGATACCCGGGTTCAAATCCCGGCGGGAGCACTCCTGCGTTACTGGTTCATCTTCAATCAGGGGGATGGCACACGTTCCATCACTGTAATTCTCTGGAAACAATGCTTATCTCCTCTGGAGGGGATAGGTTGTCGGTTCCGCAAATGGAAGGAACGATACAGCTGGAGACGAGTGGTCAGGATGACCGAGCGCCACCAGCGACGCCGGGCAGGATAATCTGGAAGGTGAGCTGGTTGATGGGGTCGGCTATCATAGCAATCTCCATATCTCTGTCCTATTTCTTCTCCCTGGGAAGCTATTCGGACGCCCCGAATCACGACCTTCTATTCTCCATCCCCATTATTGTCGGATTGCTACTGATGGGAATCGGTGCGGTTCTCTATTCCGTCTGGAGCGGCCCTAGAGCAATGGTACGAGTTCCCGGAATCCACCGTTCAACTGTCGTCCTCGCATTGGCTGTCATGACGGTTGTGGTGAGCGTCTACGTGGCGAATCCCCTGATATCACCGGTGGCATTCCTGCGCGATTCCGATCTGGACGGCGTTCAAGATTACTGTGACGATTATCCACACAACCATTCCAGAATCGATTACCCATGGGTCTCGTTTGGAATACGCATAGGTCTGAGTTACACCCAAGATGAATGCAATGTCACTATTGGATATGGTGCGGAATCGTTCTGGCTAGATGCTGTAGCCATCGAGGTGTTGAACAAAGACAACGCGACAGGCTTAGCACGCACACTCTTGGCAGACTTGGATGACAAGACGGTGACGGAAAGTGTGCAGTATTTCAACACACCGAGGTTCGACCGCCTTGACATGGGGGACCATTTCTTGATTGGCAGGCATACTTTTGGTGGTGGCACACTTGTGTTCTGGGCATTCTCCGAGTACGGGTGGCAACCCATACAAGCCGTGAGACTTCCGTGAAATCCAGGGTATTATGCACAAATCAGCCGAACGCACTGAGAGGGTTTGCGGCAGCCTGCTTGCCCCGTTGATTGATTTACTGCCAGTTGCCCAAGTTCAAATACCGGCGGGAGCACCTTTTCGTCACAAGCTTTGCTCAATTGGGCGGCACGACATCTATTGGTATCGAGGGGTGATGGTAGTCCACGACAGGCCAGTTATAGCGCGAAATCGATTACTCAGCATCAGAGATTGAAATGATCGACTGGGA
>CAZHTV010000080.1:0-5760 GCA_964535775.1 uncultured Thermoplasmata archaeon | reverse complement strand
GACATACCTGGGCCGCATCTCCGTCAGCTCTATGACCGTCGTTCGACCCCAGTAACTGCGTGCGAGCTCCCTGGGTGATCCGACCGCGAGGGCGGTCCTTTCCATCACCGCGATCCGGTCGCACAGTCGTTCCACCTCGTCCAGGTTGTGGCTGTTGATGAATACGGTCCTGCCCTCCTTCTTGAGAGCGATCAGGAACTCACGCACCGTCAGTGAAGCAGCGGGGTCCAGTCCTGCCGTGGGCTCGTCTAGGAACACGACCTCGGGATCGTGCACGAATGCCCGAGCTATCGCGATCTTCTGCTTCATCCCCTTGGAGAAGGTCGCAACCGGCTCGTCCCTCCTGTCCCAGAGCTCGAGCATCCTCAGGAGAACCTCGATCCTCTCCTCTCTCTTCTGACTCGGCACGCCGTAGAGCCGGGCGAAGAAGTCCAGGTTCCTCGTGGCGCTCAGGGACTCGTAGAGCCCAGGGGACTCGGGGAGCACTCCGACTATCCCCCTGATCATCTCCGAGTCCGGGTCCTTGTTGATCTCATAGCCGTTCACGAAGGCGGTGCCTGTGCTCTGCTTGATCAGGCACGCGAGCATCCTCATCGTCGTGGTCTTCCCTGCACCGTTCGGCCCGAGCAGGCCGAACACCTCTCCCTGCTTCACCTTTAGGTTGAGGTCGACCACGGCCGGCCTGCCGTCAAAGCTCCTGCCCAGGTGCGAAGTCTCTATCATCGATGCTCTCCGATTGACACTGATACATCTGGAAACCTGGCAGGGTGATAAACATCTCGCCGCAACAGCGTGCCCTGTCTAACCCTTCGAGGCCATGATCTTCAGGATGGCCTCCGCCGGCGCGCCGTCCGTCTCCTCCAGGGCCTTCCTGGCCTCTTTTGCGGAACACCCGGTCTGCTCCATGACGAGCTTGATGTCGTCCTCGGGGATGCCACCCTCGGCCTTGGCCTCCTCCCTCTTGCGCTCCCTCTCCTGGGGCGTCCCGACGACCTGGTACGACTTCTGTCCTTGGACCGTCACGGCCGTCACGGCTGCGTCCGTGAAGACGATCTCCTTCGTCCTGGTCCTTATGACGACCTCCTCGACGTCGGCGAGCTCCTCCTGGTTGATTCCCATCCGCTTCATCATGGCCTTCATCTGCTTCGGGTTCATCCTGCCGCCTGGCATCATGCTGGGCACCTCATGGTCGTATGACGTCTCCGAACAATGGAGACTCATAAAATAGTTTTGGGGTTCGCCCCGCACTCTCAATCTCATTTATATGGAGCCTGCACGTTCACATCCGCATCGGAGGCATGAGATGGAACAGCAACAGGTCCAGCCACCTCAGAAGACGAGCCCCGCGCCCCTGAGACTCTGGTACGTGGTGGTCGCAGTCTCTGTCGCGGCCATCCTGGTGTTCTCCGCCCTGGCAGCTTTCTACTACACCCAGGCGGCGGACTACAGGGAATCGAAGTACAGAGCGCAGTTTCAGATCGTAAACGAGATGACAGCATTCCTGCCGCTCGGGAACGCCACGATCAGCACGATGCTGGACGCCGCCGAGGACAACGGCATCAGGAGGGCGTCTGCGCTGTCGGCGACCAGGATCGCCGAGATGCTCTCGGGGGACTCATTCTCGTTGGCCGTGATGTACGACAGGAGCGATGAGAGGTATTCGGCCTTCTTCGCGCTGGGCGCCGCCTTTTCAGGCGTGGCGACAGCGCTCTTCGAAGGCTACGAGGACCTCTCAGGTCCTTCGCCCGCCCTCTCGGGCGAATATGTCCTGATGATGAAGACTGCCACGGGCATCATGACGGCCGTCCTCGGCTACCTCATGCAGGGCGTTCTCTCGGGCGTCGACGGGATCTCGGACCCGTACCACGTCGTCGGGGGCATGCCTCTGGATTCGATCGCCTCTGCCGCGGCAGCGCTCGATGCTGCCGTCTCGTGAGTTCCATACGAGCTCCCCAAACGCCTCCCTCGATTCCTTCATGGAAATGTTTTATACACCCTGCGAGCATTGATGTCACACCACGGTCACCGAATGACTGGAGAGAGAGCATGGCTAACATCGACAAGGACATCATGGATGCCCAAAGCGCCCTAGCGAACGGAGACTTTGACAGCGCGGTCGCGAGGTTCTCGAAGGCCATCAAGGCCGACCCGAAGTGCGCGGAGGCGTACTTCGGCAAGGCGGAGGCCTCTGTGGGCATCCCCAAGATGACCCCCGAGGAGGTCATGGAGCTCTACAAGAAGGCCGTGGAGCTCGACTCCAAGAACCCGATCTACCAGTCATCGTACGCCTCCTATCTTCTCGAGATCGGCAGGTTCAACGAGGCCGAGGCCGCATATAACAAGGCGTCCGAGCTGGACCCGGACAACGCGAGGTACTACTGGTCGGAGTTCGGTGTCGAGTACATCCAGAGGGCGCCTGTGGTCATGGAGAAGTTCCTTGACGACAAGACAAGGGACATGATCCTGAAGAAGGGTCTGGGGTATCTTCTCAAGGCGGCCGGCATGTCAGAGGAAGATGCCAAGAGGCTCCTCTGAGGTCTCAGGTCGTTATCCTCACCCTTCCGCCCTTGCCAGCACATAGCCTGCAGACATGGGTCACGGGGTCGGAGTCCTGAGGGCACACGAGTCTGCCGCAGAGGGGACAGGTCGACGCTGCCGGCCTGCCGCATATGGAGCAGATGCCGATCATCGCCATGGCGTGATCTGAAGCGATTCCGGCGGAGATAAAACCTTCTCGGCATCAGCCTCTCAGGAGCCCGAGCCAAGCGAGCCCCTCGATGACGCCTTCGCCGTCGCTTCTGCCCGCGACGAAGGACGCGGCCTTCTTCGTGCCCTCGAAGGCGTTCCCGACAGCGATCCCCCAGCCGCACTCACGGATCATCATCTCGTCGTTGTCCGAGTCGCCGATCGCAGCGACGTCATCGACAGATATCCCGAGCAAGTCGCAGGCCTTCTTCACGCCCACGAACTTGTTCATGCCCTTCTGCATGATGTGTATCGCCCATCCGGTGGTCTGCACCTCGACGTCCCACCCCCGGAGCTTCTCCCGGACCTCTTCTAGGTCGACCTCGCGCCGGAGGCCGACCTCGGTCTCCCTCCAACGGTCCGTGAACAGCCTCTCCGAATCCATCTGCGTCCGGAGGTGCTCGTAGGCCGCCTTTGGCTTATCAGGGTCGGCAAGGATCCAGACCCTCTGCCTGTGCGAGACGATGCCCCCGTTCTCTGCGACTATCGGGCCGGTCAGGCCGAGGTAGTTCGAGAGCGCGTATGCGATGGGCAGCACGTTCCCGCTCGCGAGCATCACGGGCGCCCCCGAGTCCTGCACATCCCTGAGCGCGGCGACCGCGCCTAGGTGCACGCGCCTCGAGTCGTCGGCCAACGTGCCGTCGATGTCCACGGCGAGCGCCTTGACCTCCCCGGGGCCAGGCCTGCCCTTCCTGCTCGGACTCATCACTATCTCCTGAGCTCTCCCAGGGTAGTGACTCTCTCCGCAAAAGCATTGTGCTTGTGGATCGACTCCTCGCTCTCGCTCCTGACCTCCACATGCACGGAGTCGTCAAGGTCGGGATACCTCTCGAGCAGCTTCCCCAGTATGTCCCGCACGACGTCCTCCACGAACTTCGGGTTCCTGTGCGCTGTGAGCACCACCGCGGCCTCATCACTCCGCTTCAGTATGCCGTAGCTGGGGCTGCTGAGCGAGCTCTCCACGATCTCGATCAGGTCGTCCGCCTCGACCTTGACCTCCTCGGGCACCTCGACCATCAGCGTCGTCCTGTTCCTCTGGTTGTGCGACGCCACAGCGAGCCTCCCGTCCAGCCTCTCCAGCTCCGGCATCTCGGAATACATGAGCGCCCTCACGGTCTCCTGGGCGCAGGGGCACGCGGTCATGCCCGCGACCTCAACGCCTATCTGCTTCATCAGGCCGTTCCCGCGCATCGCGGTCGCCTTGGCCATCAGCTTGAACTGCTCGAGCGAGGTCTTCCCACCGTCGGGCCTCCGCTCCAGGAAGTAGTCCGCGGACATACGGACCTCCGCGAACGACGCGTACTCGTGCCTGTCAAGCAGCTCCTTGCATATCTTCGCCGCGAGGTCCTCCAGGCTCGAGACCTTCGTCCGGATGCTGTCCTCGATCATCTCGGTGACGACCTCGATGCTCCTCGACATGTGCGAGCCGCGCTGAGTCGAGGGCAGGTCGACGAAGATGTCCATCCTCGCCGTGAGATGGTTGTCCCTGCCGTTCCTGTGGACCAGCACGGGCTTCACGACGCCCGTCACGCCGACCCGGGTCAGCTCGAAACTGTCCTCAAGCCTCTTGGCCTGACAGCCTTTGGACTCCTGCTTCAACACTCCGGCGTAAACCTGGGCCTGATATAAAGCGTGGCGAGTTTACTAACCAGGCGGTAGCTCGGCCGGCCTTATTATCTCAATCGTACCGACCGCACTTCTGGCAGAAGAACCTGTTGTACTCGGGGATGTAACTCATCTGCCCCCCGCACACGGCACACGACCTCCCAGGCACGGGCGGCGGGGGCGGCGGCGCCACCGCCTTCATGGCCAAAGGAGACTCGGAGCCCAGGCGCCTCGCCTTGTCCCTGAGTTCCGCCTCCTCCTTCAGGGCGAGCATCTGGAAGGCGCCCCCAAGGACCATGGACCCGAGCATCGCGGTGACCACGATCAGCATCTCGAACCCGAGCCACATGACCCCGATCCCGACCAAGAGACCACCGACCGCAGCCGTCACGACCCCTATCGCGCCCTCGATGAAGACGATGGTCACCACGAAAGCTATCAGCCCGGCCACCAGCCCGACTATCGTGCTGCCCGTGAGCGCCCCCGCAACGATGAACGCGAGCGTCCCCGCGGTGAGCGCTATCGCCAGGTTCGCGAGGAAGATGAACAATGCACTGCCGATTATGGCCGCGAGCGTGCCCACGATGAAGCCCATCAGCCAACCACCTATCGCCGTCCCCACCGCGAACCCGATCAGGCCCCCGATGACAGCACCTATGAACGACATCACATGACGCCAAGCCTTCCTCCCAACGAACGCGAGGAAAAGCCCGACCACGACCAACAACAGAGCGATGATCGTCAAGAGCTCGCCGCTCGCGCCCAGGTCGTACCCGAAGAGCTCCTGAGGGCCCTGACCGTTCATCGGACGCAATATCCACAAGCCGCGACATTAACCCTTCGCAAATCCGAAACGGATATCTAAGCACAAGCCCATCGACCAGCCCGGATGATCTGCGGCGTCGACGAGGCGGGCAGAGGGCCGGTCATGGGGCCGCTCGTGATATGCGGCATATGCGTCCAGTCGGACAGGAAGCTCAAGGAGCTCAAGGTCAAGGACTCGAAACAGCTCACACCAGACAGGCGCGAGGAGCTGGAGAAGGCAATACGCGCCATCGCGGACATAGAGATCATCGAGCTCTCCGCGTCCGAGATAGACTCGATGCGCTCCCGCCTCACCATGAACCAGATAGAGGCCAAGATGTTCTCCATGATAGTCAACCGCCTCTCACCGGACGAGGCGTACCTGGACGCCGCGGACGCGTCCGAGACCGGGTTCGAACGCATGGTCTGCTCGGAACTCAAGTGCAGGCCAAGGGTCGTCTCCAAGCACAGGGCCGACCAGCTCTTCCCGGTCGTCTCGGCGGCCTCCATCGTCGCCAAGGTCAGAAGAGACCTCAGGATGAGCGAGATCTCGGACCAGCTGGGACAGGACATCGGCTCAGGCTACTCGCACGACAAGGTCACCAT
>CAZHTV010000079.1:0-5788 GCA_964535775.1 uncultured Thermoplasmata archaeon | reverse complement strand
TCGAGGTCGCTCTGGGTGAAGAGGTGTCCTCGGGGCCTGTAGAGCTCGAGCACTCCCATGACCCCCTCGCTTCCGATCAGTGGGATCGCGAGCATGGCGCTGTGCTCGAGAGGCACGCCCGGTATCTCGGCCACCCGTGGGTCAGCGTCGACATCGTCCATGAACTCGGGCCTCCCTGTCTTGGCGACATGCCCGACGACTCCTTCATCGAGAGTGCCCGGGAACGCGAGCACCTCGTCGACGTAGTTGCCGATAGCATAGACCGGATACACCATTCCCTTGGCCCAGTCGACAAGGTAGAACGAGAGGTCCGTGTAGTCCACTATCTCCTTCAGGTGGTTCGCTATGGCGCCGTATATCTCCTGAGTGGTGATGGCCTTCTGCAGCTCGACCCCGGTCCTCACCAGCGCGTCCTGGAGCCTGATCTTCTTCTCCAGGAAGGACATGAGGACCATGTTGTCGATCAGGCCCGCGACCTGGTCTGCGACAGACCTCAGCAGATCGGCCGTCTCGATGCTGTACATGTTTGGCTTCGAGTGGAATATGTTCAGGGAACCTATGATCCGGCCCCGGCTGGTCAGCTGCACGCTTAGCATCGAGGAGAACGAGCCCACGTCCATGACGGACAGTTCTGTGAACTGCTTCTTACCAACCTCCCTGCCCACTATGATCGGGCTCCTGCTGAGCTTGAGCTTCTCGACCATGCTGCCTTGGAAGAGAACGACGCCCAGCGACCTCTTCGCGGAATCGCTCTCGGGCTCAGGCACGATCACGTCGACATGTCTGCCGTTCTCCTCCGTGATACCAACGGTCAGGAGGTCGAAGTTGATGAGCTTCCTCAGCTCGTTCGCGATGTCGACCAGCGCTTGGCGCCTCACATCGACCTCGGCCGTGGCGACCCGTGCGATCTTGTTCATCACATCGACTCGAAAGGCCTTCTCTCTTAGCTCGCTCTCAATTCCCTTCCTCGTCGATATGTCTCTGAACACTATCCCTATCCCGAGGAACTGCCCATCTTCACCCCTCAGGAGCGATGCAGAGACGGACGCGACCGCCAGCCCCTCGTCCGGCTTCTTGAACTTGACCTCGTAGTCCTCGACAAACCCGCCCTGTTCAAGGAGTGACACCATGGCTCTCCACTCGAGGTGCCTGTCGATTATGTCCATTGCCAGGTTCATCTTCAGGAGGTCGGCCTCCCTCCTCCCCACGGCCCTAGCAAACGCCCGGTTGGAGTATACTATGTCGCCTTCCTTGGAGCAGACAAGAACGCCGTCTGATAGCGCTTCAACAAGCTGTCCGAAATCGATAGGAGACGCCATTCCGATCAGAACCTCTGACGTTCGATGACCAGGATTGAAGGCAAGGGGAGTGCCCGTGACTGCGGACTCTTAGGAGTTTTCCGAGTTAAAACCTTTCGCAGGGGCGATCCTGGGACCTGTGGCCCCCAGGCAAGGCGTCTGTCCGTCGGTCTCTGCGCAGCCAGTTGCCCTCCGTCAACAGCGATATCAGCCAATCAACCTAACCTTAAAGTAGGAGCCTGCGGATTCCCGGGCGGTCCCGTGCGCGGAGAATATGCATCAGGGGCTTGGACAGTGGGGAAAATGACTCAGGAGAAGGTTCTGAAGGACTTGCAGAATGCCATTCTAGGGTACGATTCGGGGGCTGCGACGAGCGCCGCCAAGGCGGCGATCTCAGGGAAGGTCGAACCTCTCGTTGCCATCGAGAAGGGACTCGTGCCCGCGATCGAGCAGATAGGGGACAAGTTCGAGAAGATGGAGATCTACCTGCCAGAGCTGATGCTCGCAGCCGATGCCATGAAGTCCGCCCTCGCCCTCCTGTTGCCCCTGATACCCAAGGGCTCGAAAGGGACGAAAGCCACGGTCATCATAGGCACCGTTCAGGGTGACGTGCACGAGATCGGCAAGAACATCGTCTCGAGCATGCTGATGGCCGGCGGGTTCAACGTCATAGACCTGGGAGTCGATGTCAAGACGATCACCTTCGTCGAGGAGGCCAAGAAGGCCGGCGCCAGGATAATAGGCGCATCCGCCCTGATGTCGAGCACGATCGGTTCGCAGAAGGACATAGTGGACTACCTGGTCTCCTCCGGCGACCGGAAGAGGCGCGCGGTCCTCGTGGGCGGAGGCCCCACGACGAAGGAGTGGGCGAAGGAGATCGGAGCAGACGGGTGCGGCATGAACGCCGTCGAGGCGGTCAAGCTGGCCAGCAAGTTCGCCAAGGCCGGGTGAGCCGATGGTTCAGATCCTAGACGTCATGGAGAAGGCCCTCAACGGCAAGCCCATGAGCGAGACCGACTACCAGTTGCGGCTGTTCGCCCCCAAGATACAGGAGAAGGTCAGGGAGTACAGGATCAAGTACGACCCGCAGCACCCCATCCCGGAGGACAATGCGCTCGCAGACGACCTGTTCCAGGCGGGTTTGGAGCTGCTGGTCGATGTCGGCGCGTTCTGCACCAGCAGCGGAAGGGTCATCTCCTACACCGAGTCGGAGGTCATGGAGGCCCTCAAGGGCGCCCCGTCCAAGCTCTACTTCGGAGAGGGCAGGGACAGGAAGGCCCTGGTGCCGAGGAAGGTGGAGGACAAGACCCCGCCTTGGTGTCTGCTGGGTGCAGGTGGAGGCGCATGCTCGAGCGACAGGTCGTTCCTCACCCTGGTCGAGGGATACGCCGAGATACCCGAGACCAACGGCATCACCACCCCGGCCATAACGAGGGTCGGGGGCATGAGGGTCAGGCCAGCATCGCCGCTCGAGGTGCTGGCAGCCATGAGGAACGCCGTGCTGGCACGGGAGGCGTGCAACAGGGTGGGGCGGCAGGGTATCCCGATAATGAACTCCCTGGCGACCGCCGAGAGCGACATCGCCTTCGCGGCCGCGCTGCACCCGAAGTTCGGCATGAGGCAGTCGGACGGGTACATGATCTGCTGCATGGATCCCATGAAGGTGGACTTCGCCAGGCTGAACAAGGCAGCCGTGACGCTCTCCCTTGGCGGGCACATAGGCATGTGCTTCGGGCCGCTGCTGGGAGGCTACTCCGGCGGCCCCGAGGGAACCGCAGTCTCGAACGTGGCCCACCACATGATGGGCCTGCTCACGTACCAGTCCAGTTGGCTGTTGCCCTTCACCATACACCTCAAGTACGTCGCGAGCAGCCCCAGGGACATGCTCTGGGTCATCAGCTCCATGGGCCAGGCGATCAGCAGGAACACGCACGTGCTAAGCATCAACCTGAACTACACGACCGCTGGACCGTGTACGCCCATGTGCCTGTACGAGACCACCGCAGCGGTGACAGCAGCTGTGACCGCCGGCCTCTCCATAGAGTCCGTGGGCGTGGCCACCAACAAGCACGAGGACAGGACGACCCCTGTCGAGCCGAGGATATCGGCTGAGGTGGGCCATGCGGTCGCAGGCATGAAGAGGAAGGACGCGAACGAGCTCGTCAAGAGGCTCTTGGCCAAGTATGAGTCGAAGCTCAGCGCTCCGCCCCTCGGGAAGAGCCTGTACGAGTGCTGGGATGCCGATGCCAGGAAGCCCACGAAGGAGTACCAGGGCGTCATCAGGAAGTACAAGAAAGAGATGGCTGGCATGGGCCTGAAGATCAAGGAAGAGCAGTAGTCGCGAGGGTGTCGGGGCGTCTCCTCGGCAGATACTCCACATCAGGGTGAATACGCGGCCCGGCGTCCGTCCTATCCAGGGATCAGTTTCACTCTCCCGAACGCTGTCCAACAGTATTATATAAAGATACCCAGCATATCTGTCACCACGGATGGGATGCTGTGGTGAGTCCAGCTGTTAGCTCAGGCTCCTCTGTGGTGCCTGAGGCCAAGCCTGGCAATGTCTACCTAATCGAAGAGCGAAGGCCTAAGACCACCTTCGAGCTGTTAGACCAGGCTCTGTCTTCTGGGTACTCCGGCATGGTCGTCACGCGGGATTTCCCCAAGAAGCTCCTGGGCGAGGAGGAGCTGGGGAACTGCAGGGTACTGTGGCTCACGAACCTGGTGGGGGAGTCGAGGATCAACCCCACTGCCATAGGCATACTGATGGGCCAGATGCGCTCCTTCATTGAGGGCAACCCCCGCACGGTGGTCGTCGTGGACGGGCTCGAATACCTGATATCGCTGAACACATACGACCGGATGCTGCAGTTCATGCACCAGCTGAGGGACGTCGTCGTCACGAACGACAGCATCCTGCTGGTCCCCGTCGACCCGAGGACGATGACGCAGAGGGAGCTTGCGCTGATGGAGAGGTGCATGGAGCCGATCATCCCAAAGGCCGAGGGCGAGCAGCACGACGATTCGCTCATAGGAGTCGGGGATGTGGGCGTGCTCAGGCTTCTCGACACGGGTTCAAGATAGCCTCTTTTCGGTTCAATAAGTGGCAGAATGCCCTTGTGAATACATTTTAAGATTCAATCAGAAAGGAGTTCCTCGAGCCACACGAGCATATGTCCGACATCCTTGAAGACGGCGATGCTGCCGGCGGCCATCAGCTCCTCTTCAGGCACATCCCCTGTCATGACCCCCACGAAGGGCGCTCCCGCGTTGGCGGCGCATTGAGCGTCCATCGGATGGTCCCCGACGAAGATGGTCTCCGCCGGACTCACCCCGAGAGCCCTGGCCAGTTTCAGGTAGCTTTCCGGATCCGGCTTCGGTTTCGTGTCCGAGTTCCTGCACTCGATCCCGTCAACGAGTCGGTCCATTCCGGTCTTCTCGAGGGCGGCAGTGGCGTATCGCCCGCAGCCGCGGGTCAGAATGCCGACCTTGATGCCCTTGGCCCGGAGCAGGGAAAGGATTTCGGAAGCGCCGGGGACCGACACAGTCTCTGAGACCTTCTCAAGCTCGACCCTGTCCATTATGCCGTCCAGATCTGCCAGCCTCTTCCTGATTCCGGATTCTGACAGTCCCTTGGAGCGCAGGGCGGCCTCATACCTCGTTAGTATTGGGACTATCAGCTCGTCTGGGCTGTAGTCCGATCTCGGCCCGCCATCCTCAACGATCTTGTCGATCACGAGCCGCTTGAACTTGGCGTAGTCCACTGTCGAGACGATGAGGGTATCATCCAGGTCGAATATGACCGCACATGGTTTTCCAGGAGAGGAGTTCTTCTTGGTGGACACGGCAGCCTCCGGTTCTCTGCCGCAACCCTGTACGCGCTGTTAAACCTTATCCCTGGCAAGGTCCAAACGTCGTTATCACCGCTGATTCCAAGGACAACACATATATGAGGCGTGTCCAGCCATCCTTTGGTCGAGAGATTGGAAGAGGGAAAGAGTTTTTCTCTCTGGACCTGGTCAGCAACTCTCCTCCCCCCTTTCCCCCCGACCAGGTCCGTGCCCTCGCTCCAGTCTCCCATCCTCTCTGTCCAGCGCAGGCAATGTCATTTCTGTCTTGGGGGGCAGGGATTCTCATCTCAGGTCCTTATCTCCCCTTGCAACGATCTCCTGGACGGCCTTCTCGGCATCGGGTGGTAGCGGCACCGACGGTGCCGACCCGAGCAGGGCCCTGGCCTTCTCGTTGGCGCGTTTCACAGGGTCGATGGCGCCCTTCCTCATCCACTCGTCATAGCTGCCGTACTCGAACACCAAAGGCTGCCAGGCCTCCTTCAAGTGCATGAGCGTGTGCCTCTTCGCCAGGTATGTGCCCCCTATGCCCACTTCCCTGATCAGCCCTGAGGCCAGGGTGTCTTCGTTGACCTCGATGCCCTTTGCCATGTGCAGGATCTCGGTGACTATGTCGTAGTCGAGCAGGAGCTGCTCGAAGGAGAG
>CAZHTV010000078.1:0-5938 GCA_964535775.1 uncultured Thermoplasmata archaeon | reverse complement strand
TTGGTCCTGTTCCAATGCAGTGCACCTCGTTGTGACAAATCATTCAGGGCTGGTGATTGTATAGAGTTAAATAGTCTATTTATTCTTTGGCGTGCTAGCTCAGACGCGTGATATAGATGCTTTGCGAGCTTTGCGGGAAGGATGTCACCTTCTCCAAGAAGGTGACTATCGAGGGCGTACAACTTCAAGTCTGCGCCGAGTGCGCAAAGTTCGGCATTGAAGCCACGAAACCCGCGCCCAAGGAGGTGGGGCCGAAGCCAGTCATCGCCCAGAGGCTCGATGTGCGGGAGAAGAGGGCTCGGCCGAGAGACGTCCTGGAGGCTACGGAGCGGGAGGAACTCGTCGAAGACTACGGCGCACGCATACGCGACGCGCGCGCGCAACGGGGGATGACCCAGAAGGATCTCGCAATGAAGATCAACGAGCGGCTCACGGTCCTGAGCAAGATCGAGACCGGAGGCATGAGGCCAGACGATAAGATCGTCGCGAAGCTCGAGAAGGAGCTCGGGATCAAGCTCAGGGAAAAAGTGACGGAGGCTCAGGTCACCAGGGGTATCGGCACATCCCCTATTACGCTTGCAGATCTGATAAGTATGCAGAAGGATTAGAATCCTAGCGGAGCGAAATATCTCTCGACAGTATTTCCGTCTCGGCCCTTTCTATGAAGGCGTTGTCCACCTGGAGGCCGTAGTCGGATGCGACGAGAAGCGCTGCTGGTTCAACGTCTATACCGAGCATCTCCTGCTTCTTGTTCACCCTCGAGACGACCTCTCGCTTTGGCACCGCCTTGGTCCTTACAATCCTGTCCACAATCTCTGAGAAGAGGTCTGCAGGTTTCTTCGCTGGCATCTCGAGGATCTGTTTAGAGGGCTTGTAGTCGAGCGGCACATCGATGCATGACAGGTCGAAGGTCGGGACCACGTGGCCGTTAATGCGCTTGAGCTGGCCGCCCGATAGGCTCAGGTCAAGAAGCTTCTGAGCATCCTTTGGCGAGAACCATCTGAGGTCGAAGGATGCCGAAGAAACGAACTCCTGCTCAGTCAACGAATCCTTCCCCTTGCGCCTGAACAGCGTCGTTATGCTCTTCTCAAGTTCGCTCATTTTGCCACCTGAGAGCTGTAGTCTTCAGATACTATGTAGTCAAGTCTGAGCGGCTCCAGACGCGAGAGCTCGGACACCGGTGCGAAGACTCCCACGGATAGGCCGAGAGTCCTCTTGGCCTCCGCTGCCTCCTTGGCCAGGCTGAGCGGGACGAACACCTCGCTGACGCCGATGTCGTGCACCTCCCGAGTCAGGTCGAGGAAGGCTCTGCCAGTAATTTGTGGGTCAAAACTCACGATCCCATCCCGAAAGTCTACTTTCAAGGTAATGTTCTCGGACAACTTAAAAGCTCCTCTCAACTCCTCGAGGCTCGTCAGCGTCGATGTTCCAACGACGGCCTTGTCCGCGCCTGTTATGAGCAGGTCGATGACGTTGTTTGCCACGCGCACTCCGCCTTCGTAGTATGTCGATATCTCCTCGCAAACCTCTCTTGCGATGTCGAGCTGAGGCCTGTTGCGGATTATGCCGTCGAGATCCGCGAGATACAGCTTCTCGTAAGTGTCCGATAGACCGGAGACGAACTCGGACATCTTTCCACGAGGGTAGGCGCGCTTGATGAGTGTCCGCCCTTGGAGTTCTACATAAGGAACGACAATCATCTACAATCAACAATACCGGGCAGTATCGACAGGACGTAAATAAATGATGGGCCTCTCCTCCTCCATCGGAACAGAAGGCTGCGGAATCGACCCAACAACGCGTGGTGAAGGGAATCTCGGGGTGGGAATGCCCTTTCGGGCAGAAACCGGAGGACACTGGCAAGGACCTATTCCTGCACCTGAGATTGAGTAGCAATCTTTATATAGAAGCCCTAACATATTGGAAAACCTACCCTGTGGCACCGTTGGGGAGGCCTGCAATAGCCAGATAGGCAGAGGGAGGTGCGAAATTGATAGGTCAGACACCTGTTTTCATACTGAAGGAAGGAACCAAGAGAGAGAAGGGCAAGGGCGCCCAGTTCAACAACATCTCGGCTGCGAGGGCGATTGCCGATGCAGTCCGGAGCACGCTGGGCCCGAGGGGCATGGACAAGATGCTCGTTGACAGCATGGGCGACGTCGTCATCACGAACGACGGCGTTACGATTCTGAAGGAGATTGACGTCGAGCACCCCGCGGCCAAGATGGTCGTTGAGGTCGCAAAGACCCAGGACGAGGAGTGCGGGGACGGCACGACCACCGCGGTCATACTCGCGGGGGAACTGCTGAAGAAGGCCGAGTCCCTGATTGAGCAGAACGTACACCCGACCGTCATTTCGGGAGGTTACAGGCTCGCAGCGAACAGGGCTAGGGAGCTCCTGGAGGACGGCGCGATAGCGGTGTCCCCGAACGACAAGGAGACGCTGATGGATATCGCCAGGACAGCGATGATATCGAAGAGCGTCTCGGCGTCGAGGAATCTGCTCTCAGAGGTGGCCGTCGATGCAGTCACATCGGTAGCCGAGAAGAAGGACGACGGCAAGTGGGTCGTGGACGACGACAACATCCAGATCGTCAAGAAGCAGGGCGGGTCGATGGACGACACGCGGATGATCGCCGGGATAATCGTCGACAAGGAGGCCGTCCACCCCGCGATGCCCAAGAAGGTCGAGAAGGCGAAGATAGCGCTGGTCGACTCCGCGCTCGAGGTAAAGAAGACCGAGATCGACGCCAAGATCGAGATAACGGACCCGAGCCAGCTCCACGCGTTCCTCGAGGAAGAGGAGAAGATGCTCAAGAAGATGGTGGACACGGTGAAGTCCTCTGGCGCCAACGTCTTGTTCTGCCAGAAGGGCATCGACGACCTGGCCCAACACTACCTCTCGAAGGAGAAGATCTACGCCGTCCGAAGGGTCAAGAAGAGCGACATGGAGAAGCTCGCGAAGGCCACGGGCGCCAACCTCGTGACGAAGCTGGACGACCTCAAGGCGGACGACCTTGGCACCGCGAACCTGGTAGAGGAGAAGAAGATCGCGGACGACAGGATGACCTTCGTTACCGGCTGCAGGAACCCGAAGGCCGTCTCGGTACTGATCAGAGGTGGCACGGAGCACGTCATCGACGAAATCGACAGGTCGCTCCACGACGCCATCAGCGTCGTCGCTGTGACCTTCGAGGACGGCAAGCTCGTGACCGGGGGCGGATCCACCGCAATAGAGCTCGCGCTCAAGCTGAGGGACTACGCTGCCTCCGTTGGCGGCAGGGAGCAGATTGCGATAGATGCGTTCGCATCCGCGATGGAGGTCGTTCCGACAGCTCTGGCAGAGAACGCCGGCCTGGACTCGATAGACGTCCTGATAGAGCTGAGGCAGGCCCACAAGCAGGGGAAGAAGTTCGCGGGCATCAACGTCTTCAGCGGCAAAGTCGTCGACATGAAGAAAGAGAAGGTCCTGGAGCCGATCAGGGTCGGCAGACAGGCAATCACCTCGGCCACGGATGCAGCGGTCATGATCCTGAGGATCGATGACGTCATCGCGTCCAGGGGCGGCGACAAGGGTCCCGGGAAGGGCGCGAGGGGACCTGACATGGGCGACGAGGGCGGGTTGGACTGAGCCCCCCTTTGAAACCCCTTGAACTCATTTATCCAGGTCCAAGGCTGAACCACAGTGAACACGAGTGCGCCTGGACGAAGCTGCACGAGAGCCTGGAGGCGATGGACGCTGGTTGACGAGAAGGCCGAAAGCGACAACGAATCGCGGGCAGAAGAGGCTGAGAGGGCTGTCGAGGAGGACCTCCTCGCCCAGAAGGAGAGGCGCATCGCGGAGCTGACCGAGGATCTCAAGCGCGTCCAAGCGGATTTCGAGAACTACAAGAAGAGAGTCGAGAAGGACTGGGCCGAGAGGTCCAAGCTGGCAACCCAGAAGCTAATGACGGACCTGCTCGCGGTCCTGGACTCATTCGATAAGGCCCTGGAGCACCAGAACGGACCCGATGACCCGAAGAACTCGGGGAAGGGGTTCGAGGGTCTTCACAAGCAGCTTCTTCAGGTGCTCCAGCGGGAGGGCCTGCGCGAGATCAAGGTCGAGGGCAGGTTCGACCCGTTCTTTCATGAGGCCCTGATGAGGGAGGAGCGAGAGGACGCAGAGGACGGCCAGATACTGGAGGTCTATCAGAAAGGGTATCAAATTGGCTCCAGACCGATACGTCCCGCGAGAGTCAAGGTCGCCAGCAACAAAGCCCCGGAAAGCCAACCAGAACGGGACGAAGTTCAAGATAACCAAGATACAGATTCACAGGATAACAGTGAGGACTAAAGCAAGGAGAGGTGAGACATAATGGCAGACACGAAGGGAAAGGTCATAGGCATAGACCTGGGCACGAGCAACTCAGCGGCCGCTGTGATCGAAGGAGGAAGACCGACGATCATCCCCAGCGCCGAGGGCACCAGCCTCGGTGGAAAGGCGTTCCCGAGTTACGTCGCGTTCACCAAGGACGGCCAGATGCTCGTAGGCGAGCCTGCTAGGAGGCAAGCGGTCTCCAACCCTGAAGGCACCGTCATGGCGATAAAGAGGAAGATGGGCACGGATCACAAGGTCAGGGTGTACGGGAAGGAGTACTCCCCCCAGCAGATATCGGCCTTCATCCTTCAGAAGATAAGGCGGGACGCGGAAGCCTATCTTGGTCAGAAGGTCGAGAAGGCGGTCATAACCGTCCCCGCATACTTCAACGACAACCAGCGACAGGCCACGAAGGATGCGGGCCAGATCGCCGGGCTTGATGTCGTGAGGATAATCAACGAGCCCACGGCAGCGGCCCTGGCATATGGTCTGGACAAATCCGAGAAGGAGCAGAAGATACTGGTTTTCGATCTCGGCGGAGGCACTCTCGACGTCACGATAATGGAGTTCGGACAGGGGGTTTTCGAGGTCATATCCACTAGCGGGGACACCCAGCTGGGCGGGACAGACATGGACAACTCCACAGTGGACTTCATCGTGAAGGAGTTCAAGGCGGACACCGGCATCGACATATCGAAGGACAAGATGGCCACTCAGAGAATCAGAGAAGCGGCGGAGAAGGCCAAGATCGAGCTGTCCTCAACGCTCGAGACTGAGATCAACCTGCCTTATCTGAGCGCGGACTCCTCCGGGCCGAGGCACCTGACCATGAAGCTGTCGAGGGCGAAGCTGGAGGAACTCGTAAGGCCCACAGTCGAGAGGTGCAGGAAGCCCACCATGCAGGCGCTCGAGGACGCGGGGCTTTCCTCGGAGAAGATCGACAAAGTGATATTGGTCGGAGGGCCGACACGCATGCCGATCGTGCAGAAGTTCGTGGAGGGCATAGTCGGCCCGAAGATAGTGCGGGGGGTCGATCCCATGGAGTGCGTCGCCATGGGAGCTGCCATACAGGGCGGGGTGCTGGAAGGCACTGTCAAGGATATCCTGCTGCTTGATGTCACACCCCTATCCCTCGGTGTCGAGACCCTCGGGAGCGTGTTCCACAAGCTGATCGAGAGGAACACCACGATACCCACCAGGAAGAGCGAGATCTTCAGCACCGCCGCCGACGGACAGACCAGCGTGGAGATACACGTGCTCCAGGGCGAGAGGCCCATGGCCGCCGATAACGTGACCCTCGGCAGGTTCCACCTGATAGGGATTCCGCCCGCTCCGAGAGGAGTCCCTCAGATAGAGGTCACTTTCGACATAGACGCCAACGGGATCATCGACGTGAAGGCCAAGGACTTGGGCACTGGCAAGGAGCAGAAGATCACCATCACGGCCACGACCAAGCTCGGGAAGGACGAAATCGAGCGTATGGTCAAGGACGCTGAGAAGTTCGCTGAGGAGGACCGCGGGAGAAAGGAGAAGGCAGAGCTGAAGAACAGGGCGGAACAGCGCGCCTACGAGGTCGGCAGG
>CAZHTV010000077.1:0-5965 GCA_964535775.1 uncultured Thermoplasmata archaeon | reverse complement strand
CTGCGCGAGATCACCATGGACGACCTCGACTGGTACCTCGAGCACTTCTCGAGACAGGAGATGATCGAGGGCCAGGGCTTCCCGGGGCCGGAGAGCAGGGAGGTCGCTGAGAAGGAGCTCCGCGAGTACATAGTGGACCTCTTCGCGAAGAGAGACGGGTTCCGATGGGGCATATCTATGAGGGACGGCCCCGGGCTCATGGGTTCGCTCGGTTTCTACAAGTGGGTGCGTCCCTCCGGGCACATGGCCGAGATGGGATACGACCTCCAGCGGGAGCACTGGGGGAAGGGCATAATGTCAGAGGCGATGCGGGCTGTTATCGACCTCGGGTTCCAGAGGATGAAGCTCACTAGGATCGAGGCCCTAGTGTTCGTCTTCAACACGAGGTCAGCGAAGTTGCTTGAGGGGCTCGGCTTCAAGAGGGAAGGCATTCTCAGGAGCCGAGGGGTCACACACGAAGGGGTCATCTCTGACGACGCGATGTATTCTCTGCTCAGGAGCGATTGGGAAGCCCGCGGGAACGGTCACTGACAGTCTGGTCATCGCTTGGGTTTCTGCTTCTTCGCGGGAGCGCTCTCGGCCGCAGAACTCATGGGTTCGGCGCCTTTCCCGGCTTCCTCCTTTCCAAGGCGCCTCTCCTCGCGACCGCCAGTAACCTCTCTAGGGGTGTCCTCCTTGGCGGGGGCGCTCTCGGCCGCGGAACTCATCGGTTCGGCGCCTTTCCCGGCTTCTTCCTTTCCGAGGCGCCTCTCCCTGCGGCCGCCCGTGACTCCTCTGCGCGCCCTGAGGAGAAGGGCTAGAACTGTTGCGAGGAAGACGACGACGCCTACTATTGTGATGAGCGGCCACAAGTTGGCGATGGCTCCGACCTCCTCGTCCGACAAGACCTCGAAGTTCATGTAGACCTCGGCCGAGTTGCCCGCCCTGTCCACAGCGGTCAGGAGGATTGAGTGCTCCCCGGGCTCGAGGCCCGAAAGCAAGAGGTTGTGGGTCGACGCGTTACAGTATTCGCTGAACTCACCGTCGACCGTCACCACCACCCTGTCGACCCCGCTGGTCTCGTCCGAACACTCCCAGGAGATCAGGATTTCACCGCTCTCGAGCTCTACCCCATCCGCCGGTCCTGTCACTTCCAGGCTCGGGGACTGCCTGTCCAGACATAGCTCGAGTGTGCGCACTTGCTCCTTGTTGCCTGCGCGGTCCTCGGAGTAGAACTGCAGCTGGTGTATGCCGTCGGCGGAGACCACGATGCCGTCGCCGTAGGCTTGCCAGTCCTCCGTGCCTATCCTGTACCAGGTGTTCTCGACACCGCTTCCGGTGTCATGCGGTGAAAGGAAGACATGTGCATCAACCCTGTACCAGCCATGTATGTTAGGAGTCTCGATAGCTAGCGCGGCGGTCGAGGGCCTGGAGTTGTCGAGCACCGCATATGCGTCCGCGCTGCCTGGCGCGAGCTCCTTGTTCAACGCGTAGTCCGTCGCGAGCGTGTAGAACTCGTAAGTGCCGTCCCCGCCGATCGTGGTAGTGTTGAACGGGATCAGGCCGGAGCTCCACTCGCCTGAAGGATTCTCCGGGGGAGCGTACTTCTGGAAGCTTCCTGTGGCGTTGTACCTGTAATACAGTTCCACGAACTTCACCCCGCTGCCAAAGGAGTCGTTCGCCAGGTACGGAACGTAGATGGTGTCTCCGACCCAGTACAAGTCCAGCGGCCCCGTCGAGGAGGCGGGCCGCTCCACGTCGTTCCCCGCGATCTGTATGCTGTCGACATATACGCCTTCGTAAGGGCCCAGGCCCACTTCCGCGTCGCTGAAGAAGAACCAGCCCACCCATATCGTGGTCAGGGGCAGGGTGCTGGTGACCCACTCCCAGGTCATGCTGCCGACATCGGGCTGCGTCCACAGGTCCACCCATGCTGACCCGGTGAACGCCCTGACCTCCAGGTGGTCGTTCGGGCTCTCGGTCCCGGTCTTCGCCCAGTATGCGAAAGACAGCAGGAGCGAGCCGTAGCCTTCGACGTTCCCGAGGTACACCATCATGCAGGCCTGCATGTCCTGGTCGTAGTAGTGGTTGAGGCTGTTCGCCTGCAGGTTCAGACTGTTGACGCCGTTCTGGGCGCACCATGCGCTGTACGTTCCTGCCTGGGCCCTGTAGGAGGACCTCCCCCAGTAGTCCAACCCAGATGCGGCGTTGTTGTCAACCACTTTCCAGCTGCCAGGAGAGGGGTTGATGACGTAGAACTCAGGAGGCCAGGCCCCGTCGAAGTCCTCTTCGAATATGTAGACGTAAGTCGCCGAGGATGGAGCTGCGGCGAGGCCGAGAACGCCTCCCAGCAACAGACACAGGCTCGCGAACACTGTGGGCAGCCGCGATTTCGTCCTCATGTCCTCCCACCCCTCTTGGCCCTCCTCGCGAGTGCGGTCAGGATGACTGCCGCAACGATGATGACCGCGGATATGATGACCACTCCGTAAACAAGCTTCGAAGTTCCCTCGATTTCCTCGGTTGTGATCTCAAGGGGCTGTGTGAGGTCGTCCCAATCGGCTGTGATGGTTGTCCTCATCCCTGGCTCCACCGTGATCTCTTGATTCGCCTGGCCGACCTCGCGGTTGCTCCTGAGCACGACCCTCATGGTCACCGGCGAACCGCCGTGATTCGCGAGCACGAGTCTGTCGCCGTCGGATGTGGCATACGTCTCGAGGTCGCCGCCAGCGGCCATCGACACGTTGTGTAGAGTGTATTCTCTGTACTCGAGGCCCACCCTGTGCATCATCCCCATCATGAAATCGTCGTCAGGCAGGTCGCCCTTGAACCTCAGTCCGTACTCCTTGTAGGCGCTTCCGACCTCGAGCATGAGCACGTCCTGGCTGCCGTTCCCGCAGGTGCGGTTCTGGATGCCGTAGTTGGAGTACCCCGAGGCCATGGCCCAGGTGTACTCTCCGTCAACCTGGCCAGTGAAGTTGACCGTGTACTCCTCGCCTGCGGGGAGCGCGAGAGACTGCATCGACGACCCGGGCCCCATGGGCAGAGGCAGCGGGATCGGCAGGAGGTGCGATACGGTGATCAGCACGGGCATGGCGACCGCCAGCACCGTCGCGACGGCGACTATCATTATGAGCACCGCGGCCGCAACCAGCCATCCGTCCATGAGATCGTAGTCGGGCCTCATGGCGTCCTCGTACGAGATGTACCAGATGAAGTCGTTCCATGACTCCGTGGTGACAGGGGTCGTGCTCCTGTTCTTGAGTTGGCGCCATTCGAAGCCCGCCTCGCTGACCAGGATGTATGGGTAGTGCTCGAAGTCGTCCAGGTCAGGGCAGAAGAGCGTGCTCGCGGCCTCCCTGTTGGAGTCGTAGACATACACCTGCCATACGCCCTCGCCTATCTCCCTCGCGAAGTACGGGACCATCGCGTGCGCACCGACGCATTCGGTGATGCCCTCGTCAAGGCCCTTGTACTCGGCGACATACACTATGCCCGGCTTGCCTGCCGCCAGGTCCGCGATCATTTCCTGGAAGGGCCCCGCGAGGAAAGGTGATATCGCCCGGGAGGCCCTTAGCTCGTCCCAGACCTGGTCGATGTACCTCGACAGCAGCTCCTGAGACACCTGCGCTCCCTGCCACATCTCGATGGTCCGCTTGGCGTACCTCCACTCCTCGTACCCTGGCAGATAGGGCGCTCTCTCGTCTCCGACGTGCTCCGTCAGCGTGTCGGGGACGCATACGTCGTTGTAGTAGTGCCAGAGACTGTACATGCTCATGCCGAAGCACTCGCCGTTGGCGGCCATCATCGAGAAGATGGGCTTCCAGAACTGCGCGACTGCGGTGTGCCACCACTCAAGATCTCCCGGGCCCCACAGCTCCCCGTGCCCGAAGGCGTCCTCCATCCTCTGATAGCTCAGGTGGTTGTTCCACGGGTTGGAGTACGGGATGCCGTAGTCCCACTGATACGGCCTCACGACCTCGATGTAGCCGGTCGCCGTCGCCGAAAGCATCTCGGCATCCATCACCCGGGCACCGACCATGATGCCGGTTGCGTTGAGCGGGTCGAGGAGGAGGTTGGGGACGTGCTTGTTCGTGAAAGGGACAGTCCATGTGAAGGTCGTCGGATAAGGTGGAGCGAAGCTGACCGATTCGGAGTGATCAGGATACAGCCCAGGGTCGTACAGGCCGTTCTCGACGCCCACGACCACGCTCTTCAGGCCCTCTGCATCACTCGCCTCGACGGTCACCTCGATGACCGTGCTGTCCTCTGGTAGAGTGATAGTGGGTGAGAATCTTATCATCACCTGAGGAGGCGTATTGCTGCCCACCCAAAGCCTCTCGTAGTCGCCCACGAGATGGGACATCCTGTCCTGAGCCGTCGCGTGTATGTATTGGGCGCCCAAGCCCAGAGTGCTCTCGTAGGTTGCAAGTATCGAGGTGTTGTGTAGGTCGCTGTAGGGCACCAGTATGTTAACGACCGCTACCCAATTGACATACAATGTGACGCTGTCGAGGCAGCAGTCATCAGTTGCGAGGATCGTGATGGTCACCGTGTCCGTGGGGCGGATCGTGCCCGTGGGCGCTATCGTCATCGAGAGCTCAGGCGGGACGATGTCATCGATCCATGGAGGCGGGTCCGGCGGATCAGGTTGAGGGATGGGCGCAGAGGCGGTGTACGATATCCTCAGCTTGGGCATCTTGACGGCCCTGAGCTCCTCGTCCGGTTCGATGCTCGCGCCCTCCTGACTATAGAAAGAGCATCTGTCGCCGGCTGTCATCCATTCATACGGTCTCAATGTCAGACCATTGTTCTCAATGGTCTCACCATACCATCCCAGGGCCCACGAAGAGATATCGATGCTCTTCTGCGAGATAGTCGTTGATATGTCCCATGTCGTGTTCATTCCGGAAGACGGGTAGACGGGTCTGGGCTGGTTGTTCCAACTCGCTGTCCTGTGGTCCCACGGTTCCTCCAGGAGCATCAGCTCCAGGGTCCTGCCCCCTCCAGAGTGCAGATAAAGGATGAGATACGCGTCGATGAGCACCGCATCCGAGGGCAGCAGCGAGAAGTCGAACTGCAGTAGAATGCACAGATGATAGAAACCCATCTCCCAGTACTGCCAGTAGCCGGAGATCAGTGAGAGGTTGAGGCCGTATGTCGTATCCTTGGCCTGTTCGTTCACGAACGTGTCCATCTCGGGCCAGAGGTCAAGGAAATACCTGGTCGCCGCATCCGCTGGTCGCACGGTAACGTTCGGAATCAGAAGAACCGTCACGCAGGCCGCAATGAAAAGCGTCCTTACGAATCTCGTAGGGGCCCGCTCCCAGATCCCTCCCGATAGCCTCCCGAGGCTTCGCCGCATCGCCCTTCCCTCCGTTGCCAGGTCCACATCAGCTTTTGGATATATCAATGGTCGGCCCGGCAGGAATCCAGGCACTGACGGACTCCCATGAGAAGCTTAATCTTCTGTCATCTCAATCATCAGGATGCAGAGAATACGCGTGGCCAGAGAGTTGGTACGCATGAGTAGACCTCCGCTCTTAGGTGAGGCCAAGGCGGCTGAAATGATCAGGCGTGATGCTGACGCGATTACTCTGAGTGCTGGGCCGCTCGCAGGCAGGTTCTCAAATTCGGTCAAGGTTGCGGTGGCAGGCGCTATGCTCATTGCGGCGGCCATCGTGACCTTCGTCGTCGCGCTCCTGTCAGGAACCGACTTCCCGCAGATGTCCATGGCTCTGTGGATCATCGGATGGATCCTCGTGATGGCTGGCGTCGTGTTTGTTGGGTTGGCGGCGCACATACGAGCGGAGAAGGAGGCCAGATTGGAGGAGGAGATCTTCAAGACTGAACCGAGGACAATCGGGCTGGACCATACCACGCCGAGGATAGTGATGGTCAGGTGCAAGTACTGCGGGACTCTCAATGCTGAGGATGCCAGCAAGTGCCATTCGTGCGGCGCGACCCTGTGATGTTGGGTCGAAAC
>CAZHTV010000076.1:0-6065 GCA_964535775.1 uncultured Thermoplasmata archaeon | reverse complement strand
TGAGCTTGAGGATCTTTTTGCTCAGGAAGGTAGGAAGGCCTAGTCTCCCACGGGTTCAGAGCCGCGCTGCAGCTCTCAATAGGCCGTCTATCTCCTTCTTCTGCTCCTTCTCGAGAGGTTTCGCCTGGTGCTTGGACAGGATGTCCACCACCTTCTCCCTGGCCTTGGCGAGCATGTCCTTAGAGCCCTGCTTCACCCAGTTGTCGTGTATGTTGCGGTCTGCCAACTCTGGGATCCACACATCCTTCCTCAGATGATCAAGCGTGTGTCTTGTGCCCATGAAGCCACCGCCTGGTCCCGCTCTCTCGATGACCCCCGTCGCCAGAGAATCCACGTCCCATTCCATTCCTCTTTGGATCCTCAGCAGAGCGCCAGCGACTTCGTTGTCAATCACAAGTTGCGCGGGACTGTAAGTAGTGGCCGAGCTCAGGAGCCCGGGTCCGAAGACGACGTCGCTTCCTGCCAGGACTGCTGGCAGGGCCGTCATGGTCTTCTCGAACATCGTCTGGTCACCCGGCATCTTGCCATCAGTGCTCATCCCACCGACGACGCACGGGACGCCATAGTGGTGCGCCATCTGGACGACACCTGCGTTGAGGACCGCCCTCTCCGGCGCTCCGAGGGCGAGGATGCCCGTCCTCATGTCCATGATGGAGGCCACAGAGCCATAGATCACAGGACAGCCGGATCTCGCCAGCTGGCAGATGGTCAGGCCGGCGAGGACTTCGGCGTTGATGACGGCCAACTCCCCTGCCAGTGAAATGGGGGCAGTCCCTCCGCCCATGGCCATGCTCATCACGTCGTACGGCATCCCAGCTCTTGCGCTCTCTATCATCGCCTCGGTGTTTGCGCGGTCGAACTGGAGAGGGCTGACCGGGCATCCGCCTGATGAGATGACAGGATTCTTGGCGAGTTCATCCTCACCCCCGGCCACGATCTGTGCGATCTTCATGTAGAGTCTGGAGAGTTCTGTGCCGTGACACTCGTGTGTCACATGTTTCGTCGTGTTCTCGATGCCTGCAACCAGTTCCATCAGAAAATGCATGTTGCCTTTGACGTCATGTGCTACGACCGTCGGACCGTAGAAGTTGATGTTAGGAAGAACGTCGGCCACTGCCGCGAACATGGGTATGTCAGAGAGGACGGATTCCCGGATATTGCCAGTCAAATGATCCAGGACTCTTATCCCAGTGGCGGAGTTCGTGAAGTGTGTCCTGCCTGTTCCGAGCTCTATCGATTTCGATGGGTCTCTTGCAGCGAGCCTGATTCTATTCGGGGCGAGCTCGAGCGCCTCTCTTATCGTTCGTTCCGGAATCTTTGCAATAGACCTCGATCTGTCGACGTGGGCACCTGCCTCCTCGAGGAGCTGGAGAGACTGATTCTCAAAGACCGCGACGCCGGTATTCCCAAGTATGCTAATGGTCGCCTGATCGATGTGTTGAATCGCATCCTCTGAAAGCGGCCCGAACCGCAAGCTGCACAACTCCGAGGTAGGGGTATGACCGCACTGATAAATCTCACTTCCGCGTCTCCGCACGTGTCAGTCCAAACGGTAAAATACGACTCCCTCAATCCGGATGTGGTTGCGCGAGATGCCAGTGCCAGCTGCGGAGACTACCCCATATGTCCTCTGAATTCGATGGCATGCTGAAAGTTGCTGAGATGTGCATTCTCTGCAGGTGCGGCTGCTGTAAGGACGAGTGTCCGATGTATTCTGAGATCCTCGAGGAGAGCATATCTCCAAAGGGCAGGAACCTGCTCGTGCACGCGCTCCTCACTGGCATCCTCGAGCCTGACGAGCGGGCTGTCAGAATCGCCTACTCCTGTCTGCTCTGCAAGAGGGATGAGCACTCATGCACCGCAGAGCTGAAGAATGCGGAGGCGACGGAGGTCCTGAGGGAATATCTCCTCTCCGTCGGCATGCCGCTGCTGCCTGAGCACCAGCTGCTGGTCAAGAGCCTCGAGAACTATGGCAATCCATGGCAGGAGCCGCGGTCGTCCAGGAAGCGGTGGGCTAAAGAGTTGACGGACAAGAAGGTCGTCCCGGGAAAGACTGAGACGCTCTTCTACGTCGGCTGCACGTTTTCTCTGGACAGGACATTGATGGCCAGCCCGCGAGCGCTGGCGCATCTTCTTGACTGCGCAGGCGAAGATTTCGGTCTACTGCTTGATGACGAACTCTGCTGCGGCTCGACGGTCAAGAGGTTGGGCCATAAGCAGCTCTTCGAGCGCCTCAGGAAGGAGAACGAGCAGAGGCTCAGAGCGACAGGAGTCAAGAGGATAGTCACAGCGTGCGCTGGCTGCTACAAGACTCTGAGGCAGGACTACAAAGGGCTGGCAGAAGATGTGAGGGTGCTGCACTCGACAGAGTACCTGGCGGAGCTGGTCAGTTCGGACAGGCTTAGGTTCAGAGGTGCCGACATCAAGGTGACATATCACGATCCATGTCACCTCGGCAGGCACGCAGAGGTCTACGATGCCCCCCGAGCGCTACTGCACTCGGTCCCTGGACTTGAGCTGGTTGAGATGAGGAGTGCCAGAGAGCTCGCAAGATGCTGTGGAGGCGGCGCTGGCGTCAAGACCGCATACCCGGAGATATCGCAGAAAGCGGCTGTCAGGCGCATCAGAGAGGCTGAGAAGACAGGTGCATCCGCGCTGGTGACCGCATGTCCATTCTGTATGCAGAGCCTCAAGAACGCCGCTCAGAGCGTGGGCTCTTCCCTCGATGTTGTTGAACTGTGCGTATTCCTCGATAGATATCTCGAGTGCGCGAGGGAGAGCCGGCGATGATGCCTGATTCAGTCAAGAATGAAGTCAAGAGGCAGCTTGTCGGGGCTCTCGGGGAGAAAGGGCTGCTCTGGGAGAAGGCCGACCTTCTTCCCTACTGCAAGGACACCTACAGGATCAGGTTCGAGGACGAATACAAGTACATGCCGGACTTCGCCGTTCTGCCAGAGACAACCGAGGAAGTGAAGAGGGTAGTTGGCATTGCGGCCGGCAGGAAGATCCCCCTGATCCCCAAGGGCGGCGGCTCTAACAGGACCGGTATGCTGGTTCCGATTCACGGCGGGATAGTGGTCGACACCATCAGGATGAACAAGCTCATCGAGGTCAGTGTGCCAGATATGAGTGTAACGGTCCAGCCAGGGATAACCTTGAAGGACCTTGAGGACAGACTCGCTGAGCACGGGCTTTGGCTGACACAAGAGCAGGGCTCGCTGAAGATGGCGACCGTCGGGGGAGCGATTTCAACGTCCGCCTTCAGCAGGCGGCACCAGAAGTATGGGACTATCGCGGATCGCGTGATGTCACTCGAGGTCGTCCTCGCGGACGGCAGCGTCCTGAGGACCGGCCCGAAGGTGCTCTACACATCCACGGGGTACAGGCTCCACCAGCTGTTCATAGGCGCGGAGGGCACCCTTGGGATAATCACCGAGGCCACTCTGAGAGTGGAGCCCTTGCCAGAGGCACAAGAGGTGGTGCTGGGCTTCTTCGACGATTTCTGGGCCGCCATCGACGCCGCTCAGAGGGTCATGGCATCGGGCGTTGACTTCTCTGGTGGCGAGGCATACGAAGTCACCGATCATTCGGAGCTGCGAGCCCCACCCGATAAGCAGGCCCTTTTCTACGCCCTGGCCCATGGCACCAAGGGGGAGGTGCAAGCCGTTTCAGAACACCTCAGGGGGACGATCGAGGACGCCGGGGGCATCCTAGCCGATCGCGAAGTTGCCAACCAGTTCCTCACGACCTATACCAAACAATGGTGCGGAGCTCGGGCGCTGACAGGTTTCGAGGATGTCCTCACGACCTACGTTCCGACGGAGAAGATGCGTCAGTACTATGACACTCTGTGGAACGAGATAGCCCCGAAATATGGCATCGAACCTCTTCCCGGCGAGAAGTACAGCTTGGACGTCGGAAAGTACAGGATGGCTGGTGGAAGGTACCGCTTGCCCAAGGGCGACCGGGCCTGGGAGAGGTACCAGGAAGCGCTCAGGGAGATAGCCGCGCTCGCGGCCAGCCTGGGGGGCTCGGTCCAGGGCTGCCACGGAGTGGGGATTGAACACAGAGACAACATGGTGCTTGAGTACTCTGAGGTGGCCCTGGAGACCATGCGCAGGATCAAGCGCCTGCTCGACCCCGACAACATAATGAACCCAGGAAAGAAGATACCAGAGAAGGAGCGATGAACATGGAGGCTGAGTGGAAGAAGGCCATCAGAAGGTTCCTGTTGAACAACCTCGGCCAGATGGAGCAAGAGGAGATCGATGCCTGGCTCAGCGATGATTTTGACCTCGCCCCGTTGCTCGAACCCCCTTTAAGAGCGATGTCTCAGTACAGGGCACAGGTGCTTCGGGAGCTCCACCAGATCTCTCCGGGCGAGATCTTCGACACCTTCCGCGGGGAGCACCCGGAACTCGTGTTCCCTGACAAGAACAAAGCAATACTTAAGATCGGCAAAGAGCTCGAGGTCATGAAAGCGATGCTTCTGTCTATATGACCGCTCCGATCATCGCATTCGGTCTTGGTGTGTGAACCCATGATACCTGCTGTTGCTTTCTTGTACAGGTCCACACGTAGGTGTTCGGGAGCGAATTATTCGCATCGTGCCGGTTGAAGTGTTCTAGGTGATGGATACGGCGACGACAATACGTGCCAATGTGGCAAAGGCAGTGAGGAGCAAGGAGAGAGAAGTGTGCCCTGAATGCGGAAAGGACATCCATTCCCCTGATTGCCCTTACTACTCGAAAAAGTGTCGATAGGTTTCGGCCATGACCTCCGGTCTACAGGAGCTGCAGCGGGTCCCGTGGATTCCACGCTCCTCACAACGGGTGAATACAGATGCTATCAGCGCCCCATTCCGTAACTGCAAAACCGTTAATACGGCCTACAATTTACGAGTGAATGACCTCTCATGCCAGCGAAACCAGGGATGTCAAGGGAACCCGCCGCGTCTTCGGCAGGTAGCTCCAAGATGATGTTCGATTGGCAGGAGCGCTACAAGGAGCAGGTCAGGACCCCGGAGCAGGCGGTCGCGACGATACATCGCGGCGACAAGGTCTTCATAGGCTCAGGTGCGGCCGAACCTCAGATTCTTGTCAAGGCGCTGATTGAGACCGCGGGAAGGCTCGCGGACACCAGGATCATGCACATAATGACCCTCGGAGTCGCACCTTACACTGAGGAGAAGTTCACGGACCAGTTCCGGCACAACGCGTTCTTCATCGGGGCGAACACGAGGCAGGCGGTCGCCGAAGGGAGAGCAGACTACACGCCAGTATTCCTCTCCGAGATACCGGCGCTGTTCAGCTCAGGGCAGATTCCGATAGATGTCGCCATCATACAGGTCTCTCCTCCGGACAAGTTCGGTTTCTGCAGCTACGGCGTGTCGACTGATGTTGTGAAGTCAGCAACGGAATCTGCGACAAAGGTCATCGCGGAGATCAACACGCAGATGCCCAGGGCGCTCGGCGACTGCTTCATCAACATAGAGGACATCGACATAGCCGTTCCCGTCGACGTCCCGCTTTTGTGTTCGGTCAGGGAAAAGGTGGACGATGTGGCCAGAAGGATTGGCAAGAGCATCGCCAGCCTGATTGAGGACGGCTCGACCATGCAGATGGGCATAGGCACGATCCCCGACTCAGTCCTGTCCCATCTCACGGGCAAGAAGGACCTGGGAATACATACGGAGATGTTCTCAGACGGACTCGTGGAGCTGGTCGACAGGAACGTCATCACCAACAGGAAGAAGACGATCCACCCAGGCAAGACGGTGGCGTCGTTCTGCATCGGCAGCAGGAAGCTCTACGATTACATAGATGACAATCCCGCGATCGAATTCCATCCCACGGAGTACACCAACGATCCGTTCATCATATCGCAGAACGACAGGATGGTCGCAATCAATTCCGCAATCGAGGTGGACTTAACAGGCCAGGTCTGCGCCGATTCGCTGGGGTCTATGTTCTATTCCGGCATAGGCGGGCAGGTGGACTTCATCAGAGGGGCCGCCAGGTCGAAGGGCGGCAAGCCGATAATCGCTCTGCCATCGACGGCAAAGA
>CAZHTV010000075.1:0-6129 GCA_964535775.1 uncultured Thermoplasmata archaeon | reverse complement strand
TGGTGGTCAACGGGGAGACGGGCTCTTGACAGTTGGCACTACACGTACCACCCGATCTTGGACAGAACCGCATTACACAAAGCTTTATGTGAGCCCTAGCCATTGACTCGCTCGTGATTTAGAATGGTGATGCCTCTAAGTTTGTTAGAGAAATCCATGAACAAGAAGGTCTCGCTGCTCCTCAAGGACAGCCGACTTCTTGTGGGCACGCTCGTCGGCTTCGACGACTACCTGAACATGGTTCTCGAGGACACCGAGGAGACGAACGGCGAGAACGTTAAGCGCCTGGGGACCGTGATCCTGAGGGGCAACAACGTCGTCAGCATATCTCCTCTGCAGTGATCGATTGATTTTCGGGCGGACATACCTCCAGCTATGGCGCTGTCCGCCCGCACCCTCGGGATGGATTTATACGCGCGAATCCCATCCCCGACGACGTGAAGGCAGTACTTCTCGTCGGCGGCATGGGCACGAGACTCAGGCCGCTGACATACAGGATACCCAAACCCCTGATACCGGTCATGGGGAAACCTCTTATCATGCACGTCATAGACTCGTTGCCAAGGGAAGTCGACGAGGTCGTCATCCCCATGGGATACAAGAAGAGGACCATGGAGGAGTACCTGCTCAAGCACAGGTCGAAGAGGAGGATAACACTCGTCGAAGAGCCCGAGCCTATGGGCACAGGTGGAGCCGTGAAGAACGTCGAGGACCACATCGACGGACAGTTCCTCGTCATCAACGGGGATAGCATCTCGTCCCTCGACATCGCGAAGTTGATCGATTTCCACAGGACGAAGAAGGCCTTCGCGACGATCTCGCTCTGGCCGGTCAAGGACCCGACCCCTTATGGGGTGGTTGATCTGGACGTTGACAAGAGGATTCGGCGGTTCCAGGAGAAGCCGAAGCGGCAGGAGGCTTTCTCCAACCTGATAAATGCCGGGGCCTATGCCCTCGAGCATGAGATCCTGGATCATATCGGCAAGGGCTTCGTCTCGATGGAGCGTGAGGTCTTCCCGAAGATACTCGACAAGGGCATGTACGGCATGGAGTTCGACGGATACTGGATAGACTGCGGGAGGAGGGAGGACCTCCTGAGGGCGTTCTGGACGCTCATGGGCGGCGACGCGCACAGGATATCGAAGAAATGCGTCCACGAAGGCGCCGTGCTCAAGCGTCCGGTGATGGTGGGAGATGAAGCAGTCGTCGCCGGGGCGACCATAGGTCCTCATGCCTACATATCCGAGCGCGCGGTGGTCGGCCTCAGGGCCACCGTGGAGAGATCCGTCCTGCTGGAAGACGCGCGCGTAGGCGCCAATTGCAGGATAGTGGATTCGATCGTGGACTCGGGTGTCACCATCCCCGAAGGCTCTGATATCCTCTCGGAGATCGTCAGCAATGCGAAGGAAGAGAGGCGGTAGGCGGTTCCATGGCCAAGAAGATCAGGAAAAGACCACCTTCGCACGCAAGACTCTTCGTCAAGTTGCTGATTCCATGGGTCGTCATGATTGCGATTGCAGTTGCCGCATTCTCTGCAGGGTACTCTGACCTGTTTGCCTACGGCGTCGCACTCGCAGGGGCTCTC
Organism: uncultured Thermoplasmata archaeon; assembly: GCA_964535775.1. Classification (GTDB taxonomy): domain Archaea; phylum Thermoplasmatota; class Thermoplasmata; order UBA10834; family UBA10834; genus COMBO-56-21. Next base: position 4,544 of record CAZHTV010000075.1, on the reverse strand, counting down.
GCGGTGACGTTCCTGATACACTTGCTGGACAGGAAGAGGAACCCGCGCCGAAGCCTCAGACAGTGATCAGAACCCGAGGGCTTTCAGGAGCAGGAACAGCAACCCGGCTATGGTGGCCGAGGCTGGGATTGTCACCACCCAGGCAGCGACGATCTTGCGGCCAACACCCCATCGCACGGCCGAAAGCCTTCTTGTCGCCCCCACGCCCATGATTCCACCCGATATCGTATGAGTCGTGCTAACTGGAATGCCCAGGAGAGTGCTGCCGAACAGCATGCTGGCAGCGCCAGTCTCCGCGCAGAAGCCCTGATACGGCTCAAGCTTGGTGATCCTGGAGGCCATGGTCTTGACTATACGCCAACCCCCGAAGAAAGTCCCAAGGGAAATCGAGGCCCCGCATGCGAGCATCGCCCAATCAGGGACATAGAACGCCTCGCCGGGTGCCAGCCAAAGCAGAGCGATTATCCCCATTCCCTTCTGCGCGTCGTTCGACCCGTGCGCGACGGAGTAGGATGCGGCAGAAACCAACTGCAGCTTGCGGAAGTACTTATTCACAAGCACTCTCGAGAACCCTCGGGCGATCCGCATCACGGTCACTGTAAGCAGGAACGCAGCAAGAAGGCCGGCCATCGGCGAGATGACGATGAAGGCGCCGGTCTTGAGCGTGCCCGACCAGACTATCGCGTTCAGGCCCGCGACCGCTACTCCCACACCGATGAGGCCCCCGACTAGCGCGTGGCTGCTCGAGGTCGGGATGCCCAGCCACCAAGTGATCAGGTCCCAGCCGATAGCGCCCAGGACCGCGCAGAATATGAGAAGAGCGCCATGCTCAACCACGAGTGACTGGTCGATTATCCCCTTCCCTATCGTTTCGGCGACGTTCTTCGTTATGTAGATCCCGATGAAATTGCACACTGCAGCCATGGCCACCGCGTACACGGGGGAAAGAACCCTTGTCGCCACGATCGTGGCTATCGAGTTCGCTGAGTCATGGAAGCCGTTCACGAACTCGAAGACAAGTGTCATCGCTATGGTTATCCCAACGAGGCTGAGGAGTTCCACAGCGATGCACCTACGCGTTCTTTATGAAAACGTCCTTGATCACATCCGCCGCGTCCTCGCACTTGTCCGTCGCCATCTCCAGATATTCGTATATCTCCTTCAGCTTGATTATGTCGACGGCATCATGCTTCCTGAAGAGGTCGGCCACAGCGTTGTGCGTGATGTCGTCGCCCGTGTTCTCTAGGCGGTTCACCTCGATGCAGTGCTTTATTATCTCATTCCTCTTATTTATATTCCTGAGGTCTTTCACGGCGCAATTGACCTCCTGGGAGGACGCGAGGATGACCTCCGCGAGGCTCACCATCTCCGGGGGCACTGACTTGATCTCGTACGACCACATCCTGTGCGAGGCGGCCTCGATGAAGTCCAGTATGTCGTCCAGCCGGGATGTGAGCTTCGACATATCATCGTGATCGATGGGGGTGACGAAGGTCTTATTGAGGGCCTCAGCGATCTGATGGACGAGGTCGTCGCCCTTGTGCTCTATGTCCTTTATGCTGTCCCTCTTTTTGGCGACGTCGCGGAAATCCTTGGTCAGGTCCAGAAGCGCTTCCGCTCCCTCAACAACGACATCCGCCTGGCGCTCAAGCATGTCAAAGAAGTGCTTCTCCTGAGGAATAATCCATTCCTTGAAGCCCATCCGCAAGCTCCCCCAGCACCTTGATGATATATAGTGGTCATAATGCTTCCGGAAGTCCAGGTTGACCACCATAGGCCAGTGGTGTTTCGCGAAAGCGACCTGTCCTTGCCTGTGAACTACGGTTCCCCTCAACCCGTAGGAAGCTTTTATTTGCGATTCGAACATCAGAGGTCTGATGGCAGAGGTCAGAAAAGCCCCGAGGCTCTTCGGTACGAATGGGGTCAGGGGCGTCGTGAACACCCCGCAGATGGATTCAATGTTCGCCCTCAGACTGGGGATGGCGATTGGCACGTTCATGAAGGGCAAGGTGATGATAGCCACCGACGCCAGGACGTCCAACGAGATGCTGAAGTCGGCGTGCGCATCGGGCCTAATGGCCGTTGGCTGCGACGTCGTGGACTGCGGCATCCTTCCCACTCCAACTCTCCAGTATGCAGTCAAGACCGGTAAGACAGCTGGCGGTGTGGTGATAACTGCCTCCCACAACCCCCCAGACTTCAACGGCATCAAGGCCATAGACAGGGATGGCACCGAAATGGCCCGGGAGAACGAAGAGAGGATCGAGAGTACCTTTCATGAGATGGCGTTTGAGCGCTCGGATTGGCGAAGAGTGGGCCAGCTCGTCAGTAACACAACCGCGTCTGACAGATACATAGGCGGCATCATCTCCAAGGTCGATGTGCCGACGATCCGCAGGGCGAACCTGCGCGTGGCCGTGGACTGTGGCAACGGTGCCTCGAGCCTGGTGACCCCAAAACTACTCGAGCGACTGGGCGTGCGATACGTCACGCTCAACGCGGACATGAACGGCGCGTTCCCTGGTCACGAGAGCGAGCCAGTACCCGAGAACGCCAAGGACCTCATCGAGATGGTAAGGGCCGGTGGGTTCGACTTCGGCCTCATTCATGATGGGGACGGGGACAGGACCATCTTCGTGGATGAGAACGGCAGGTATCTGCACGGAGACAGAAGCCTGGCCATAGTGGCAAACCACGTATGCTCCCAGAAGCGGGACAGGCTTGTGGTCACCAATGTCGCCTCCTCGATGTGCATCGAGGATGCTGTGAAGATGGCTGGAGGGAGGATCCTCTACACAAGGGTCGGCTCTCCCACGATAGCCAGAGCGATGATGGAGCACGGGGGCATCTTCGGGGGCGAGGAGAACGGTGGGCTCATATTCGCTGAGTTCCAGTACTGCAGGGACGGAGCCATGGCGGCTGCGAAGATGCTCGAGATAGTCGCGAAGGAGGGCAAGCTATCGGCTCTCAACGACCGCATACCGGCCTACTGCCAATGCAAGAAGAAGACCGAATGCCCCGAGGGGAAAAAGGAATCCGTTATGGAGCGCCTGGCCAAGGAGACCGAAGGGAAACGGGTGGATACGACCGACGGCCTGAAGATCTTCTTCGATGATGGCTGGGTGATCATAAGACCCTCCGGCACCGAATCCGTATTTCGAGTATTCTCCGAATCGAGGATGCTGGAGAGAGCAGAAGAGCTCGCGGACGAGTACAGAAAGAAGGTCGCGCGCCTTGCGAAGGGTTGAGCTTCACTTCTTCATCGTCTTCCACTTCACCGCCATGATCTCACGCATCATCCTGGCGCCAAGGACGGATGTGTTGCCGTTGTCATACGGCGGGGATATCTCTACAACGTCGAACCCAACAAGCCTGTCCGCGACCCGGTTGATGATATACCTGACGTCCCATGGCGTGAGCCCGAACGGTTCGGGAGTGCCCGTTCCGGGTGCATAGGCGGGGTCTATGCCGTCTATGTCGAGTGAGAGGTATATCGGCCTCCTCTTCAGCCTGGAGAGCATCTCCTCGAAGACCTTCTCGCAGCCCTGCTCATGTATCCTGAAGGCGTCCGCATAGATGGCCTTGCTGACGTCCTCGTCCGCGGACATCGACCTGATCCCGAACGCGAAGGCGTTCCCCTGCCCGACGAGGTCCATGATGCGCTTGTGCGCGCACGCGTGGCTGTTCTTCAGGCCCTGGTATTCGTCCTTGAAGTCGAGATGGGCGTCTATGGTTATCACGGAGATCTCCCCGAAGGCCTTCACGACGGGAGGAGTGATGGAATGCTCTCCGCCTATGAAGAGCGGGAACTTCTTGGCGTCGACTATCCGCTTCGCCTCTTCGTAGACGGAACTGACCATCTCGTCAGCTGAGCCCTCCTCGTACAAATCCCCGGCATCGTGAACTGGAATGTCGGCGAACGTGGTGCCGTGCTCGAAGTTCTCCTTCTCGAAGTTCTGAGTGGCCTCCCTGACCGTCGTGGGCGCGAACCTCGTGCCGCTCCTGAAAGAGGTGGTCTTGTCGAAGGGCACGCCAACGATCACGAAATAAGCGTCCTCGAACGAAGACTCGGCATCCGCGAACCTCAGCATGCCGCGGATAGGCATGGTCACACCCTTGTGATCTTCTTTCGGTCCATGGCGACCATGTACTGGATCTCCTCGCCCGGCCTCATCGAATCCTTGAGGTCGTCGGGGATCGGCAGGTGGAACATCTCGTAGGTGTCCATGTCCATCAGGTTGGCCTCTCCGCCCTCGATGGAGACTATCTGGGCCTTCCTCTTGTCTATGATCGGCACGAGGACCCTGTGCTTCACCGGGTAGACGACGCTCTTCTTAGCGCCGTCGAAAAGGCCTATGGCCTCTATCCTCGCCTTGGCCTCGCCATGCTTCCCTGGCTTAGAAGTCGATATGCTCAGGATCTTACACGGTTCGTCGTCGATGACCATGTATCTGTTCTCTCGCAGCTCTCTGACCTCTGCCTGCTCGGTCACCATGGCAAATCACTTCGAGTCCATCGGTAGAGTCTGGACGCATAAATATCTT
>CAZHTV010000074.1:0-6154 GCA_964535775.1 uncultured Thermoplasmata archaeon | reverse complement strand
GGCATGGTATCGACCAGTGATAAGCCTCCAGCGGAATCTTAATGCTTTCGCGCCTTCCGGTCCCGCCCCACGCGTTGGTACCTGCCCGGGGCGTACCAGTTCCACATCTACAGGAGGAGCATGATCGCCGAGACAAGCAACGCGTGTCATGGATGAATCCCCCTCGAAAGAGGGCTCATTCCCCGCCAGAGCCTTACTTTGCCTCTCTCCTCTCTCTCTGAAGAGGCCCGGGTGCCCACCAGCCCCACTTGCCCAGGACGGTCATCATTGCCGGGACGATGTAAGTCCTGACCACCATGGCATCCAGGAGTATGGCGAACGCGAGCGCGAACCCGATCTCCTTCAGCATCATCGTGCCCGAGATCATCATCATGCTGAACGCGGAGCCCATGATGATAGCCAGCGCGGTGATGATGCCACCGGTCCAGTCGAGCGACTCCACGATCGCATCCTTGTCGCTCTTCCCCTTGTGAATCTCCTCCCTTATCCTGGTGAGGATGAACACGTTGTAGTCCATCCCAATCCCCATGAGCATGATGAAGAGGATCAGGGGTATGATCCACAGAATGGGCTCGCCCAGGGCGTAGCCGAACAGGCCAACGGTCGCTGCGAATGCCCATGTGATGCTGAGCATGATCGAGACTATCGCGAACAGGGACAGCAGGACCGCCCCCAGGACTATCAGGAGGACAACGAATATCCCGATGACCACGATGAGTCTCATCGTGGTGAACTGCTGGTCCAGGTCGATCTTGAGGTCGTATATGATCGCCGAAGAGCCACCGACGTAGATGCTGGCGGATGATATCGCTCCGTCCGAAGCCTTCAAAGCGGCCAGCTCGTCCCTGATCACCCTGACTGTATCGAGCGATTCGGGTGTCATCGGCCCCTCCTCCAGGATGACCGTGAACAGGACCGTGCGCCCATCGACGCCCACCAGCTGCAGCATCAAGGCCTCGTAGCTCGCCCTCGCTTCGGGAGCCATCGCGCTCAGGTTCATGTAGTCGATGTGGTCGCCTTTCGGGTTCGTCGGACCAGTGACCTGTTTCACGTTGTCCGTAGCCGCCAGGACGGCGACGATGTCGTCAATCGATTTCAGTTTGTCCATGCTGAAGTTGCCCTCTGAGTACACGGGAGTGTCGAAGGCCACCACCATCTCGGTGGGCATGATGCGTCCTGCTCCGAACGCGTCCGTCATCGCCACAATGCCTTCGTTGCTCTCGACGCCGGACGCCATCCCGCCGATGAAGTCGAAGCTCGTCTCCGCGTTCAGGAAGACATACGTGGTCGGGACCGAGATGAGGAACGCCACCACGAGCACCGTCTTTGCGTGCTTGATGGAGAAGTTCGCTGCCTTGTAGAAGTACCCGCGGTGCCCCTGGGACCTCCTCTCCATGACCTTCTCGGCGAACCTGTACCAGCGCGCCCCCCGGGTAGGCCAGAATATCCTGTTCCCGAGCAGCATGATGAGCGAGGGGACCAAGGTGAGCGCGACAAGCAGGGATATGCCAATCGCCATGCCCAGGATCAGGCCCATTGTCCTTATCATGGAGAATTCGGCGATGGATAGAGCGAAGAAGGAGACCATGACGGTGGCCCCGCTGGTCGTAATGCTCTCGCCGGCCCATGTGACCGAAGTCCTGACCGCTTCCTCCCGGTTGTGTCCCTTGATGCGCTCCTCCCTATACCTTGCGACTACGAAGATGGCGTAGTCCGTGCCGACCCCCATGAGAATGCTGAAGAGCAGCGTGATGACGGAATAGTGTATGTCCGCGACGAGCGAACCCACGAAGAACACGAGCGCCTGGCTGACCCCCAGGGCTACCATGACGCCTCCGAGGGGCAGGAACTGTGCCACCACCGATCGGAAGAATATCCCCATGAGCACGATGATCAATATTATGGTGATGGGCTCGATGAGTGCGAGCTCCTTCATCATGGACTTCTCCATGTCCGCGGTCAGCGCCGCGTCCCCTGTCACGTATGTCTTGTATTCCTGGGACAGATGGAGGGCCCTCGACTCCGACACCATCTCCCTGAGGGCGATGACATTGTTGAGAATCGGCTTCTCCCCGCCCTCGACATGGCCGGAATCCTTCGAGAAGCTCAGGATGATCAGGGTCGTGGTTCCGTCAGGGCTCACAAGGCTGGAGAGATATTCGGGCGGCAGCTGGACCGGCAGCTCGGAAAGAGTACTTGTGGCGACCACGGAGCGCGAGAACACAGCGAGCTCCTCGGGCGTGTACACCGGGCCGAGCGCGTAAACCCCTTCCATGAACGTCAGGTCGTCCACGCCGGCGAAAGCGGCAACCGTGGAGACAGAGAACGCGTGAATGAGAGTGAGGTTGGAGAACGAAGATAGGTCGAACGATGCGAGCACCGCATACATGATGGCCTTCTGACTGTCCGGATACGGGAGGCCTTCGATGACCTGCGGTGCGGCGGTGCCGACAGCTGCCTCCGCCCTGGCCTGCGGGTCCGAGGTCAGGGTGGGGTTGTCATATGTGGAGTTCCAGGCGTAGCAGAACGCCCCAAGGTACTGATACGAGAGGTGAGCCGTGGCTTCGTCGGCGGCTGCCAGGAGGTACGGCATCGACGCCATCGTGGCATTGTACGCGTCCGAATCCCTCTCCGGTATGCTGAGGGCGGGATCCGTGTACAGCCAGTTGCTCAGATATATCGAGGGTATGCCATATAACAAGGAGGCGGTCATGTTGACCTGGTATTCCGTCTCGACCATGGCGGGGCCGAGCTCGGACGCCAGCGCATATATCATCCCCTGGGATGCGGAATAGACGGAGGTGAAGTCCTCCAGGTACGCAAGCCCGTCGGCCGCGGTCGCGCGGTCTCCAAGGTCTAAGCAGAAGTCCCTTGCCTCAGCCGAGCCGACATCCTGCCCCTTCAGGACGACCATGAGGGTGCTGTCGGCGAGCGCCACGGGGAACTGCTCGTCTATGATCCTCTGGGCGATCAGCGATTCGGTGTCGCCCTCGACCATCTCCGACTCCTGGTAGACGAGCACCTCGTTGACCCTCGTTATCGCGGGGGCGACATACAGGAGGGCGACAATCCAGATGATCAATATCATCTTGTGGCGACGAACGACGATATCGGCGAGCTTCTCGAATATCACTCTGGCATCTCCAAGCTTGTTGTCACAGTCCAACTTGCACGAATGTCGTTGAATAGATTCACGGGATGCAGAAGGCCCCGGGGGCGGCGTCCTCCCGTAATTCCTAGCTCGGTATATGCCTTTCGATAAGAGTCCTATCGCCCGAAAAAGATGTCATTCAAGATATATTGCCGGCCTTCCCGGCTTCGCGAACCTGGCCTTCTCCTTAGGGTCCACTCGGCCAGGGTCGTCCGCGGCGAATATCTCGACCACGCAACCGAATTCCGACTCGAGGAAACCCTTGGCCGCGGACAGGACCGACCTCTCGTCGATCACAGCGCCTAGCACCTGCCTGTCCTCGGCGGAGGCCTTCATGACTTCCGCGCTAATCTCCTTCGCGTAAGCCGGCACCTCCTTCCTAGCTGCTGGGTTCTCGACCTTCGACATGACTCCTTTGATGAGGGTCGGGATGTCCGGCTTGCCCCTGGGGTCGGAGAGTGCCATGGCCAGCATGTCGTGCTTCCACTTCGGGGCCACCATTACGACGGCTCTCTTCGGCTTCATCTCGGTGACCTTGACGATCTCCCCAACGTCGGCCATCAGTCTCTCGACGAGGCGTCCCTTTGCCTCTTCCGCGATGATGTGCTCGTCGACACTCCCCGGCGGGAGCTGGAACGTCGAGACGAACGGCTTCTTGCCCGCGGCCTCCCACATCTCCTCGGCGATGTGCGGTGTGACGGGGGCCATCAGTGCTATCCAGGTCTCCAGGGTCCTGGAGACGATGGACTTGTTCTTTCCGCCCCTGCGAAGGTACCACTTGAAGTCCTGGGGCATCTCGAAGTAGACGTCGTTGACATATGACCTGAGGTCGTAGGCGTCCATGAATCCGTGAAGCCTGGCTAGCCGGGTCTCCATCCTAGCTAGCAGCCACTGATCGACCTCCGACTCCTCGGGGCCGCCAGAGGTCATGAGCTCGCTCACCTGACCCCACAACCGTTCCAGCCGGTCCCTGTAGCCCTCGACCTTCTCGTCGTCCCACGGCACGTCGACGTACAGCGAGGCGATGTGGGCGTAGAACAGTCGCATCGCGTCCACCCCGAACCGCTCCGCCGCGTCAGGGATGGGCTGGGCCCCGCCCTTGGACTTCGATATCTTCCCGCCGGTGGCGGTTATGTACCAGTTGACTATGATGCCCCGGGGCCAATGCTCGGGCCTCAGGACCGCGACGTGGTTCATCAGGAACACAGGGAAGTGCACCGTCATGTGCTCCTTCCCGCCAAGGTTGATGTCGAGCGGATGCCAGTACTCGAACTCCGACCTGATGGCCTCGAGCGTTGCCTCGGGCACCCCGGTCGAGGCCGAGACCGCGTCCGGGTCCCCCTTGCCGAGCATCACGAAGTCGAAGAACTCCTCTGTCATGCCCTCAGGCCTCACCAGCCCCTCGTTCACATACCGCGAGACGATGTAGTACGCGGGATACAATGTGCTGTCTGCGATGGCCTCTATGATCCATTTCTGGTCGAACGGGAAGCGCGTGCCCAGCCAGTTGCCCAGCCTGACGCAGGCCCTCTCCCTGTACCACTCCAGCACCGCCTGGATGTTCTCGTAGTACTCCCTGGGCAGGATCCTCATCGTCAGGGCGTGCTCTTTGGCCCGCTCCGTGAGCGCGGGGTTCGCGTAGTCGATGAACCACTGGTCCGGGATCTTCTTAACCAGGACCTTCCCGCCGCACCTGCACATGACCTCCTCCGACAGGTCGTAGAAGAGGTCTGCCTGGCCAGTGCCGAGCATCTCCTCCCGCATGGTGTCCTTCGCCCTCTCCACGGGCTGGCCGGCGAATTCGCCGCACATGTCGTTCATCATCCCCTTGTGGAAGCCGGTCTTGTAGACCTCTTTCGTGGCCTCCTCCAGCTTCGGGTCGGCAAGCGAGGCTATCCCCATCCTCTCGGCTATCTCGACCGCTGGCAGCGGCCCCCAACCCGGGGTGTTTATGATCGGTATCGGTGCGGCCTCGTCCATCATCTGGTCGGTTATGCCGTACCTGTCCCTCTGGGCCCTGTCCTCCCTGAGTTCCACAAGCCCGATCCAGTCGACTGGAGCGTCCGAGGGCACGCTCATGACCAGCCCTGTGCCCACGTTCGGGTCGCAGAGGCTCGACGGGAATATTGGTATCATCTTGCCCGTGTACGGCGCCCTGCATCGTTTGGCCATGAGGGACGCGCCGTCTGCGGAACCCTTGACTTGGACCTTGTCCTTCTGCAAGGCGAGCTTGTCGGCCGCCTCCCGGCTCACGACCCAGGTCTCCCCGTCGACCTGGGCGTCGACGTATTCGACCTCTGGGTTCACCCAGAAGTTGGTCAGCCCGAAGACCGTCTCTGGCCTCAGGGTCGCTGCCACGAGCTTCCTGCCGTCCTCGATATCGAACTTGAGGAGCGTGTACTCGAGCACCTCCGCGTTCCCGCCCTTGGATATGTCGGTCTCCGAAGCGTCGATCGCCACCGGGCCGTGCTCGAGACACGCAGGCGCGAAGTATGGCTTCTGGATAAGGAGACCTTCCGACATCAGCTTGCGCATCTGCCACTCGATGAACTTGGAGTAGTCCGGATGGATGGTGCACGTGAACCTCCGCCAGTCGGACATGAACCCGAAGCGCTTCCAGTAGTCGTTTATGTAGACGCCGTTGAGGAACTTCACGACCTCTATCGGGTCCTTGAGCCTGGCGATGGCCTCCTCGGCAACGCCGTTTGCCCTGAGCACATCGATCGCGACTGGGTCGCCCCTCTCGACCCTCCTTGCGAATGTTATGGCCCCGTTGCCTGTGGCGTGCGTGCCCACGGGGAACAGGACCTGGTGGCCGGTCATCATCTTGTACCTCACGACCGCATCGGAGAAGGTGTAGCCCCGCATGTGGCCCACATGAAGGTACCCAGTGACGCCAGGGTAGGCGAATATCATGAAGAACTTCTTCTTGCCCGGGACGGGCACGGACTCGTTTATCTTCGCCTCGTACCAGGCATTGCGCCACTTCGACTCGATGGCCGA
>CAZHTV010000073.1:2463-6380 GCA_964535775.1 uncultured Thermoplasmata archaeon | reverse complement strand
CAGAGGAATTCTCGACCGATGTCGGCATCACCGGTTGGGTAGTGAGGACGGGGAAGGCGCAGCTGGTCAACGATGCGCTCTCCGACCCGAGGGGCGTTAACGTGGAGGGCACCCCGGAGGAGAAGGAGGCCTTGATGGCCATGCCCCTGATCTCCAAGGACACGGTCGTCGGCGTTCTCGTCGTGTACCGCATGGGCGACAACAGGTTCACGGACTCGGAGTTCGAGATAGCCCAGCTCTTCGCGAACCAGGCCTCCGTCGCCCTTGAGAACTCGGAGCTGTACCGAGCGAGGGAGCACCTTCTGAGCGACAGCAGGAGAAAGGTCCAGCAGATGTCGAAGGTCCTCGAACTTACGACCTCCGTCATGTACATGGACGACCTCAACAGACTGCTGCAGCGCGTCGCAGACGGAGCGGTCCAGTCGTTCGGTTTCAGGAGAGCGATGGTGGGCGTGTACGACGCAGAGCGGGATGTGTTCGTCATAAGGGGCCATTCAGGATTCCCATCGTGGTTCAAGGAGAAGCTGGAGAGGCCGGCAGACAGGATCCTTGATGACATGCAGGACACTTGCAGGATAGGGGCCAGCGGCTACTTCGTCCCGTTCGAGAAGCAGGAATACGGCATCGATGAGTTCTACTATCTCGCGCATCCTGAGCGGGCTACCCAGCCGAGGGAGTCTCCGGATGCGTGGCACGAGAGAGACATACTCATATTCGCCCTGAAGGACAGGGACGGGAGGCTCTCAGGCTTTCTGGAGGTGGACGAGCCGGTCGACCTCAGGATACCCTCCGCCGACCAGATAGAGCTGCTCGAGATCCTCGTCGGGATCGCTTCCATAGCCATCGAGAATGCGGGTACCTATGAGAAGCAGGTTGTGGCGGTGAACGAGATCGCGCTTCTGAACGACCTGATGACCCACGACATCAACAACTTCAACCAGGGCATAATGGGTTACATCGAGCTGCTGCTCGAGGACAAGCGCCTTGACGACAACCAGAGGAGATATGCCGAGAGGGCGCTGCTGCAGGTCAGGAACAATGCGAGGCTGATAGACAACATCCGGAAGCTCGCCAAGGTGCGGACCATGGAGGTCGACGACTTCGAACCTATGGACATCTTCGACTCGATCCAGGAGGCGATCGCAGCCGTCACCAAGGCTGCCGGCGAGCGGAAGGTGACGATCGTGTCGACAGTGTCTCCGAAGACGCACTACGTCATGGCCAACCCGTTCTTGCACGAGATGTTCTTCAACGTCATATCAAACGCGGTGAAGTTCGACTCCTCTATTAGGGTCAGGGCGGACGTCAGCGTGGCAGAGGAGACGACCGCGCAGGGGACGTTCTGGGTGATCTCCGTGACCGACCGTGGGAGGGGCATACCTGACGACCGCAAGGGGGTCGTGTTCGAGAGGTTTGCGACGGGCATGACCGGGGTGAAAGGATTCGGCCTAGGTCTCTCCATAGTCAAGTCCGTAGTCGACAAGTTCGAGGGGAGGATATGGGTCGAGGACCGGGTCCCGGGAGACTTCTCGAGGGGCTCGGTGTTCAAGATAGCTCTGCCGAAGGCCGGGCCGCCTGCCGAGAAGACCGGTGAACGCAAAGGCTAGGCTGGATGCTGGAGCGCTATCCCTTCCTCACCGCGCAGTACTTCAGCGCGGCCTCGACGAGGCCGAAATGCAGCGGAGCGGGCTTGCCGGGCCTGGACCTGAACTCTGGGTGGAACTGAGAGCCTATGAAGAACGGGTGTCCCTGAAGCTCGCATATCTCCATCCTCTTGCCGTCGGCCGACCTTCCGGTGTACCTGAGCCCCTTCTGCTGGATCGTGTCTATGTAGTGCGGGTTGACCTCGTATCTATGCCTGTGCCTTTCCATTATCTCCGTGGCACCGTAGAGTCTCTCCGCGGTCGAGCCCTTCTCCACAAGGATCGGCTGTGCGCCGAGCCTCATGGTCGCGCCCTTCTTGGTCACGTTCTTCTGCTCGGGCAGGATGTCGACGACCGGATGCGCGGTGTGCGGGTCGAACTCGGTGCTGTTCGCATCGCCCATTCCGAGGGCGTTCCTCGCGAACTCAACACTGGCGAGCTGGAACCCGAGACACACGCCCAGGAACGGCACCTTGTTCTCCCTCGCGTATCCGATCGCCTCTATCTTCCCCTCTATGCCCCTGGAGCCGAACCCTCCTGGGATGAGGATCCCGTCGGCGTCCTCGAGGAGGGCCCTTGAGACGTCCCTGTCGATCTCCTCCGACTCCATCCTGAGGAACTTCACTCTGGTCTCCAGCTCCGCACCTGCGTGCGTGAAGGCCTCGTAGTGGCTCATGTAGGAGTCCCTCTGCTCCATGTACTTGCCGACCAGCAGTATCTTGACCTCGTGCTTGGGGTTCATCACCTTGTTGAGGAACCTCTTCCATTCGGCCAATCCGTCGGGCTTGCTCTCGATGCCCATCCTTCCCAAGAGGTAGTCGGTCAGGCCCTGCTCCTCGAGGAAGATCGGGACCTGGTAGATCGACTTCGCGTCGGGCGCGCTCACAACCGCCTGGAGCGGCACGTCGCAGAACAGCGCTATCTTCTTCTTGGCGCTCTCATCGAGCGGCTTGGCGCACCTCGCCACGATCACGTCGGGCTGTATGCCCACCGACCGCAGCTCCTTGACGGAGTGCTGGGTCGGCTTCGTCTTCTGCTCTTGGAGCGTGCCGAGGATCGGCACGAGCGTTGTATGGACGAACAGGAAACTGTCGTGGCCGAGTTCGGAGCGCATCTGCCTCATGGCTTCCAGGAACGGCATCGATTCGATATCGCCCACCGTGCCACCGAGCTCCACGATGGTGACGTCCGCGCCGGACTTGATGGCGACGTTCGATATCATGGATTTAATCTCGTTGGTTATGTGCGGGATTATCTGGACGGTCTTCCCCAGGAAGTTGCCGTTCCTCTCCTTCTCGATCACGCTGCCGTAGACCTTCCCAGTGGTCACGACATGGTCGCTTGTTAGGTTCGTGTCCAGATATCTCTCGTAATTGCCCAAGTCAAGGTCCGCCTCGCACCCGTCGTCTAGCACGAAGACCTCCCCGTGCTCGAACGGGTTCAGAGTGCCCGCGTCGAAGTTCAGGTACGGGTCGATCTTCATCGCCGTGACCTTGAGGCCCCTCGCCTTCAGGACAGTTCCAATCGAAGACGATGTGATGCCCTTCCCTAGTCCCGACAAAACTCCCCCGGAGACTACAATAATCTTCATTTTCGCCTCACGGGATTTGGAGAAGGTGGTCTCCCATCATAAAGCTTTCCCGGTGGCGTGAGAGCATGTGCCAGTGGCGGCTGTTGCTCAGTCTCTCCTGGCCATTATAGCAGAGAGGGTTGCGACGACAGTCTTGACCGCCCTCTCGACTGGTTCCGTGACCGGCTCCCTGAACTCGATCCGTCCTGGCTGGATGCATATCACGGCAGACCGTTTGCCCCCTCTCTCCAGCAGCGAGGCCATCAGGGCCACCGCCACCCGGTGTGTCGTGATCTCCTTCTCGTTGACGTCCTCCTTCCTCACGACCTTGATGGTCCCCGGGGGCGCCTTGATGTTGGCCGCGTCCACGAAGAACACCGTCGCGTCGCCAGGGGTCTCAGATATGTCCAGCACAGTGCCCTCAACCCCGTCATGTTCCGAAAATGAGAACCGCGGATAGAGTTTCTTCAGGGCGTGTGCGACGAGGACGCCCGCGCCGTCGTCCGCTCGGTCCAGATTGCCCAGACCGACAACGTAGACCTTGCCGTCCTCGGCAATCGCCTCGAGCCCCGATCTCAGATCCGCTTCAGAGTCACCAGGTGTGTCGCGCAGCTTATGCATGGATCGTACGCCCTCGCGATCATCTCAAGGCCGAGGCGGACCTCCTCGTCCCTCTTGTCCTCGGCCAGCATGCGCTCGGCCGC
>CAZHTV010000073.1:0-2363 GCA_964535775.1 uncultured Thermoplasmata archaeon | reverse complement strand
GCATCGCTGTAGTGCTCCTTGAACAGGTCCGCGGCCTGCCCGTCCAGCCTCTTCCCCATGTTGATCAGCCTGGCGTTCGCACCGACCGTGAAGGGCTTGTCCTGGTACAGGGACCTCTTTGCGAACGAGTGGCTCACGACGCGCTCGCTCGTGAGCTTCTTGTAGTCATCGCAGCCGACCTCCTTGCCGTTCGAGATCAGTATGGAGTCACCGTAGTATCCGTACTGCTTCCTCGGGGCGCTCACCGACATGAAGAGCGTCTCGGCCTCCGCGTATGTGGGGTACTCCAGCGAGCCGAATATCTCGACGACCCTGACCGCGTCAGAGACGAGCTCCTGCGACCTCAGCTTGATCTCCTCTAGGGCCTTCTTGCCGGGGTACTTCCCGAAGCCTCCTATGATGGGGTTCTCGCCGTGGACTATCCTCCCGCTCGTGACGGCCATCACGTGGTTCGCGAACTTCTTCAGCCTGAGCGCCCGCTTCACGTCGTCGGCGTGGTCGTTGAGCATCGCGATCGCGCTCGGGTATCCCAGAAAGTCGGGCAAGGCGAGCAGCATCGTGTGCAGGGAGTTGCTCTCGACGTTCTCGCCGAGCATCATGAGCTCCCTGGTCCACACGGCCTTCTCGGGGGCCTTG
The DNA here is from genome assembly GCA_964535775.1 of uncultured Thermoplasmata archaeon. Lineage (GTDB taxonomy): Archaea > Thermoplasmatota > Thermoplasmata > UBA10834 > UBA10834 > COMBO-56-21. The sequence goes on along the minus strand of CAZHTV010000073.1, from coordinate 1,727 downwards.
ACCCCCAGGGCCTTCTCCAGGCCCCTCAGGGCCGCGAACTTGTGCGATAGGGTGCAGATGGCGCATATCCTCGGCACGACGTTCGCGTCGTCCTCCGGGGTCATGCCCTTCACGAGCTGCTCTATGAGCCTCGGACCCTCGTGTATGTCCAGCGTGACGCTCTTGACCTTCTTGCCGTCCAGCGTGACCGTTATGCCGCCGTGTCCCTCGACCCTCGCGAGGTTCTCGACGCTGAGCTCCCTCATTTCTTCGCCTCCTTCTTCTCGAGCTCCTTCACGAGCTCAGCGACCTTCGCCCCTCCGAACTTCCTCATCTTGTTGAGTATGTCCTCGGGCCGGTAGCCCTTCTCCTTCAGCAGCTTGTACTCCGATGTCACGTTCAGGTCGTCCGTCGGTCCCCAGCAGCCCACGCATGGCAGCCCCAGGGACGGACAGACCGCGCCGCAGCCGGCCTTCGTGAGCGGGCCTCCGCAGAACTTGCCCTCGTAGAGTATGCACGGGTTCTCCTTCCACTTGCACTCCATGCACACGGGGAACGGGTACAGGTAAGGGTGCCTTCCCGCGACCAGCTTTGAGACCGCGTGCAAGAACTCGCCCTTGTCTATGGGGCAGCCAGATATGTACATGTCGACCTTGACGACTGCGTCCAGGGGCTTCGCCTCGTTCGCCTTCGCGATGGTGATCTTTGCCTGGCCGTAGACCTTCTTGTAGCGCTCCTCCCACTTTCCGTCCCCGAGCTTCATCGCCTGGGGGCCACCGTGGCAGGCGCATGTGCCTATCGCGATCAGTATCTTGGAGCGCTCCCGGATGTCCTTCAGCTTCTTCTCCTGGTGGTCAGTGGAGATGGAGCCCTCGACCAGGGCGACATCCAGCTCTCCCTCGTGGTTGTCGCTCTTCGCCATCAGGAAGGACCTGATCTCCGTGGCCCCGAACAGGTCGACCAGCTGGTCCTCGCAGTTCAGTATCATCAGCTGGTCCCCGGCGCAGCCCGTGAACCCGTAGATGCCGATCTTAGGCGATTGTCTTGTCACTGACACCCCTCCCTATGATCTCCTTCATGTGGAGAACGTCCCAGTAGGAGAACACCGGGCCGTCTATGCAAGTATAGAGATACTCTATCGCGCAATGGCCGCACTTGCCGACGCCGCACCTCATCCTCCTCTCGAGCGTCATCAGGATCTGATGCTTGGGCATGCCCAGTTTCACCAGGTGCGGCATGACGAACCTGTACATCACGGGCGGGCCACAGACCACGGCGTAGGTGTTCTTGCCGTCTATCGGCCCGAGCTGCTTGAAGAGCTCCGTCACCACACCCTGCTTGAACTGCCACTTGCCCGTGTCGTCCTTGTCGACCGTCAGGAGGCAGTTGAGGTCCTCGCGCTCCTTCAGCTGGACGAACTCCTCCCTGAAGAGCATCTCCCCAGGGGTCCTCGCGCCGTGGAGATAGGTCAGCTTGCCGAACCCGTCCCTGTTGTCCAGGACATACAGAAGCAGCGAGCGGAGCGGTGCGGCACCGAGGCCGCCCGCGATTATCATTATGTCCTTGCCCTCCATCTTCTCCATCGGGAAGCCGTTGCCGTATGGGCCCCTGACGCCGACAGTCTGGTTCTCCTTCATCGCGAACAGCGACTCTGTGAGCGTTCCAGCCTTGCGTATGCAGAATTCAAGCATGCCCGGTCTCGACGGGGTCGAAGATATCGAGAAGGGCGCCTCGCCCTCGCCTATGAC
>CAZHTV010000072.1:0-6405 GCA_964535775.1 uncultured Thermoplasmata archaeon | reverse complement strand
GCCATCGCCCTGCTGACGTTCGTCATGACGATCGGGAGCCTCGCGCCGGAGGCCCACATGAGCACCTCGTGCATGAGCGTCAGCCCGTGGGAGCTCGTTGCCGTGTAAGTCCTAGCGCCCGCGGTCGAAGCAGCTATGCAGGCGGCCATGGCACTGTGTTCGCTCTCGACCGGGATGTACTGCGCCTTCAGCTCGCCCGAGGACACGAAATCCGCGAGCTTCTCGACTATCGAAGTCTGGGGGGTGATCGGATAGGCCGCGATCACCTCGGCCCTCGAGAGCTTTGCCCCGTATGCCGATGCGTAGTTGCCGGTCATCACCATCCTCATAGCTCGCCCTCCTTGACCATGATGATGCACTTGGCAGGGCACTCGTGGGCACATATCCCGCAGCCCTTGCAGTAGTTGAGGTCTATGACAGGGACGCCATCCACGAGGGTGATTGCAGCGTCAGGGCAGAACTTCCAGCATATCGTGCATTTCTTGCACTTGGATTTGTCCACCACCGGCCTCACAACGCGCCACAGGCCAGTGAGGTTCATGGTGCTCGGCGTGTCGGCGATCGGCGTCAGGGGCAGCTCCTCATAGCTTTTGGTCACGGCGGCACCTCGACGGTCTTCTCGTAGGCCTCCCGGGCTGCGGCGACGTTCTCCTGTTTCTTGACGGGAGCAGCTTCTCGGATGCTCTCGAGCAACGGCTCGAGCTCGATTGCGTCGCATATCCTCGCGAACCCGCCCAATATGGCGGTGTTGACGATCGGGGCTGTCTGGGACCCTATCCCATGGGACGCCGCGATGCTGGTGGCGTCCAACACGAAGCCCCGGAACTTGCTGGGCAGCCCCTCCAGCTTCTTCCCCTCCGGCCAGTTGATCAGCACGCTCCCCTTGACCTTCAGCCCTTCGAGGACGTCCACGCCTTTGAGCAGCGAGCCGTCGAGCACCACGACGTAATCCGGCCAATAGATGTTCGTCTTGACGCGGATCGGTTTGCTGTCTATGCGCGTGTACGCGGTCACGGGCGCGCCCCGTCTCTCGACCCCGAAGAACGGAAACGCTGAGACCTCAAAACCCATCCTGAACGCCGCCTTTGCCAGGACCTCGGAAGCGACCACGACGCCCTGGCCTCCCCTGCCGTGGAACCTCACTTCAATCAACGGGGACACCGCACGTTCGTGTAGGTTGTGTGGCGTATTAAGTCTGACCCCGTTACCAGCATGCCTTAGCGAGGGCCAAGCAGCGCCCAGCAAATGGAATTAGATACTCGCGACACGATTATCGCAGACGTGGACAGTACATTCAAGAGCCTGCACGCGAGAGCGTTCTGTCATGCCACAGAGCATCTGGACAGGGTCAAGAAGGCGATGCTGAACGTTTTGGGAGAGATCGAGCTGCGAGTGTCCAAGACCGAGGGCCACCACGGGAACCCCATCGTCATAGTCGAGGCGACGATCGCTGAGCCGCAAGGCATCGACGAGTTCTTCGGTCGCATCCGCGACGCGGACATCGAGGCCATCGCGGGAAGCCTCGAAAGAAGGATTGACGACGGGTGCAACCTCTTCCTCAAGCTGGACAAGCAGGAGGCTTTCGCGGGGAGCCTGAGGCTCGGATCGGGAGACGACGTCATATCCGTCCGAGTGAGGGTCAGGGCGTATCCTGCCAGGCGTGAGGCGGCCGAGGCTGCGGTTCGTGATTTCCTCAGCAGGTCGAAGGATTCCAGGAGAGGCCGTCCGTGAGCGTGGGGATTCGGTCTCCGCCTACGATTGATTATTATAATCATTGGACATCTGCCGCACGTAGTCCAAGGCAGGGGTAGCCAAGCCTGGTCAACGGCGCAAGGCTTAGGACCTTGTCCAGAAGTGGTTCCGCGGTTCGAATCCGCGCCCCTGCACCACTACTCCCTCGCCGGACTAAACCTCTCGCATCCCGAGCTGAACTCCTCGGGGGAAAGCCACTTCCTGTACTTGCCGTCCGGGAAGCATCCTCTGTGGTTCCCCTTCGCCACATACCACCTGCAGTTCCTGCAGGTGCGTCCGGACACCCGCCTCAGCGATGCGAGCACTATGAGCTCCTCGCGGGTGTAGTCGTGCTGCTTGACATCGTCCCGGCCGCCCATGCGCGTGAATCGGGGTATCGGCTTATCTCGGTTCCCACCACCAATCGGTGATATATAGTGCCCATTCATTCTGCCAGGACGTGAAATTCCTATACTGTCCCCGGTGCAAGGAGATAAGGGCCAAGGCCTGGTACCAGATAAGGCCCCAGTGCTCAAGGTGCATGGGGAGGGCCACTGAGATAGCGGTGCCCAACGGGCCGCTGACCTACCTCACATACTTCCTCTACGTCCTCGTCCCCGGACTCGTCGCTGTGAGCCTGATCTATGATGATAGGACGTATCTGTGGTACGCTATCGCCGGGCTGGCGCTAATGGTGACAGTCGCGATGATCGACCTCGGAAGGGGATACAAGCTCGCGAAGAAGAAGGTCAGGATAGCGACTTCGGACCTAAACGAATTCAGGAAGCGTGGCTGGCTCTAGGACCAGAATGATTGTGAACAGGAGGCCGTTCCCGCACGACAGCTCCATGGAGCTGGAGTGGGCGCTGCGCTCAGCCATGCAGAGTCCCGGTATTGCCAGGGCCGGTTCCGTGGACGGCCCCTGAGGATGCACCGCCAACAGGTGCGCGCGCAGGACGGGCCCGGACAGGACACTGAGTACGTCCGCGATGGCCTCGTTGAGGGAATCGAATGCGCGCAGCCCGACCCCTTGGGACAGCGCGTGCAGCTCAGCACTGAGACACTCCGCGACTGACTCGTAACCACGGATCACCAATTCGCTTTCCAGGCGGATCGTTATCGCCCGGCCGATGGAGGCACCCATGAGGACTTTGAGCATGTCCGCGACTTCGGCTGTGGGCCGGGCGGCGTCACCGTGGATGCTGGTCGAGGCAGATTCCGTCTGTACTATCATGATGCTCGATACCAGCATGGCGATCGAGAAGAACACCATCGCGTCCAGGAGAGCGAGCTGCCCTTTTTCGTCTCGGAAGAGGTCACCAGGCAAGCACCGTCACCTTCACTATTGCCGTCGAACCGTCGTCGGATGTCGCGTTGAACAGGCTCTCGGCATAGCCCGCATGAGTCGCGGTGCGCAGGTCTCCCTTCGTCGCTGAGCACAGCCATTCGATGCGCGGGTGAAGCACCACTATGCCAACGCAGTAGCTCGCATCGCCTGCAGCCCCGTCGGCGAGGGCTTCTAGGCTCATCTCTCTCATCCCAGCCACCGTGAGCGTATAACCGACTGCATCTGCGCTCGTCAGGCGCATCAACACGCCCTTCAGGATGTCGTCGGCAACGGACTCCAGCCAGTCGGCCCTCCTGTGCTCCGACATCCGATCTGACGCGACCACGCCTGCGGAGACGAGCGCGAACACCCCCAGCAGGACGAAAGCTAGCACAGGCAGGTCTTCGAAGAAGCCGCCGACAGCATCGTCACACTGGATCATCGGTCCGAGAAAGCGCTCGGACAATAACCCGCATCAGCCTACATGTAGCCTACGGGAGCGACCACGGTACAAGAACCCCCGGCCCGATGCGCACTGCGATGAGACAGAGCTGTGGACCTGCCAAGAGACTCGCGCCTACGCTTGCACCAGGGACATGCTGCCCCCATGAGTTCACCGGATCGGAAGGCCTTCAGCTCGAGGTCGACTGCGAGTCCTGCGGAGGTGCGCAAGACCTCCTCAACCGCAGGTGCATGGTCGGAATCATCAGCATAGTCGCCCGAGGTGCGGTCCCGGACACGATCATGTTGAAGCGGTTCATGCACAAGAGGTACAGGAACGAGGAGGTCAGGGTTGTCGCGGTCGCGGCGGCCGAACTCTCTGCTCTCACGCGGGCATATGCCTGTGCCAGTACTCCGTCTGACAGGAAGTGTCGGACATGCGCCTGCAGCCCGAAGAGGCTTGTCGGCGAGATGAGAATGAAGCTCTTGGGAGACCCTGTGCAATATGTACGCGACCGCAGACAGGTCGAGTCGATGCTCTCCGACGCGGTCGCGGAGTCAGGCTGTGAGAGGAGCCGGGAATGCGCTCGTCAGGCATGCTCTGGAAGCATCATGCTGACAGGGGCGCGCACATGACGGACTGCGTCCGTTCCCCGCCGAGGATCCTGAGTGCCAACTACGACACCCTGCTAGCTCCCGCGTCAGAGGTGCTGACATTGCTCAGGCCTTCCAGATGCGTCCGCGAGGCCCGCGCTGAGACAAGGCCTTGCTTCGCCTCGTCGTGGATAGTCCAGCACGATGGCTCGCAACATGATGTGCTCTCGAGTCGCACGGTCGCGGGCGTGCTGGTCAGATTATCCTCGCCAAGGGATGCCAGCTACGGACTGTACTCCATCAGCCCACCGGAATACGAGCTCAACCCCGCCAGGCTGCACGCTCTCTCCGACGCAATGAAGTCCATTCTGCTAGAAGTCCCTGAGGGGATCGAAATGCGGTCCATCGAGACCCTGAGGCCGCACATCATGGCGAGGGCGAAGGACCTGCTCTACTCGCACCTCGCTTCCAGGGCGGGCTCCAAAGAAGTCCGCGCTGACCTCGAGAGGGAGTCGGAGCAGTTGGCCGAGCTTCTGTGCAAGTACACGGCCGGCTACGGTGTGCTGGAGACCCTGCTGAAAGATCCATGGGTGCAGGACTTCTACGTGGATTCACCTTCCTGGGAGAACCCGGTGCAGGTCGTGCTCCGGTCGGACACTGGCCTGGCCGTCAGACAGAAGTGTCGGACGAACCTCTACCTCGGCAGCCGGGACGTCCAGGCCTTTGCGGCCAGGGTCAAGTTCGAGACCGGCCTCCCCTTCTCAGAAGCGCATCCTGTCCTGGAGGCCGACATGAGGAACCTGGGCGGCAGGGTGACCCTTGTCGGCCCGCCGCTGAGCGCTGGGGGCGTTTCCGTGGCTGTGAGGAAGCATTCTGCGAGCGTGTGGACGTTGACCAGGCTGATCGCCAACGGCACCGTCTCGCCGCTCCTGGCGAGCTTCCTGTGGGCCTGCGTCATAGGCAGGCGGACCGTGCTGCTCGCAGGCAGCAGGGGCGCCGGCAAGACGACCCTGCTCACATCCATGCTCCTCGAGTTCCCCCTGTCCCAGAGGATCGTCCTGCTCGAGGACACTCCTGAAGTGCCCGCCGCTAGGCTTCAGACGCTTGGGTACGACATCCAGGCCCTGAGGTTCCTGGGAAGTTCCTCTGAGGGGACGCTCTCGGCCCAGGAGGCCCTCAGGGTGAGCCTCAGGATGGGCGAGAGCGCGATCGTGGTCGGGGAGGTCCGCGGAGTCGAGGCGAAGGTACTGTACGAGAGCATGCGCGCGGGCAGCGCGGGCTCCTCGGTGCTGGGGACCATACATGCGAACTCGGCCAAGGGCGTCCTCGACAGAGCGGTCGAGGACCTGGGCGTCTCTGAGCGGGCTTTCTCTTCCACAGACATCGTGGTCATCATAGGGCTGATACGGTCGCCGGACGGAACGAGGTTCCAGAGGAGGGTCGTTGAGGTCGCCGAGGTGAGGCCAGGGAACCGCGGGCTCGAGCTGGTGCCGCTGTTCGCCAGCCAGCCTGGGTGCAACTGTGCCAAACCCACGCCTCACTTCTCCCATGAATGCAGGACCATAGTGGGAATCTCGGACGCGCTGGGGGTCTCTCCGGCGCACATGCTGTCGATAATAAGGACGCGCGCGCACGCGGACCAGGTCTTGGCCGAGTTCGGGGCCTCTCCTGCGCTTCACTGGGACGAGCTCAGGGTGAGGTCCAACGAGATCCTGTCCAATCGCCTCTTCGGAGGGGACCCCGAGGCCGGCATGAAGGAGTGGAGGGACTGGCTCGATGAGAACTCGGCCGAACCACGGGACTGAGTGCACCTATCCGCGCGCGGTGGAACGCCTTGCGTCCGCAGGCAGGCGCCTGGGATTCCGCCCGGGCAGGGTTACGAGAGGCTTCTCAGAGGAGCTTGCCCTGGCAGGCCTGCGGCTCGACCCAGGGTCCGTCGCCATCGCCGCCAAGTCCGCCGCTCTTATCGTCTTTGGCGTCGTGACGGCAGCGGCTCTCCTCGCAGGCGCACTGAGCCGTCACTGGCTCCTCTTCCTGCTCCCGCCCGTCGCAGCGGCGGGCAGCCTCCTCGCGCACATCCTGATCATGTCATATCCCGCGAGGGCCGGCTCCCGTCTGATGCGAGAGGTCCTCAGGGGATCGATGAGCGGCACCAATCTGATGATAATGAGCCTGAGACAAGAGCAGTCTCTTCCGTCTGCCATTGTCTTCGCCTCCAAGGGCGATGGCGCCTTCCAGAGAGAACTGAGGAGATGCATCTGGGAGGTGGTCATGGCGAAGCATGCGGGCTTCGAGGAGGCGGTGCAGAGCCT
>CAZHTV010000071.1:0-6441 GCA_964535775.1 uncultured Thermoplasmata archaeon | reverse complement strand
AACACGGTGACCTGGCGCCCTGACCGCGCCGCCCCGGTCGCACTCTGAGCCTCTGAGGGCTGATTCATCTCTCCCAGGGCATGCGCGAGTCGAAGTGGTTAGTGAGTGCCTCCAAGTGTTGCTTCGTTAACAGGTCGGGACCGCTCACGACCTCGAACTTCCCCTGCGCCTTGACGTCCTTCCCCAGGGGGATCTCCTTCAGCATCGCCCTGACCAGGTCGTCGCCCCTGAGCCACCTGCGCTCCCTCATCACATACCATCGGCCGTCCTCGACGTACGGGGCTGATACGCCTCCCGACCTCCACTTCGCGAGGAACTCGTCCACATTCTCCGACCTGACCGGCGGGCCCCTGTGCTTCCTTGTCCTCGGAAGAGTCATGGATGCGAGCTCGACCGTCAGGTGCGTGAACGAATCGACGTGTATCGATGTCTTCTCGGTCTCGAACTCCTCCCGCTCGAGCAGCGCCGTGACCGCGGAGAGCGACTTCCTCAGCTGAGGGTACACGACGTCGTCTATGAGGTCCAGATTGGGGAAGACAATCGATATCATGTTGTCGAGGTGCTCCTTCGCGATCTTTCTGATCTCCTCCGCGGACATCGCACGCCTCTCGTTGGGGAAGAAGAACTTGATGTGCTGGCGGCGGAGATACTCTCTCGAGGCCAGCACGAACCTGACGAGTGTGTCCGAAGAGACGGCCGAGGCGACGTTCCTGGTCGGGTCGACGGGGTCGACGAAGGTCAGCGGCTCGGGGAACTCCTTGCCCGGATACCCTGGCAGCTCCAGAGCCTCGCCGACTTTCCAGTCCTTCGCCGCCTCCAGCACTTTCCTGAACGAGCCGAAGCGCATGACCAGGAGCTCGCACAGGTAGCCTGAGAAGCCCTGAACCTTCGCCTCTGCACCGTAGCACTCGGTGCCCTTCATGAACCGCTTGAGCAGCCTGACCTCGTCCTCCAAGCCCTTCTCGAGGTTCTTCTTGACAAACTCAGTGTGGAAGGGTGTCCTGTCGACAGCGCTCAACTTCTTACGCGTGTCCCTGATACGGAACGCGGGGACGAGGTCCACCTGGAAGCCCTTGAAGTCGCCCCTTACGTAAGGATGCTGGGCGAAGTGCTCCCGCCCGCCTATGATCTTCCTTCCTATCTCCAGGCCGGCGCTCCTGAGCTCCTCCACGGTCGTGCTCTCGGGGAACAGCATGAAGAGGTCTATGTCCGGGCCCTTGAGATGGGTACCCTTGGCGACGGACCCCACAAGCATCGGCTCGACATGCACCTTGATGTTCCTGCCCGTGGAGACGACCTTCTCGGACAGCTCCTCAGCCACGGAGAGGACCTTCTTGTCCTCTGCTGCGGTCGGCTTGATCCTCGCGAGAACCTCCGCCTCGATAGACATGGTCGTTGCCACATGCACGGATGTTTCCGAGACCTAATAAAGAAGATTGTGAGGCGGGAACGAGTGGAGAGGGAAAAAAGTGTCTGAGAGGTCGGCGCGGTGGGGATTGTTAAAATCTTATCTTGCTTAGGAGGAAAGTTGAGACGCCGACCTAAGACACCAGAAAGTACCTTACCTGCATGTTGTATTTAGGCGTTTCCAGCATACCCTACGAAGTCGGGCCAGAAAGGTCGAAATCTAGAGCCCATGGCGCATGATTTCGGAATGGAAGTTCGAATAGTGTATGCAGTCCTCGATGTCCTTCAACGCGATCTCGTCCGTCACGGAAACGCTCACGAGCTCGGTGCTCGTGCCTCCCATGAAGAGCATCACGAGCACCTTGTTCCTCGAACCCAATTCGGCGATGCAGAAATCCGACATCGGGGACGAGTATGTCCTCGAGAGTCTCGCTCCGAACCTGTCCTCCACGGCCTTGAGAAGAGACGCGAGCCCGCCCGGAGCGTGCTGCGTTCTGACAAGCGCGAGCGTCATGTCATGGGCGCGCATGTGCGCGTCTATAGATAGGAGCTCCGCCTCGCTGAGCGTTTCTGCCATGCTGATCCTCGAGAAGACGCGGACTTAGATAACGGTTGCGCAGTAGCTGTGCGTTCACTCGAACCGACGGTTCCACTGCAGGCAGCCGTGAACGTTTAATACGCTGCAAGATGATTGCGTCACAACAGCGGGATGGGACGCATGTGCACCGAAAGGGACTGTGACATATTCAGAGGCAAGCTCATAGCCTGCGACGGCTGCGAACGCATGAACGAGAGGATGGCCACTGGGCCCCGGATGGCCGCGCCTGGCGAGGTTCGATGCCCGAAGCCGTCCGAGATGCCCTGATCACTTCTCAGGCTTCTTTATCCTGTCAGTGACCGCGACCGAATCCTTCTTCAGATCCAGCATCATGAAGTCCCGGGCGGCGACGGTCTTCACGCCCGACCGCTCCTCTATCCACTTGGCCTGAGTCTCAGGGTTCTCCTGTATGACGCGCATGCCGAAGTGGGTTATCACCGCGAGCTCGGGCTTCACCTTCTCGATCAGGTAGCCCGCGTCCTCGGTGCTCAGGTGGTGCGGTATCCTCTGTCCGAGCGGACGGGTGACGCAGGCGATCATGACCCTGCAGTGCCTGTGCGCCTTGATGACCTGTTCGACCAGCTGCGTGTCGGAGACGTACGACACGACCCCGGCCGTCGTCTGTATCCTGAACCCCACCGAGCTCGTGTCGGAGTGCGCAGACGGAGTCGCCGATATCTCGTAGGGTCTGATACTGACCTTGTTGAACGGATGCATGACCTTGACCACCTTGGGCTTGGCAAGATGGTAGTCCGAGATCGCAGGGCCGAAGTCGCCATTGCCCTCGATGACGCTCTGGCTGCCAATGAGGATGCCCTGTCTCCTCGTGCCGCCCTCGGTCATCGCCTCTATTAATATCTCTGCATCCAGATAATGGTCGGGGTGGCAGTGGGAGATCAGTATGGCGTCCGTCGCGAGCGGGTCGATGCCCACAGAGCGCATCCTAACGAGCGCTCCGGGCCCGGGGTCTACGTGCAGGTTCCTGCCGTCCTCGAAGTATATCCCGCCCGTCGCCCGGGTCTGATATATGGTCGCGAACCTGCCTCCACCAGTCCCGAGAAAAGTTATCTTTGCCATGCCTGCCAAACCTTAATGACAGGTGCCCTTAATACCCTTCCGGAGCCAGGAGGCGGGCGTACCTGAGCATTCTAATCAAGAACGGCCTCATAGTCACCCAGAACTGGAAGCGGGAGGTCATCAGGGGCGACCTGCTCGTCGACGGAGGCAAGATCGCTGCCGTCGGGCATGTCAAGAGCCGGCCCGAAGAGGTCGTGGACGCCTCGGGATGCGTCGTCATCCCCGGCCTGATCAACTGTCACACGCACGTCGCGATGACGCTCATGAGGAGCGTCGCGGATGATGTGAAGCTCGAGGGCTTCCTGGAGAAGACCTTCGCGATAGATTCGAAGAGGACACCTGAAGACATCGAGGTCGGCGCGGCCCTCGGATGTCTCGAGATGGCGAGGTCGGGCACCACGACGTTCCTGGACCTCTACTACTCTGAGGATGCCGTAGCGAAGAGCACAGAGGAGGTCGGCCTCAGGGGCTACCTGGGCTGGGCCGTGCTCGACGAGGAGTTCACGACACAGAAGGGCAAGCCAATCAAGAACTGCGAGGCGTTCATCAGGGCCCAGAAGAGCAAGCCGCTCATCAAGCCCGTGGTCGCCCCGCAGGGAGTCTATGTGTGCGGCAAGGAGACCCTCGCCCTGGCGAAGGAGCTCGCCGCGAGGGAGGGAACCTATTGCCATTATCACATCTCGGAGACGAGGTACGAGGTTTACGAGCACCAGAAGAAGACCGGGAAGAGACCTGTCGAGTACCTAGCCGACATAGGATTCCTGTCGAAGGGAGATGTGGCCGCACACGGGGTCTGGGTCACGATAAACGAGGTCAGGCTGCTCGCGAAGGCCGGAGTGGCCGTGGCCCACTGCCCCACCTCCAACATGAAGCTCGCGAGCGGTGGGGTCGCGCCCCTGCCGGAGATGTTCGCCGAAGGCGTGACGGTCGGGTTGGGCACGGACGGCTGCTCCAGCAACAACGGCCTCGACATGTTCCTCGAGATGAAGTTCTGCTCGCTGCTGCACAAGGCGCACAGGTGGGATGCGACCGTCCTGAACGCTCAGAAGTGCCTGGACCTGGCCACCATAGATGCGGCCAAGTGTCTCGGGGCGGAGAAGCAGCTGGGGTCGATCGAGGTCGGGAAGAAGGCCGACCTGGTCGTCATCGACTGCAGCACGCCTGCCATGACGCCTACCATACAAGAGAACGTGGTTGACAACCTCGTGTACGCTGGGCCGAGCCAGGCCGTCAGAGACACTATGGTCGATGGGAAGTTCGTGCTCAGGAACCGGAAGGCCGTTACGGTCGACGAGACGAAGCTGCTCAGGAAGGCCGAGGAAGCGGCTTCGGGGCTCATGTCGAAGGCAAGGTGACCGGCCTCACGCTGACCATCCTCAAGGCCCCATGAACGGGAGCAGCATCTTCCTACGAATGATGGTGCTCGCATAGAAACAGGAACAAAGGGTTTCGGAGTGTTTCTCTTCCGAGCAGGGGTCTAGTCCTTCTTCTCGACAGTCTTCTGCGACAGCTTGGCGATCTCCTCGGCCTCTATCCTGTCCGCCTCCATCGCCTTCTCAATCTGCTTCATCTCCGCGTGCAGCTCCTCTGAGGTGGGGATAGGGCCAAGGATGTCGTCCGCCTTGCCGACGGCCCGCTCTATGTCCTCGGGCTTGGTTACGTCCCTCGCCGGGGTCAGCCTGCCGACTCCGAGGTACTCGCTCACGCCCTCTATCAGCCTCGTGAGCTCGAACGGGAAGACTATCTTGGTGGCCTGGCCGTCGCCGATCGCTCTGATCGTGTCGAGGGACAGGACCGTCAGCGCCTTTGCATCCAGCGGGCTCGCGCCCACGCTCAGTATGCGCAGCTTCTGGGCGTCACCCTGCGACCTCAGGATGATCGCCAGCCTCTCGCCCTCGGCCTCGAGTATCTTGGCCTGCCTCAGCCCCTCGGCCTGAAGTATCCTCGACCTCTTCTCGCCCTCGGCGTTCAGGATGGCAGCCCTCTTTGCCCCGTCGGCCTTCAGGATCGCGGCCCTCCTCAGCCTCTCGGCCGAGGTCTGCTCCTCCATGGAGTCCTTGACCTTGCCCGCGGGGTCGACCTCCCTGATCTCGACGCCCTCGACCTTGACCCCCCACTTGTCGGTTGCCTCGTCGAGCACGTCCCTCAGGTGAAGGTTGATCTTCTGCCTGTTGGAGAGTATCTCGTCCAGCTCCATGTCTCCGATGATCGACCTCAAGGTGGTCTGGGCCAGGTATATCGTGGCGGTCCTGTAGTTCGTGACCTGGAAGAAGGCCTTCTTCGGGTCGATGACCTTGATGTATATGATCGCGTCCACGTTCGTGGGCGAGTTGTCCTTCGTGATGACCTCTTGCCTGGGAACATCGAGCACCTGCGTCCTGAGGTCGATCTTGACGACCTCGTTTATCAACGGGGCGACGAGGTTGAAACCCTGGTCGAGTATCCTCACATACCTCCCGAGCCGCATGTATATGGCCTGCTCGTAGGGCCTCACTATCTTAATCCCGCTGGTCATCACGGCCAAGATGACGATTATGCCTAGGACTACCAGCGCTACTATCACACTTGCACTTACCATCTCTCTCCCTCCTCCTTCGTATATGATGCCGGAGGCCTAAGGCCCACAGGGCCTCACTGTACCTCCTCAACGGTCACATGCACGCCTTCGCTCGCGACCACCTTCACGCGCCTGCCAGCCGGTATCGACATGCCGGCGGTGGCGCTCCATGTGTCGTGGTCTATCCTGACCTTGCCCTTGAGGCTGTTAGGGACCACCTCGATCTCCACGACGCCCATCTGCCCTACAAGGGAGGACGCCACGGTGGTCTCCGGCGGTGCCGGGGGCGCAAGCTTCTGATACATCTTCATCGTGACATAGGTCATCGGTATGACAATGAGGCCCGCGACCACGGGCGACCACCAGCTGAGGAGGACTTCGGGGGCGAGTATGCCTATCGTCCCGAGGACCATGAGCACCGTGGCCGGAACCAGTATGAACGCGCCCGGAGACGAGACCTCCGCTAGCAGCATCAGGAAACCGACTATTAGGAACGCGAGTCCTAGCTCGAAACCCCCCAGAGCCATGGTTGACACTACCGCCATGTCCATATATATGGTTTATGACGGGTTCCCTTACACCAACAGGTGACGAATGTCAGGTCACTTCCACGCCACCGCAGCTTGTTCCATTCGGCTCCGACCGTGCGGCCGTCTCCGGTTCGTAGAGGGGCATCGTCACATCATGTTGGAACGCGCTGGGGTCGAACCGTAGACCCCCTGCCGCCTCCGATCCCTTGGAGACGGCCGCCTGCAGCGGGTTCAGGCTGGCGTTGATGCGCCGCATCCGCCCTGATCACCCG
>CAZHTV010000070.1:0-6462 GCA_964535775.1 uncultured Thermoplasmata archaeon | reverse complement strand
GTCGGCAACCCGCAGAACGCGTACATAGCCACCAAGACGGGCATATCATTCCTCGAGTTCTCGGCGAAGCTCGTGCCCGTATCCATCGTCTGCATGGGCCTGGCCATCGCCATTCTCTACCTCGTGTACAGGAAGGACATCGAGAAGGGCAGCGCCCAGGAGTTCAGGAGGCAGATACTCAGGGAGGGCTGGAAGGCCTTCGAGGAGGAGCTCGTCAAGGGCGATACATCCACGACTTCCGGGGTCAGGAAGATGAAGGAGCGCAGGAAAGGACTGTACCTTCTCATCGGCATCACCGTCCTGACTTTCGGGGCGTTCGTGCTGAGCCACACCATAGGCGCGCCGATTGCGGTGATCGCGTTCGTGGCAGGCGTGGTCGCGCTCTTCACACTGCCGATCGTGACTGACGTGAAGCCGAAGGACATACTCGCGGGCGTGGACTGGACGATCATCCTGTTCTTCGTCGGCCTTTTCGTGGTGCTCCAGGGCGTCCGGGACTCCTCCCTGCTCGCGGAGATCAGCGACTTCTTCCCCGGCTTCGGCCCTGAGGAGCGACCGACCGTCGCATGGCTCTCGGCGCTCTCCGCGCTGCTCTCGAACCTGGTGAGCAACGTCCCTGCAGTCCTGCTGCTGGGTGAGATGATACCCATTTCGGACTCGCAACTCTGGCTCGCGCTGGCGTCTAGCTCGACGCTCGCTGGGAACGCCACGATCTTGGGCGCGGCCGCGAACATCATCGTGGTCGAGAAGGCGGAGGCCCAGGGCGTCGAGGTGAACTTCTGGAAGTTCACTCTGGTGGGTTTCCCCATTGCTCTGGTCACCCTGTTCGTTTCCACCATCATGCTGCTCATCATGTTCTGAGCCATGGCCAGTGCTATGTCTGACAGCCGTCCAGCAAGGAAAAAACGACTTTCTGGCGGAAGTGCTTTATATGTCGGACGGCAATGCACTGGCTGTCGGAAGGGATTCCGATACACGGAGGGATGCACGTGCCAATGAAGCCAATATCTCTCGACAGGGCAAAGGAGATCGCAACTGAGAAGAGCCTCAAGCCAGGCAAGGTTAGGGGCACGACAGAGATCGAGTTCACCAAGGGCGGCAGCCCGAGGGTCGAAGTGATCGACTGGCCCGAGTTCGAGCAGATCCTCGCCCAAAAGGGTCTTGAGATCCACGAGGGCGGCGGATTCATGAAGCTGATGAAGAAGTAGGCCCGGAGCCCACCTTCTTCACCAACTCAAACCCCTTCATTCATACCTTTGGATTCTCAGCGCTTGACGATTATCGTGACTATGTCCTGGTCCTTGACGAAATGGTCCAGGCCGACCATCTGTCCAGGGAACCTGGCGCTCCTGCCCCAGACCTGCGCGTACCTGAAGTTGCGCCTGAAGTCCCTGTGTATCGCGTCGCAGACCATGCCTATGTCCGAGCCCTCCTTGATGACCAGAGGCTCGACCAGGTCGGCCTCCTTTCCCTGCGGCTTCATGAAGACGCGTATGAACCTGAGGGCGTCGAAGATCTCGTCCCTGAGCCTGTCGATGCCCACCTCCTTCTCTGCGGATATCGGGATGACCTTCCACCCCTTGAGGCGCCTGCCTATGTGCCTGAGGTATGCATCGTTCACGAGGTCCGTCTTGTTGATGACAACGAGGCCAGGGATGTAGATCCTGTTCCCCGAGATGTAGTCTATCAGCTGGTCCTCCACTATGTTCTCCCTTATCACGATGTCCGCATTGATGTGGCCGTACTCGTTCATCATGTCTCGGACCAGGTCCTCGTCCAGCGTGGACTGCCTGGTCGTGAAGTTGACCGTGATGCCGCCCCTGTTCTTCTTCGCTATGACTATGTCCGCGGGCTTCTGGTTCAGCCTTAAGTTGGCAGTCTTGAGCTCGTCGACGAGGATCTGGACATTCGTCTCGAACACGTCTATCATCAGGATGATCAGGTCCGCCGAGCGCACGACTGACAGGACCTCCTTACCCCTGCCCTTTCCCTTCGACGCGTCCTTGATCAGCCCGGGCAGGTCCAGGACCTGTATCTTCGCGCCCTTGTGCTCCAGGAGGCCAGGCACGACCGTCAGCGTCGTGAACTTGTATGCTGCGACCGCGCTCTCGGCGTTGGTCATCCTGTTCAGCAGCGTCGACTTCCCAACGCTGGGGAAGCCCACCAGGGCGATTGTGGCGTTCCCGGACTTCTTGACGGCGTACCCGGCGGCCTTTGGCCCCTTCGAACGCCTCAGTTCCAGCTCGTCCTTCAGACGTGCTACCTTGGCCTTCAGCTTGCCGATGTGGTGCTGGGTCTTCTTGTTGTAGTCCGTCCTTGCCAGCTCGTCCTCGATCTCCTTGATCTGCTCCTCGATTGTGGCCATGGCTTCAAGCCCTGATATCGTCCCTGTAGATGTGCGTTCCAGCGCCCTCCTCGACTGCCTGGCGTATCTTCTCGAGGGAGCAGATGATGACCTCTTCGCCGCCGCCCTCGAGGAACCTTATCGCAGCGAGTATCTTCGGGCCCATCGTGCCAGGTGGGAACTGCCCCTCTGCATGGAGCTGCTTGATCTCGCTCAGGGTCGACCGCATGAAAGGCCTCTGGTCGATCGTGCCGAAGTCGAGGAAGACATGGTCGACGTCGGTCGCCATCACGAACAGCTTCTCCTTGATGCTGACGGCGAGCATCGAGGCCGCCAGATCCTTGTCCACGACGGCCTCCACACCATGGTAGGAGTTTCCCCTTCTGATGACTGGTATCCCGCCGCCTCCGCAGGCGATGACCACCTCCGCCTGATGTTCGCCGCCGAACACCAGCCGCCTCACGGGCTTGTATTCGACTATGCCTATCGGGTCAGGGGACGGCACGAGGCGCCTCCAACCACCTCTCTTCTTGTCGTACTGCATCGTCCAATCGTTCTCCTTCTCGAGCCGCTTCGCCTCGGCTGCTGTGTAGTACCTGCCCACTGGCTTCGTGGGGTTCGTGAACGCGGGATCGTGCTCGTCCACAATGACCTGCGTGATCAGCGAGACCGCGACCTTGTCCATACCCCTGGCGAGGAACTCGGATGTCAGAGCCTGTTGCATCATGTATCCTATCTGTCCCTGGCTCTCAGCGTCGCAGACGTCCATCCCCATGGGCGGTATCTCCGCCTTTGCGATCTCGTTCCTGAGGAGTATGTCGCCCACCTGAGGGCCGTTGCCGTGGATGATCACTATGTCGTAGCCCTTCTCGATGAGGTCGGTCAGCCCCTTGGCGGTCACTGCGACGTTGCGCATCTGATTCTCCTGGGTCGGCTTCTCGCCGGAACGCAGGAGGGCGTTGCCGCCCACTGCTATGACCGCGGTCTTCATCGTCGGGGACTCCTAGAGAAGGGCCTTCGATGGGAAAATCCACTATATAACTGCTATCACGACACGGGAGTCGGTGGACACAAGTATTTATGGAACGAGCTGATTGCCTCAAAAGATGGAGACACCAGCTAAGAGAATCGAGAAGATTCTGAAGGATCTGTACAGCAAGTTCCTGAAGACGCCTCTCGTGATTCCGGTCGGAATCGCGATTTCTGCGGCAGTCTATATGCTCGTTGTCATCTACATGTCGGGGTTCTGCCTGAGCGGGCTGATAACTCCACTCGTCATGCTGGGCATCTTCTGGATGTTCGGCATAAAGGACGTCAAGAAGCTCCTGATCATCGGCGCGGTCGCGTGCCTCGTGTTCTCTGCGGCGATGGCGGTCTACCTCCCGTATGTCTGGATGAACCTCGAGGACCCCGTGGTCGAGACGGAAGACGGCAAGATCACCGATGGAACGGTCACGCCGATGCACGGCACCGCGTCCACGGTGTACAACTTCACGGTCACCGTCCACGCCAACCTCTCAGAGATTAGCGACGTGAGCCTCATGGTCGTGGGAGTGGGATACTTCACCGACCCCGAGTTGAACGTGACCATGACTATGGTCCCGAACAGCGACCCGAACGCGACCGCGTTCGAGTTCTACCACGAAACTGCTGTCCCGAATTCCATGAACATCTTCGTCTTAGGTGCCTACGTCAAGGGCAACTGGACCGAGGCGGGGAACCTAGGGCCAGTGACCGACGAGGCCGGAGCCATCATAGCGTCGGTCATCCCTGCCGCGTTGATGAGCGTGTTCGCAGGCGTATACCCTATCTTCGCGCTGCTGCTCCTGATGGTCTGGTGGACCAAGCGCGCGAGGAAGATGCGCGTGGAGGCGTTCGACAGGGCGATGGCCGAGCGCGAGAAGGAGCGGGAGGGCCTGACCAAGGACGAGGCCAAGGTCCCGAGCCTGTCGAAGGCGATGGGGCTGGAGAAGGAGGAGGGCTTCGTGTGCTCCGAGTGCGGAGCCGATGTGCCCGCAGACGCCAAGGTCTGCCCCAAGTGCGGCGAGAAGTTCGATTGAGCGATGAGCCACAAGCATGTATTTATCTTGGTAAACTATTTCAACCGCCTGGGATGCACCGGTCAGATAGGCGCTTTTGCACCGCTCACGGAGGCGCATTCGATTGTCATCTATAGCACACGAACTCGCGAAGAAACAGAAGGAGATATCGGTCTCGGAGTTCTTCGAGAAGAACAAGCAGATCCTCGGATTCGACTCTCTCACACGCGCCCTCATCACGAGCGTCAAGGAGGCCGTCGACAACAGCCTAGACGCCTGCGAGGATGCCGGCGTCCTGCCGGACATAACCGTCCGCGTCGAGAAGATGGAGAACAACGAGTACAGGGTCACTGCCGAGGACAACGGCCCGGGGATCGTGAAGAAGCAGGTCGCCAATGTGTTCGCCCGTTTGCTCTACGGTTCGAGGTTCCACACGAGGGCGCAGAGGCGGGGGCAGCAGGGGATAGGCGTCTCGGCTGTCGTGATGTACAGCCAGCTGACGACCGGGAAGGCCGCCAAGGTGCGCTCGAAGATATCGGATGAGGATGTGGCCTACGAGGTCGAGCTCATCCTCGACACCAAGAAGAACAAACCGGACATCATCAGCGAGGACTACGTCATCTGGGATCGGCCGCACGGCACGAGCTTCCAGGTGTACGTGAAGGGCAAGTACGTCACAGGCAAGCAGTCGGTGTTCGAGTACCTCAAAGGCGTCGCCATCGTGAACCCCCATTCGAAGATCACTTTCGTCCCACCGGAAGGCAACGCTGTGGTCTTCGAGAGGGCCTCGGAGCAGGTCCCTCCGCCAACGAAGGAGGTGAAGCCGCACCCGGAGGGAGTGGAGCTGGGCGAGCTCCTGAGCATGGCCAAGTACACCGAATCGCTGAAGATGACAAGCTTCCTCAACACCGAGTTCTCGAGGATCTCCTACAGGGTCGCAAGGGAGATGTGCGAGATAACCGGCGTCCCGCCCGACCAACGCCCGGACAAGTTGACGCTCGAGCAGGCAGGGGCCATCCTGGAGGCCATCAAGAAGGTCAAGATAATGGCCCCGGAGACGGACTGCCTGTCGCCGATAGGCGAGACGCTCATAAGGAAGGGGCTCAAGAACGTGCTAGGAAGCCTGAAGGCGGAGTTCTACGCGCCCCCGGTGACGAGGGAGCCCAGGGTCTTCGCCGGGAACCCGTTCATAGTAGAGGTCGGGATAGTCTACGGAGGGGAACTCAACAAGGAGGAACCGGTCCAGATACTCAGATTCGCGAACAGGGTGCCTCTGATGTACCAGCAGGGAGCGTGCGCGATCACGCAGGCCATCGAGGCAGTGGACTGGCGCAGGTACGGCCTGGAGCAGAGAGGGGGCCAGGGGATACCTTTCGGCCCGGCGATCGTCCTGGTCCATGTCGCGTCGACGAAGATCCCGTTCACCTCTGAGTCCAAGGAGGCCGTTGCGAACGTGCCTGAGATACGCGAGGAGATAGAGCTCGCGCTCAAGGCGTGCGCGAGGAAGTTGAAGACCCATCTCAACAAAGCCGCGAAACGGGGCAAGGCGAAGGTCAAGTTCGAGATAGTCCAGGACATCATCCCGATGATAGCCGAGAAGAGCGCCAAGATAATCGGGAAGCCCGTGCCTGACATCGCCGGCACGATAACCAAGATCATGAACGTCGTCTGGATAGACGACGAGGTCAAGTCCGAGAAGAAGAAGCAGCTCGTGACGGTGAGGATATTCAACTACACCCCGAAGTCGCAGAGCTTCCACCTGCACATGCTCGTTCCATACGACAGGATCGACCCGAAGTCCCTCAAGGAGAAGCCGATCGAGATGCGGGATGGGGACAAGGTCACTTGGGACATCAAACGCCTTCAGTCCACGGCGGTGTTCGAGCTCAGCTTCGAACTGGCCGGGGTGACCGCGGAGCAGTACAGCGAGAACGAGATCTACGTCAGCGGCATCGACCCTGCCTCCATAATCGGGGTCGAGGTGCTCCCAGGGGACTGGGACCTCGAGCACCTGAAGATCACCGAAGAAGGCCCTGGGGGGATCGAGGAGGGCGAGGAGGGGGAGGTCGACTACGACGA
>CAZHTV010000069.1:0-6467 GCA_964535775.1 uncultured Thermoplasmata archaeon | reverse complement strand
GAGAGCTCCCTCTCGCCTATCCTGTCCCTGGGCAGTATGCGCTTCACGGAGCCCATCATGTGCATCCCGAAGTTCATGAGGAATGCGGGTATCGCGAAGCCGTACCTCGTGCCCGTCTCCACCATCTTCCCCGGGTTCATGATGCCGTGTGGGTCGAGGACGTTCTTGATGTTCCTGACGAGCCGGGCGCCCTCCTTGCCGCGGTACTTCTGCAGGTTGCCTGCGAAGAACACCCCGAGGCCGACCGGCCGCCCGCCGTTCTCCTGGGCGAGGTCCCCGAGCCTCTTCGCGAACCCCATGGCCGCGGTCGAGGCCACGAGCTTGTGCTCGTCCGTCAGGTAGTAGGGCATGAACATGACCGTGTTCTGGTCCGCGACCGTGCCTATGAGAGGTGCGTTCAGCTTCAATTGCTTGATCAGCTTCGCGGTGCCCTCGAGGACGACGTTCATCCTGTCGATGGGCACGAGTATCTCGCCCGGGATAGCGCCTACTCCGAGCTCCCTGACCCTGAACTCGTAGCTCCTCTCAGACCACTCGTGCTCGCCGAGCTCATCGGGCTCCTTCTTCGCGCCTGACGAGGTCATCATCTCGTCCAGGAGCTTCTCCTCCATCTCGACTGAGGCCTTCGACCCAGTCAGCATGCATGTCACCAAGCACCCCACATTGGGAGCGTGCTTGCCGACGGCCCTGAGGTACTCGTAGTGCAGCCGGTCGCCGAACATCATGTGCATCGGCCTGACCTCGCTCCTGGTGATCTTTCTAAGGGCACCCTGGAGCTTCATTATGTCATCGAACGAGTAGCTGATGGCCTTCATGGCCTCAGGCTTGGGCATGACCGAGAAGGTGACCTCTGTGATTATGCCCAAGGTGCCCTCCGAGCCGATGAAGAGCATGTTCAGGTTCGGTCCAGCGCCGTTCTGCGGGACGAACTTGTCCCCCGTGTGGATAATCCCCCCTGTCGGGAGCACGATCTCCAGGTCCCTCACTATGTCCGCGGCAGTGCCGTACTTGTATGCGCCTATGCCAGTGCCACCGGTGCCTATCCATCCTCCGAGAGTGGCCGAGGGCGCACTGCTGGGATAGCACGGCAGGAACAGCCCCTTCGCGTCCAGGGCGTCCGCGAGCGCCTTCCAGGTTATGCCTGGCTGGACGGTGCAGGTCAGGTTCGTCTCGTCGATGGATATGATCTTGTTCATCGCGGTCATGTCGAGGACTCTGCCGCCCTTGACGGGCACAGACCCGCCCAGGCCCCATGTCCCCGCGCCCCTGGGCACGATGGGCGTGTTCGTCGAGATGGCCCTCCGGACTAGCTGCGCGACGTCCTGTGTGTACTGCGGTCGGTCGACGCGGTCGGGCATCGTCTTGAAAATCAGGTCCATCTCTTTCGGAAGCGGTGCGAGGTCGTGGCTGTACAGTCTTCTCTCCATCTTGTCGTCGGTGGATTCCATCGGGGACACCTGGTGGGGGGCCCTGATAACGAGTGTCGCGCTCCCCCCAGCCTGGTAAGCGGTCATTCCCAATAAATCCTTACGTCCTAGCCGGACTCGGTATCGGGTGCGGTTGCTCGGATTCGGCAACCTTCCCACGATTCACGTAGAAATCCTTTTATCCCGCCTGGTCGTGATTATGATTCCACCAAGCGCCTCGCGAAAGCCAAGAGAGGGGGGTTAGCATGCAGGCCACACTGAGGATGATGGCCCTGTTCGGAGGGCTCATAGCGATATTCGTCGCTATAGGATGGATACTGGGCACGATCTTCTTCGGCGACTGGATACTGGGCTCCTTGATATTCCTGATCCTGGCCGCCGTGATCAACTTCGTCAGCTACTTCTACAGCCATAAGATCGTGCTCTGGTCCACAAGGGCGAAGATTATCAGCAGGGAGGAACAGCCGAGGCTGTACAACATCGTGAACAAGGTCTGCATCAAGGCGAACATGCCCATGCCAAGGATTGCGATTGTCCAGACCCAAACCCCGAACGCCTTTGCGACCGGCAGGAACGAGAAGACTGCGGTAGTCGCTGCCACGCAGGGGCTGATGTCCCTTCTCACGGACGACGAGCTCGAGGGCGTGCTCGCCCACGAGATGGCCCACATCAAGGACAAGGACATGCTCGTGATGTCCGTCGCGGCTACCATAGCCGGCGCGATCTCCTTCGCCGCGAGGATGGCCTTCTGGGGCTCCATCGGCGGAAGGAGAGGAGGGGGCAACGGGAACGCCATTCTCCTGCTCGTTGTGGCCATCACTGCGCCGATAGCCGCGCTGCTGTTGCGCCTGGCGATATCCCGAAGCAGGGAGTACAAGGCAGACAAGGAGGGGGCGCTCATCATACAGAGGCCGCTGGCCCTCGCCAGAGCACTGGAGAAGCTCGAGGAGGGCAACAAGCGCAGGCCGATGACCTCCGGCAGCCCGACCACGTCCTCGCTGTTCATAGTCAACCCGTTCAGGGGCGGGGGGTTCGTCACGCTGTTCATGACCCACCCACCGATAGCCTCGAGGGTCAGACGCCTGGAGGACCTGGCCGACAAGACGGGCTTCATAGGCTGAAGACGGCCCCGCTCAGCCTACCTTCTCCCATTTCTCCAGCTTCAGGACGCTCGATAGCGTGCCGCCTCTGACTATCTCCTCTCTGATCCTGTTCTCCCGCTCGAGGACGTCCAGGGCGCGGTTCGCGACCTCGACAGCATGTTCCTGTGGCACGACCACGACGCCGCTCTCGTCGCCTATGACCCAGTCGCCCGTGCGCACGGTCACCCCGCCACAGACGATCTCGTGACCTATGCCACCATAGCCTTTCGGCTCGCCCGCGTTGGAGGACACGTGCCTCGAGAAGCACGGGAACTCCATCTCGATGATGGAATCTATGTCCCTCGCCGCACCGTCTATCACGACGCCGGACACGCCCTTGGTCTTGCAGCTCCATGAGGCCAGCTCCCCCCAGACGGCTATGTCCCCTCTGCAGGCGTCTACAACTATCACATCGCCCTTCTTGGCGCGGTCTATCGCCTCCACCGGCTTCGCCCAGTCGCCGTTGACCGTGTGGACCGTGAGCGCGCGCCCGACCATCTTGACACCGTGCTTGATCCTTGGGTGTATGCCCTTCATCGCTCCCTTCTTGTGCTGCGCGTCCGTGACGTTCGGAGATGATACCTTGGAGAATGCCTGGAGCAGCTCCTTCTCGGAGTACTTCTTGAACAGTTCCGTTCTGACCTTCTTGCCCGTCGCGATGGACCGTTTCACCCTGCGGGCAGCGGCCGCGACGTCCTTCGCCTTGATGATCGCCCCCCCGACGATGACGATCGAAGCACCTGCGCGGACCATCTCGGGTGCCGTCTCGCTGTTGATCCCACCAGCTGCGGCAATGGGAATCCGAACCGCTCTCGCGAGTCCTTTCAGCTCGGAGATGGGAGATCCGCCCACCATCTGCTCATCCACGCCGACATGGACGCATATGTAGTCAGCGCCCATCCTCTCGACCTCCTTCGCGCGTGCGGGTTTCCGCTCGACGTTGAAGAGATCCACCATGACCTTCGCGCCATACTGTCTAGCGCTCAGGATGGCCTCTGTGATCGTCGGGTCCGAGGATACGCCGAGGACGACGACGATGTCGGCACCAGATTTCGCGGCGATCTCAACTTCGGGGCCTCCGACATCGATTGTCTTCATGTCGGCCACTATCGTGTGCTTGGGGAAGGCTCTCTTGAGCTGGCGGACTATCTCCATGCCCTCGCTCTTGATCAGCGGCGTGCCGACCTCTATCCAATCGACCCCACCTCTGACGGCTTCGGCGGCGATCTGCAGCGCCCTCTCGCCGTGCACGACGTCGAGCGCCACCTGGAGTACTGGTTTCATCGGCCTCAAAGACCTCTCTCCACCGTTAAAAACATGTCGCAGACGCCAACTGACCGCGCCCATCGGAGAGGGGCAATCTGGACCAGATGCGACTCCTCGCACTGGAAGAAACAATAATATCAGGTGCACGGCATTCTCAAGACCCGATGGCTGCAAGAACCGGCGAGCGCGACAGGTGCGTCACGGGCGTCGAGGGCCTGGACACGATTCTCTATGGAGGTATACCTCGGACGAACACCGTGCTCCTGACGGGCAGCTGCGGGACCGGCAAGACATCTCTGGCGCTCGAGTTCCTTATACACGGTGCCATGAAGGGCGAGAACTCCCTTTTCGTATCCGTGACCGAGAACTCGGAGAAGCTCCTGGAAAACATCATACCATACAAGTTCTTCGACAAGGGCCTGATCAAATCGGGCAGGCTGGTCTTCATCGACCTCCCGGTCATGTACGAGCGCCTCGGGCTGAACAAGTCGGAGCTGAGCATGGAGGAGATAGACCTCTTCGTGTCAGCCCTGACGAGCCTGGCCGAGGAGCTCGGCACGAAGCGCCTCGTGATAGACTCCGTGACATCCGTCTGCTACAAGCTGAAGACCTCGGAGAAGATCAGGGACTTCATACTCAAGATCAGCAAGAGCTTGTCCGACTTGGACTGCACATCCATCCTGGTGGGAGAGCTTCCCGCGGGGTCGGCGTCTTATTCCAGCTTCGGCGTCGAGGAGGCCATCGCGGACGGGATCATCATAATGGCGAACTTGGAGCGGAGGGGCGACCTGCTGAGGACGCTCCAGGTCATCAAGATGCGGGGCACGATGCACTCGAGGGCCAGGTACGTGCTCGACCTGACTCCCATGGGGGTGCTCCTCGTGCCGCTGCTCAAGGGAGGGAGCACGGGATGAACCCCATGGTGAGCGCCCAGAAGATCGCCGACCAGCTGGCAGAGACGCCTCCGTCATCAGCGGTGTCGCTCACGATGAGCGTCGACAACTACCTCGATGTGATAAGGGGAGTCGTTGACCTGTTCGCGAACAGGCGGCAGATGGACACCATCTACGTGACGGCGACAATATCCTCGGACGCCATCAGGAGAGTCCTCGAGGCGCTTGACATAGACTCCTCCAAGGTGTTCTTCGTGGATTGCATATCCCAGATCATGATGGGCGCGACTTCCGCCCAGCAGGACGACCGCACCACGCTCGTGGAGAGCCCCACGATGCTCGAGAACCTCATGCTCAAGGTCGAGTACCTCATCCGGAGGTCGCAGTCGAAGGACAAGCTCGTCGTGATAGATTCGATCAACTCGCTCGCCATACACAACAGCAACTGGATACTGTCCGAGTTCCTGCACATCCTCGTCTCCGGGTTGAGGTCCAGGGAGGCCTACACGGTCATACTCACGGTCGAGGAGCACTCCACGCCCGAGCTGAACAACCTGATCAACCTGGTCTGCGACCACGGCATACGCGCGGGCAAGGAGGAGGCGGAGTAGGATGCACCTCACGAGCATAGGTATCCGCGCACTCGACGATCACCTCGGCGGCGTCCAGAAGGGCTCCACGATCATGGTCATCGGCTCGCCGGGCTCGGGCACTGAGTTCTTCGCGAAGCAGTTCGCGTCCGTCGGGCACGAGACAGTCACTTACTTCACATCGACCGAACGAGACGAGGACATCCTGAGCGTCATGCGCGAGTACGGTTGGAGGACGGACCTCAAGATAGTGAACATAGGCACGAAGTACTACGAGAGCGTGCTCGCCAGGAAACTGGAGATAAGCAGGTTCAGGCAGGAGGGCATCAAACTAGCAGACATCAGGAAGCTCAGGGACCAGGACACGTCCAAGGGGGAGAACTTCCTCACATTCCTCGCCTACGAGATATCCAAGCTCACGCCGCCGTTCAGGGTGGTGATCAACTCCCTCGACTTCTTCCTTGAGAACTACGAGAGCCACGAGGTCCTGATGGCCATGAGGACGATCAAGGCGCACACGCAGCACTCCGAGAGCCTCACGCTCATGACGATGCTGAAGGGCGTCCACGAGTCGAGGATCCAGAGCTCCCTCGAGGACCTCGCAGATGTGATATTCGAACTCGACAGGGAGAAGGTGGGGCAGGAATTCAAGAAGCTCCTGATCGTACAGAAGGTCAGGAACAGGCCCGCGATGGTGGGGATACTTCCGCTCACCTATGACAAGGCGGGCATAAAACCAGGATGATCCGCCTCCCACGCACCGTCGCTTTGGTCCCGAATGTCGACATTTTCTTGTCCCCTTATATACCCAAGAAGACGAAGTCTTCTTGTTCGGCTCGGAAATGCGACGTGACCAGATGCTCCCATTCGGCAATAAGCGAAATAGAAAACGCTCCACTTTGAGAACCAGCCGCAAAGCTATTTAAGCTCCGCTCGGGGGTATTATCCACAAGCGGGCCGAAAGGCCTGCAGGAGGACAAAACAATGAAGAAGACTTGGGCAGTCCGGAAGGACTCAGAGGCGGTGTCCCCCGTCATCGCGACCATCCTGATGGTTGCGATCACCGTCGTCCTAGCGGCCGTGTTGTACGTCATGGTCCTGGGCTTTGGCGGGACATCGCAGACTACGCCAGCTGCCACGTACTCGAAG
>CAZHTV010000068.1:0-6529 GCA_964535775.1 uncultured Thermoplasmata archaeon | reverse complement strand
CTCAAGACGGAGTCTTGAGGATGCACGTGCCAGCAGTGCAGTAACTTTTTAAGGAGCGGATGACGATACGGTTGATGGGATGTCGGATGCCGCTCGAAGAAGCTTCTGATATGATCGGATTGCAGGTCTACACAAGCCAGGGTGTCTACCTTGGCAACGTCGGCAACCTGGTGGTCGACGTCGACGAGAACAAGGTCCAAGGACTATTCATCACTGATACGAACCCACTCCTTGTCGAGGGCTCTAAGTCGGTCAACGTCCCCTACAGATGGATATCGGCCATCGGGGATGTCGTGATATTGAGGTACTTCCCGAAGAGGGTCGCGCTCAAGAAGAGCGCGAAGCCCAAGCCATAGAAGATCCCTGTCGGGGAATGAAGTATTTATCGTGGCCGCACAATCCAGCGCCTCGTGGCAGCCCCCAGGGTAGGTCAGTCATGCTATGTCGCCCCAGAGGCTATCATCATCGGCGACGTCGTAGTGGAGAGAGGGTGCAGCATATGGCCTTATGCCGTCATACGCGCGGACCTCTCTGAGATCGTGATAGGTGAGGGTTCGAGCATCCAGGAGCACTGTCAGGTCCATGGCAATCCGGGCAGGCCCACCGTGATCGGGAAGAACGTGTCCGTTGGACACGGGGCAACAGTCCACGCTGCGACGATAGGCGACTATGTCATCGTCGGCATGAACTCCTGCATCCTGGACGGAGCGGAGATCGGCAGCGGGTCTGTGATAGGGGCAGGAGCTGTGGTCAAGGAGGGCATGAAAGTGCCTGAAGGGAGCTTGGTGGTCGGCGTCCCCGCCAAGATAGTGAGGCAGGGAGACCCAGCACTTCGCGAGGCCGCCCGGAGGAACGCCGAGGAGTATCACAAGCTCAGGGACGCTCACCTCCGGGGCGAGTTCACAAGGTATTCTCCCTGACCCGCCCGGCGGGAAGCCGGTGAAGCGACTGGCCGGCAGCTCCAACAGGCAGGACATGAAGCGGACGGCCCAATGGACGAGGTGGTGGTTTCAGAGCCAATCGACGTTGGTCCCGCACTTCTCTGACATCTCCTCATGTAGGCGGAGCACTTTCAAGGCCGCCTCGTGGTGGCCCTTCCTGGCCAAGCGTGAGACGGCTTCCTCTATCGATGTTCGCCTGGAACCGGAGAGGAGGTTGTCAGCGTGTGCCACTATCTTCTCCTCGAGCGTCTGCGGCGTGTAGTTCTTCCTGGGGATGCCGATCTCAGCCGCCTCTCTGGCGGTTATGCCCGCACCAACATGCCTCTCGATTATCTTGCAGATGGCCTCTGGCAGCTTCAGCTCCCTGGCGAGACGCGCCCCTTCAACCGCGTGGGAGATCGTGTGCGTCATGCGCCTCCCGATGTCGTGCAGCAGCGCCCCGGCCTGAACCAGGGGGATATCGGCCCTGCACTTCCTGGCCATTCTGACCGCGAGGTCCGCGACGGCCTCGGAGTGTGCTATGACATCCTCGTCGCAGCCGTGCTCCCTCAGCAGGCGCAGGCACTCATCCCTGTCAGGGATCCTTGCGGCGCCCGCTCTCTCCCCTGTCAATTACCGTCTTCCCCCTGGGATTCGGGACAATTCTGAGCCGCCCCTCGTAGTCCCGGTCTAGGGATCTCCCACTGGTATACCTGTCGAGAAATATAGCAAGCGCGGCCACCTCGGAATGTGGCTGGTTGCCCACGGACACGTTCAATGTGGCCAGGTCGTAGAGTTCGCGCGGGACTTTCTCGGCCCCGACGACTATCAGCAGCTTCTTGGATTTGACCGCAGGGAGCGCCTTGGAGAGCCGCTCGCCGTACATCGTCAGATGCACGACATCCCCCTTCCAGGTCTTGACGGCCTTCCGCCAGTCCACGCCCGTCCTTATCTTGAACCGGCCTCCGAACCTATCGACCACGCCTCTGACGGTCCTCTCGAGCCCCTCGTCCTCGGCGGAGATCCATATCTCGTCAGCGCCGAGCGCCCTGGCGGTGAGAGCGACATGCGTCGTTACCCTCTGGTCCCTCTTGGGCCGATGGCCTAACCTCAGAACGACTATCATCTGACAGCTCCTGGCAACTACTCCTTGAGCCGCTCTATCCTGTGGCCCCTGTAGTCGAGCTTCGTGCTGCGCTTCACGAGGCTCTTCAGCATCGTGAAGGTGACCCCCAGGACCTCGGCCACGTCTCCGGCGAACTTGCCCTGGGCGCCGACCATGTCGTATATCTGCTTCTCGAGCTTCTGGAACTCCTTCTCCTCCATGACCGCCGCGGAGAGCACGTCGCTGATCTCGTAGACTGGCCATGAGGCGTTGATGTGGAAGGAGGTGTAATAGGTGTGATATGCCTTCTCCGGCTGCTGGTCAGGGGAGGTCTGCCACCTCGTCTCGACGAGCTTCATCTTCTCGAAGAACTGCAGGGCGTCCTTGCCCGCGGGCCCGAACTGCTTCTCGACGTCCCGCATACTGTGCCATTCAAGGGTGACGAGCTTCAGGACCTCGCGCTTGACCTTGGTATCGACCGCCCGGAACATCGGAACAAGTTCAGCCGGTTCGGTGATGACCTTGATCCTAGTCATGGACTGACCTTATCCGGTTGTGGGCATATAAGGCTAATTGGCGACCCGGATGCACAGTTTTGACCGACTGGCACGTCGTGGATTTGCGCCTCCTCGGACTGCGTAAGAGGGGTGCGGAATCCTCGTCAGATGGGCGTGAGTTTTAAGTAGGGTGAAACTCTACCGCGAAGCACAGGTCGTGCTGAAACATGATGGCTAAAGACTTGAAGGACAAGTCGAAAGTCGACGAGCTAGTCCTCACGATCACAGAGAAGAAGGAGCCGAGGGAGTTCCAGTCCAAGTGGAGCGGGGCCTCGGGGAGGGTCTGTGACGCGGTCGGCCAGGACGATAACGGCGACGCCGTATCCGTGACCCTCTGGAACGACGACATAGAGAAGGTAGAGGTCAATGCCAGGATCAAGATCACAAATGGCTGGACCTCGTCCTACAAGAACAAGCTCCAGGTGAGCACAGGCAAGTTCGGCAAGCTCGAGCTTCTCTGAGGGGATTCTTCGGTCATTTCTCAGAGCACGAGCGAGAGCGCCGTCATCCCGGCGGCCGGGATGACCAGCATGAGGAAGTCGTCGTCCACGTATGGCACTTCGAACCACTCGGAGGGGATGGCGAGGACGGTGCCGACCAAGGCGACCGCCAGGCATCCCGGGAGGGCGAGATCCCCCACCACAAGGAGGGCGGACAGGGCGATTGCGAAGTACGCGATGGATGATGATGAGACAGTGACCGGGTCGCGGGTGCCCGCTCCCCTTAGGACCCCCGCGAGAGGGTCGACCAAGGCCATGCCGACCAAAGCCGCTGTGGCTATCTCCATAGGGAAGAGCCACAGCGTGGCAGTGATCCCTGCGGCCGCCCATGCAAAGGAGGCTATCTGCCTGGTCTCATGGGGCCTGAGGCCGAAGAGCTTCCAGCCCTTTGCCAGCCGGACGGACTCGAAGGCGATGATGGAGGACAGGAACAGCACCAGGAGCATCCAGCGGCGCACGCCCAGAGGCTCGATCTCGACCGGGAGGAGGTAGTAGAGCGGTGCGAGTGCGATCAGGGCGTGGACGCCGCGCCTCACGATTGTCTCCCTGGACACCATGACCTCACCTCGGAACCTGCCCCTCGGCCGCTGTCAAGGGCAAGGCGCTCATGCACCAAAAGGTGTCCGGGCCCATTTTGACTCTATCCCCTTGTACAGAATTCTTGTCGTGACGGCCATCACGCCCAGGACCACAGCGATCCCGGCCACCGCGAAGACCCAGTTGGCCAGTATGCTGAACGAGAGTATCACCAGGCAGAGGTCGGGCAGGAAGGACATGACGCTGAACCTGGCCAGAACCCCCGTGTCGAACAGGAACGTGTTCGTCTTCAAGCCTGTGAGATAGGCGGTCATCACGACCATGTATATCGATGTGACCAGCATTACAAGGAGCGCGAGCCAGAGGAGCTCGGTCTCGCCGTTGAGGATTGATATTCCCACCACGAAGAAGGCCGATATCCCCAGGGTCAGTATCAGGAACACCGATATCCTGACCTTGATGAGCTGCGGCACGGTCACGGGCAGCAGCGAGTAGTACTCGGAGAGGTCCACGTTGTTCAGCCAGCTGTACATCATGACCCCTATGAATCCCACCATGGCAGCGTAGAACACGGCGTTGAACCCGACTGGTATGGCGAGCCCGTAGTTCACATACCAGGTGGTGAACGAAAGGAACAGGAGCGGGAGGATGAACGCGAAGAACATCTTGGCGACGACGCCGCTCCTGCGCAGGTCGAGGAGCTCCTTGGCCAGGAGGCTCTTGCCCAGGCCGTCTGCGGCCCGGATGCGCCTGTAGTAAGACGGCAGCAGATCCTCGTGCATCCTGGACTGCGTTGTGATTCTGACCTCCACAAGAAAGTACGCTACAGCCGCCAGCGCGACCGTCGCCAGAAGCGATGCGAGGGCCATCGCCCCAGCTGCGGGCCAATCGGCCCCGAAAGGCTGGACGCTCATCTGGAAGCCGAGCGGCGGGAGCAGAACCTCGAGCTCGGGCACGCCGAAGGCGCTGTGCGCGATGAAAAGGGCCGCGATGAGGCCGGTCAACACCGCGAAGGCGCGGACGTCCCTGATGTAGACCACGGATACCAGGAAGCTCAGCGACATGCCGAGCATGAACGTGAGGAACATCGCCAGGAACAGGAGCCCGATGCTCACCAGGGAGAACCCCATTATGGGGGCAGCTGCGACCAGGCCAAGGGTCGCGGGGACCAACATCAGCAGGAGGTAGAAGACGGCGTCCCTGAGGTATATCCCGAGGAATGTGGTCCTGAAGGAGAGAGGCAGGAGATACGGCATGGCGACGAGGTAGTTGTTCCTGCCATAGCGCCTCTCTAGGTACTCCCTGCCCATGAGGCCGAAGGCGCCGACGCTGAGGCCGTAGAGGAAGGCCCCGAGGTGAGCGAAGGTGGCGAAGCGCTCGAGCGGGACCGTCTCGAGCATCTTGTCGAGGGTCAGCCCGCTCCCGAGGGCCATGATGAAGACGAACAGTGGGAAGGACAGGAATCTGGACCTGCCGGAGTAGCTCGCATGGGTACGGAACTCCTCCTTCAGCATCAGGAAGAGCAGGTCCTTCGTTACTCTTCACCTCCGGAGGGCCGCACCCCGACGGATCGCAGGAAGAGCTTTTCGAGGCTGTCGCCGTTACTGATCAGGTCCTCGATCCTGCCATGAGCGACCACCTTGCCGAGGTTGACGATGGCGAGCTTGTTGCACAGGCGCTCCGATATCTCGAGTATGTGGGAGGCCATGAATACCGTGCCCCCGTTCGAGACGTACTCCTCCAGGTAGTCCCTCATCATGCGCTGGTAGATCGGGTCGAGGTTGATGAACGGCTCATCGAGGAAGACCAGCTTCGGGTCGTGCAGGAACGCCGAAGCTAGCATGAGCTTCTGGCGCATCCCCTTGGACATGTCCTTGCATATGGCGCCCTTCTTCTCCTCGAGGTCGAAGAATGAAAGCCAATGGGATATCCTCTTTTCCAGGTTGCCGACCTTCCGGACCTTCCCGACGAAGTAGAGGTACTCGTAGGCCGTGAGGTAGGTGGGCGGGCTCTCGACCTCGGGGACGATGCCGATGAGTTCCTTCGCCTTCAGGGGCTCCTTCACGACGTCTACCCCGAGCACATTGGCAGAGCCGGATGTGGGCTCCAGCTGGCCCGTCAGTATCCTTATCAGAGTGGTCTTGCCGGCCCCGTTCGGCCCGAAGAACCCGAAGAAGTCGCCCTCCTCGACCGCGATGCTCACGTCGTCGAGGGCTCTCATCGTCCCGAAGACCCTCACGAGGTTCCTGCCCTCGATGACAGCCATGCGAGCGACGCTATTTGTGTGAGCTTATATCAAATTTGGTCGGCGACACCCTACCAACCAGTTTGTTCCCTCTTCCGCATTCATATAATACAAGTGCTATCATGTAGCACGACCAGGCGGCGCCAGCCGTCCAAGGTCCCGATGGTGCGGATAATGAAAGGAAAGTCCGGCAAGTCCGTCCTGACGAGCAAGATCGAGACGGAGATAGAGCTCCTCCAGAGGCACGTCGCGATGCTCAAGGCGATCATGGACAACGAGCCGATAGGCATCATTCGGCTTTCCGAGATGCTGAAGTACCCACAGCACAAGGTGAGGTACTCCCTCAGGATCCTCGAGCAGGAGGGCCTCATCGAGCCGTCCCCTGACGGCGCGATGACGACGGCCAAGATACAGGAGTTCCTGGACCACCTGAAGGAGATACTCGAGACCATGAGCAATACGGTCAATGAGCTGCGGGAGTCGATCGAGTAGGTCCGAGCTCCCGCCCCATTGTTCTCGGAGGCCCTCGCGCGGGCGGAAAGGCTTATCTAACCGGTCATTCTAACGACGCCTGCGCGTCCATACCATGCCGTCGTAGCTCAGCTGGTGGAGCGTCCGCCTGTTAAGCGGAAGGTCAACGGTTCGAACCCGTTCGACGGCGCCAT
>CAZHTV010000067.1:0-6774 GCA_964535775.1 uncultured Thermoplasmata archaeon | reverse complement strand
CCGTGTAGCCGGCCCCGTCCCCGCCCCCGAGTAGCGCGTCAATCGCATCCGGGAACGATATCCTCTCTGGCTCTCCAGGGCCTATGGGCCCCAGCGTGCCTGTCAATATAGACACGAAAGAGATGACCGCGAGAAGGACGACCAGGCCGGCCACGTACATGGCGCGGGCTGACCCGGAAGACCTTGAACGCCCCCGGGATGACCCGAGGACCCCCTTGCCAGTACCGGTCTCTCGCATCGGATCTCGCCTAGCCGAACAGGTCGGGATGTAGTATCGCCGCCAGCTGCTCGAGACCGTCGACAACACGTGGGCCGTACCTGCTGACGAGGTTGTCATCGATGGAGTATATGGCCTCGTTCTCGACTGCGTCTACCCCGCTCCAGCCTGGGCGGGCGCCGAAATCCGACGGCATGATGATGGTCATGACTCCGACCGTGTACACAATCACCTCGGGGTTCGCTGCGACCACGAACTCCGGGCTGATGTATGGGTACTCGCTGCTGGTGTTACCCGCGACATTGATTCCTCCGGCCGCTCTGATGAGGTCATCTCCGAACGAGCCGGGCCCGAAAGTGAAGTACTCATAGTACTCAAGATACACCCTGGGCCGGACGACGTCCGGGGCCATGGTCTTCTCCTTCACGGCCTGTATCCTGGCATCCAGCGAGTCGGCGAGCGCCGTCGCCTCCTGGGCATGCCCTGTTATCGAGCCCATCATGCGTATGTCCTTGACGGCGGCATCGAGCGTCCTCACGGCCAGGACCATGTACGGTATGCCCCTGGCCTCGACCGTGCTTAGTGCCAGCGGGACGAGGTCGCCTGTGATCACCAAATCCGGCTTGAGGGCCACTATCGCCTCGACGTTCAGCATCAGGGCGTTGCCGACCTTCGTCACGTTCATGGCCTCCGCAGGATAGTCGCTGTAATCATCCACTCCAACGACGAGATCCCCCGCGCCTATCGCGAACAGTATCTCCGTCGGCGTCGGCGCGATAGAGACTATCCTCTCGGGGACACCGTTGAGCTTGATCTGTCTGCCGTAGTCGTCTACAATCACAATGCCTTCCTTGGACGATAGCGTGGCTCCTACGTAGTATCCCCCGGTGAAGGCCACCAGGGCGACTCCGACTACCGCGACTACCGTCCATGCGGTCAATACCGACTTCGTTACGGTTGTCATCTCATCCTCTCCTTGTTCGAACGTGAAACTCCAGCGCTGTCGAATGTTGCCATCTCATTGAGTATGCCGCACGCCGCCTCTGCCACGAAGAACGCCAGCGCTGCACCCGTTCCCTCGCCGAGCCTCATGCCCATGTCCAGAAGGGGCGCCAGCCTCAGGTGCTCAAGCGCGTACTTGTGTCCTGGTTCGACCGAGAGGTGCGAGGCGATCATGTACTCCTCACAGCCGGGGCAGACCGCAGAGGCTATGAGGGCCGCCGAGCCCGACACGAACCCGTCCAGGAACACAGGGACGCTCCTGGAGGCGGCTCCTATCGCAACCCCAGCCATGCCTGCTATCTCCAGGCCACCGACCTTGGACAGGACATCGAGCCCGTCCGAGGCATCCGGCCTGCTGACCTGCAGCGCCTGTTGGATGACCTTGACCTTGAGTGAGAGGGAGGCGTCGTCCACACCGGTGCCCCTGCCCGTCACCTCCGGGACCGCCGTTCCCGTGATGACGCTCGTGATAGCGCTCGCAGCGGTGGTGTTCCCTATGCCCATGTCCCCGACTGCGATAGCCCCGACGCCCGACCCGACGGCCTCAGAGGCCAGCTCCGCACCTGCGAGCAACGCCTCCAAGGCCTGCTCCCTCGTCATCGCCGGCCCTTTGGCCATGTTGGCAGTGCCCTTGGCAATCTTGCGCGAAAGTACCCCTTCAGGCCATTCCATGTCAGAGGCGACTCCAATGTCGACGACCCTCACGTCCGCACGCGCTTTGCGCGCGAGGACGTTGATCGCCGCGCCCCCGCGCGCGAAGTTGAGCACCATCTGCGCCGTCACGCTCGATGGGTATGCGCTGACTCCCTCCGCGGTCACGCCGTGGTCCGCGGCCATGGTGAAGACGACCTTCCTTCCTATGTCAGGTGAGGGTGTCCTATAGATCCCGGCGAGCTGCACGGACAGGGATTCGAGCCTGCCGAGGCTCCCCCTGGGCTTCGTGAGGGAGTCCTGGATGTGCCTGGCCTGCGCCATGGCGTCCTCGTCCAGCTTCCTGACCCTCGATGCGTATTCGTGCAGCTCGACCATGCGACCACTTAAGTAAACTTGATATATTGAAAGTGTATTTTATAGTTTCGCAGCCGCGGGGGCGAATGATCGGCATGGAAGTCAACGAGATAATGTCCAAACACGGCCTCAGCATCGACTCCTTGATCGAGACGGCGTTCGCGCTCTACGTCGAAGACGAGAGGCGGAGAGATCCTGGAAGCCTCAGGTCCGAGTTCAGGCGGATGCTCGAGCATAACCTGAAGGACCCGAACATTGTGCTCCTCCTGGAGGCCGCCTCTCACCTCGACGAAGTGATGAGGGCAGAGTCCGATGGCATCTTTCAGTCGTCGAAGGACCCGGCATCGCTCGTCGCGGATGAGCTGATAGGCATGTCGATCGCGGAGTATATCGCCGGCAAGAAAGGCCTGTTCAACTACGTCCGCTACGACAAGGCGAAGCCGGGCATACTGAATGGTTTACCCCCGTTCATGGATGATGCGGTCGGCGCCCTCGTAGCTGCAACTATGACCAAGCTCTTCGAGGAATAGGGATGACCGGGGAGCTGTTCGCGCTTCTCACCAGGATACGGGTGCCTGGTAGCCAGACGGACCTTGTTGCTGCGGCCAAGAGCCAGCATCTGTTCCCCCTCGTTGGTTTCGCAGTGGGGCTTGTCCTCGCGCTCGTCGCCATCGTGTTCTCGACATTCCTCGGGGAGAAGGCGGCTCTCATCTCCGGGGCCGCGCTCATGGTCGTCCTCTACTACATCACGGGGATACTGCACATAGAGGGGCTGGCGGATCTCGCAGACGGCATGATGGCCAAGGGCCCAATCGAGAGGAAGAGAGAGGTGATGAAGGACCCGCACTCGGGTGTCGGGGGTGTCTTCGCCATCGTCATGTACCTCATCCTCTTCTTCGCTGTCACCGCCTACCTATTCTCATTCGGTGACAAGACCACCGAGCCGTTCCCGTTCCCATGGGAGCTCTCGGTCCTGGTAGGGCTGGTCGTCGCCGAGGTCGCGGGCAAGCTCGCGATGAACGCAGCGATGTATCTCGGCCCTAGCTCGCACCCCGGGATGGGCTCCCTGTTCGTCCAGGAGGCAAAGCCTGAGAGGTTAGCCGTCGCGACAGCGCTCTCAGGAGCACTCGCGTTCCTGATATCCGGTTATCTCTTCTTTCTGGTCTTCATCGGGTTCGCGGCCGGAGCCGCTGTCGCCGTGGTCTCGAGAAGGCACTTCGGCGGTGTCTCCGGTGACGCCTTCGGCGTCGCCAACGAAATAGGAAGGCTGGCGACGCTCATCGCATGGGTGCTTGTGATATGATAGCCGTGATAATGGCGGGCGGCAGGGCGTCGAGGTTCCGAAGGCCCATCGA
Organism: uncultured Thermoplasmata archaeon; assembly: GCA_964535775.1. Classification (GTDB taxonomy): domain Archaea; phylum Thermoplasmatota; class Thermoplasmata; order UBA10834; family UBA10834; genus COMBO-56-21. The sequence goes on along the minus strand of CAZHTV010000067.1, from coordinate 3,192 downwards.
GAAGGCGGTCCTCGAGGTCGGGGGCAGGACTCTGATCCAACGAACCGCGGAGGCACTGGGAGTCCCAGGCGTGGAACGCGTCGCCATCGCGGTCACGCCGCATACTAGTCGGACGGAAGCGCTCGCGAAGCAGCTCGGGATAGAGGTCCTGCGGACTGAAGGCGCCGGATATCATGAGGACGTCCTCCAGCTCATGGATGCACTGGGCCCGTTCATGAGCGTGAACGTGGACGTTCCATTCGTGACCAAGGAACATGTGAAGAGGATGTTAGACCGGGGAGAGGGTGGCAGCCTCACCGCGGTCGTCCCCGATAACCTCGCGCTCGGGAGGCCTGACCGCGAATCGGTGATGAAGGATGGCTCGGGCAGGGAGATGATATGGGTGGGCCTGAACATCGTCAGCCCCCTCCCTGATATCGAACTGGTCGAATACGACGACCCGCTGCTCACGGTCAACATCAACGACGAGGATGACCTGGCGTTCGCAGAGGAACTCGCAAGAAAATACGGAAGATGAATGGGTTCCTCAGAGGCCAGTCCCTGCCTACTGCTTGGTGGCTTCCCCTAGGCTCTCCTCGAGGATGTCCATCGCCTGCTCGAGCAGCTCGTCGGGCATGACCATGGACGGGTGCAGCCTGATGACGTTGTCCAGCGTGCCGCAGGTCAGGAGCACCATGCCCTTCTTCAGCGCGGCCATCTTGGTCGCCTTCGCCTCCTTGGCAGCAGGCGTCTTCGCCTTCCGGTCCGACACGAGCTCCAGGGCCATCATTGCGCCCATGCCCCGGACATCGCCGATGATCGGGTACATCGATTGCATCTCCTTGAGCCGCTTGGTCATGTAGCCGTTGATCTTCGGCACGTTCCCTATCGCCTTCTCGACGATATCGAACTGGGCCAAGGCCGCGGCGCACGCGACGGGGTTGCCGCCGAAGGTGCCGCCTAGGCCGCCAATCTGGGGTGCGTCCATGATGTCGGGCCGGCCGGTCGTCGCGGACACGGGGAACCCTCCGCCTATGCCCTTCCCGCTGACCAGTATGTCAGGCTCGACCCCCGCCCAGTGCTGGATCGCCCACATCTTGCCTGTCCTGCCAGCGCCGGTCTGGATCTCGTCGTCCACGTAGATGACGCCGTGCTTCTTGCATATCTTGGTTATCTTGGCGTAGAACTCCTTCGGGGGCACGATGAACCCACCCTCGCCGGCGATCGGCTCGCCGATGATGCAGGCCACCTTGCCCTGGAACTGCGGGCTCGACCACACCTCGTCTATCTTGTCGGCGCACGCCACGCCGCAGCTCGGATACTCCATCTTGAAGGGGCATCTGTAGCAGTATGCGAACTCGACCTTGTATGTCTCCGGGAGCGGCCCGAAGCCAGCCTTGTACGGCATCTCCTTCGACGTCAGCGCCATGGCCATCATGGTCCTCCCGTGGAACGCGTGCACGAACGAGAACGCTGCTGGCCTCTTGGAGTAGTGCCTCGATATCTTCACCGAGTTCTCGACCGCCTCGGCACCAGAGTTGAACAGGACCGACTTGACGAGGCCCGGGTGTGGGGCGACTTTCGCAAGCTTCTCACAGAGCCTCACATAATTCTCGTAGGGCGTGACCATGAAGCACAGGTGGAGGAACTTCTCCGCCTGCTTCTGGATCGCCTTCACGACCTCCTTGGGGCAGTGACCGACGTTGGTGACGCCGATCCCGCTGCCCATGTCTATCAGGACGTTCCCGTCTATGTCGTAGAACAGAGAGCCCTCGGCCTTTTCTATGTAGACAGGGGCGCTCAGCCCGATCGCTTTCGATATGTACCTCTCCTTCAGCTTGCCGATCTCGACGGACTTCGGTCCGGGGACCTCGGCGGTCTTGATTGAAGCCTTTTCCGCAGCCATGTGCATACCTCGAAGTTCATGCGACGAAACACGCGCTGATTCGTGGATGGTTGAAATCCTAGATATTCTTTTAGCACAAGCTTCATGTCAGATGGCGGGAAACCGTGAAACTGACAGAAACATAGCCGGGAACCTTAGGGCTCAGCCGTATATCCTTTCCACGTCCGACGGCCGGCTCTTCCTCTGGGCGTCCTTGTGTATCACCTTGAGCTGCGCCTCGAGCCTCTCGGCCTCCTTGCACAGAGGCTCCACGTTGAGGTTCATGTGGAGGACCATCTGGTCGATCGCGGCCAGTATAAGGGCCGCGGCCCTCGCGTCCGCCGTGTCGGGCCTCGCCTCGGCCAAGAGGGTGATGACGTCCATGCCGCGCCTCTTCCCCTCGTTCAAGAGCACGCCCGCAGTGCCGGAGATGACGCCCTCGACGAACGGCTCGGCGTCGGCCTTCAGGAGCAGCTTCTGGGCGGTGTCGGTGCTCCCTATGCCGTAGACGGCGATCTCCCCCGTCTCGTCCGGCTCCATGCCCTCCTCCCTCTCGACTATGAGACCGCCCGCGGCTATGACCATCTTGCACCTCTGGGCCACGGAGAAATCCATCAAGGCGTTCCCGATGTCCCTGAGCAGCGCCGCCGACGGCTGGAGCTCAGTAGAGAAGACGACTATCTGCTGCTCCCCCGGCTTGAGGTTCGGCCTCGCGTAGACCCTTGCCGGGCCCAGGGGCTCGCCGTTCCTGATGAGCGAAAGCGTCGGGAACGAGTCCGAGTCCATGACCGCGATGTACTCCATCTTCAGAAGCGCGATCAGGTAGTTGGCGACTATCGAGCTGACGAGCCCCACGCTCGGGAACCCGTCTATGACGACGGCGTCCCTGAGATCCATCCTCTTGAACTCGACTATCTCGACCTTGGCCATCTAGGGTGGTCATGTTACACGTAGAATATAGAACTTGACAGGCAACTGTCAGGTCCGGGAACGTCCGAGTGACAATCGGTGGGGTGAGGCGGCCAGCCAAGGTTTAATACAGCAGTGCATCATCTAGACCGAAGGCCAGGTGGGCCGGTGGCTTAGCCAGGATATAGCACTGGCCTTCTAAGCCAGTGGTCTCGGGTTCGAAAGGCGTCTTCAAACGCCCGAAATTCCCGACCGGCCCGCCAAAAGGCATATAAAAAGGGACGATGTACCGGCCAAAGACACAAGGGAGTCTGACGCATGAAGAGGAGCTCACGGGCCTGGAAGAAGCGCGGCAAGCAGCGATGGAAGTGGCGCAAGAAGAAGATGAGAAGGCGGAAGAGAGCCCAGAAGATGCGTAA
>CAZHTV010000066.1:0-6870 GCA_964535775.1 uncultured Thermoplasmata archaeon | reverse complement strand
AACCCGTCGATGGGGGTTCAAATCCCTCTGCCCCCACTCCAGTCTCTTCTGACCGGACACGGAACCTATCCCACAGAGACCCAGGTCTCCAGCGGACATCACATGAGAAGGAACCATTCCTTGGGGACACTCAGTATCCTCTTGTCATTCGAGAGCGAGAGAGGCCGGTCGGACAACACCATGCCGTACTCTGACCCCGTGCGGAGCATCGTCTTCTCGACCTGTTTACGACTCTTGTTCCCGTAGCCGACCTCGACGACCATGAGGCTCTTGTCACGACGGCGGATTACGAAATCGGCCCCGCCCTCTGACGCATCGAAATCGAACGCGAGAATGTGGTGTTCCCTGCGGAGCCTGTAGAGGTACATCGTGACCGCGTCTTCGATGAGCCTTCCCGACGTTGCCTCTGGGGTATCCGACTGCCCGATCTTCCACAGAAGGGCCGCCCGCATGGACGGAGCCATGAACATGTACTTCGGGGTCTTCGAGATTTTCTTAACGGGCCGCCCAAACGGCCGCACCGCGATCACGAGCTCCGATTTCTCCAGCCCGTGGATCATCCTGCTGAGAGTCGGTTTGGTCAGTTCCCCCAGCCTGCCGCAAATCGACTCGTAGCTGACGCGATCCGATATGGCAAGGAGAGTGATGAGGTTGGACATCTTCACCTGCATCTTCTTCGTGAACCTCATCATCATGGTGATGTCCTCGCAGACCGTCTTCTCGACCACGTCCAAAAGCTTCTCGTAGACATCCTCCTGGTCCGAGTACGGAATCGTGAACGGCAACGTGCCAACCCGTAGATACTGTTCCACATCGCCCGGTCGGACCCTTGCTAGATATCTTGTGACCGCCCTCTGATTGGCCCTCAACCCACGATGGGCATCTTCCGCACTCGCCGAGGAGAACAGGCTGCCGACAATCGAGTTGCGGACGCTGTCGTCGGGCTCAAGGCCGCGCTTGAGCAGAAGGTACTCGGAAAGGGACAAGGGTGTAAGCCGTTCCGATTCCGACCTCCTCACCGAGTCCGGACTGGTCTGCAGAGAGACTGAGGACGAGCCCGTGCAGAAGATGAACACCTTGTCTGTCCGATCATACAAGCTCTTCAGTGTGACGGCCCAGCTGGGGTCATAGTGGACCTCGTCCAGGAACAGGATGACTCTCTCGGATTCGGTCAGCGTCTCGAAGTCCTTCCCCAGCTGGTGCTCGTATTCATCCAAGTACTGCTTCAGAGATGCCCCCGCAAGGCGTGTCAGCTCGTCCACCGACGCATACGGCATGTGCGCCGACGGGATTCCCCTCTCAGAAAGGGAGAAGAGCAACTGGGCGACCAGGGTGGTCTTGCCGGTTCCTCTCAGTCCGGACATGATAATCCATCGCTTGCTCACATCTCCACGCAGGAAGGCCTCAATGTGCTCCTCGAACCTGCCGAAGGCGAACCTCCTGTAGAGTCTCTCCCCTCTTGAGGCGAACACATGACGCCTCAGACGGTCCTGTGACAACGAGAGACTGCGCCTGACGAAGGCCTGCAAGAGACCATCTTCATTCGGCATATGTTTAAGTAAATCACATTTTACCTATTTTAAGCCTTCTAAGTAAATTGCAGTTTATCTATAATACTGAGAACAGATGCGCGGAGCGCGGCATTCGGGTTGCTGCATGGATCAGCCCGGTCCGGATGAAGAGGCTGGGCAGAGGTTCGAACCCTTCCCCGCAGGCTCCATGCTTCATGCATTGCGATTGTCTACGCATGTCTGAGATGACGATTGAGCACACCACGGGCCAGCTCAGCGTGGCGTAGGGTTTTGTAGTCGTCGGGCGAATCAGGCCCCAATGAGGATTAAGAGGTCCGTGCTGAGGCAGAGCTATCCGTTCCTCTTCGTCACAGGATTGGGACAGATGATAGCGGGCCTGATCTTCGGGGGCATGGAGAACTACCTGAACGAGGCACCTGGACTGATAGTACTCATCCCATCAATGATCGGCCTCAGGGGCAACATAGGCTCCGCACTGGCTTCAAGGCTGGGAACCGCGACCCACATGGGCTTCATCTCCTCAACGAATGTCTGGAACGACAGGTCGAGGTCGGAGATGTCAACTGCGATAGTCCTCTCGATATCGCTGTCGGCCATGGCAGGGCTCGTGGCGTATCTCAGCTGCGTGGCACTGGGGCTCGACCATATCTCGCTCGGCCATTTCCTGTTCATCTCAACGGCAACCGGATTGATCGACGGCACACTCCTGAGCGTGATGACACTCTCGATCGTGTTCTATGCGACCAAGTACGGGGCCGACCCTGACAACATGGCGGCCCCCGCCCTGGCGACCGCAGCTGACATCGTGACACTTGGCGTCCTATTCCTTGTTGTGATACTGAGCGGGGTGGTACCGTGAGGGAGATGCTGGATCACATTGTCATAAGGTCTACAGTGAAGCAGTCGATTCCAGTGCTGCTCGTCGCCCTCCTCCTTGGCATCCTGGCGGGGCAGATACTGAACCTGGCCTCCTCGATAGTCATCATCCCATGGGTGCTCTTCTCCATCCCGCTGGTGAACGGTATAGGTGGCAATCTCGGCACGATTCTTGGCGCGAGGCTCTCCTCCGCGCTCCATCTCGGCTCGATATCGCCTCGCCTGGAGGGCGAGGACATGGAGGACGAGCTTCTGACAGGCGTCACGCTTGGGATAATTACTTATGTTTCCCTGGCATTCGTTTCGATGATAGTAGCGCCCGTTCTGGGAGTCGAGATGCCCGTACACTTGGTCAAGCTAGGCGTCCTGGTCGCGTTCTCAGGCATTCTTCTGACCTTCGTAGTGCTCGCGATAAGCATGCTGTCTGCGGTCTACAGCTTCAGGTTCGGCCTGGATCCGGACAACGCAGTTGCTCCGCTGACTGCAAGCTCGGGCGACATCGCGGGCATAATGTGCATGATACTTGTACTGCAGGTGGTGGGCGTCTGAAGGAAGAAGCGAGGAAAGGAAGGCCGAGGAAGTCGAGACCGAAGGAGTTCGAGGAGCTGCAATACGAGCCGAGGAGCGTCCGCGAGCTGCTGACAGAGATGAAAGACATCTCAGACCTCATAGTGGACCTTGCGTACTCGGCCCTCATATTCGACTCGAAGGAGATGGCGGAGGAGGTCAGGGATCTCGAGATAAAGATGGACAAGCTCAACTACCAGATACGCCTCACCGCTATGATCGCGAGCAGGTCGCTACACGACGCCGAGAGCCTGACGGGGATTCTCCAGATAGCAGAGGCCGCGCAACACATCTCCGACGCCGCGGGTGACATAGTTGACCTAATCAGCGAGGAGATAGACACGAGACCGTTCCTCCCATTCGTCCTGAGGAACGCGGACGAGAAGTTCAACGCGGTCAGGGTCTTCCCCGAGTCGGAGCTCGTTGGCAGGACGATAGCCGACATGAAGATAGAGACGACCACTGGAGCTCACATAATCGCGATAAAGCGCAGGAGCGGGTGGGTGTTCGACCCGGACCCACGCTCCGCCATCAGAGGGAACGACATAGCCATAATCAGGGGGACCGAGGACGGCTACAGCAGGTTCCTCAAGGTCGCCAGGGGGAAGCAGGAGGTTCCGAGCACATGAGCGACGATAACCGTCCTACTATGCTGATCCAAGGAGAGGACCTCGGCTTCAGCGGCATAACCAAGGAGCTGCTCGAGCTGAAGGACACTTCCGAGCTCATGGTCGATCTGGCGTACTCCGCGCTACTCTACGACAACGAGGACATCGCGAACGAGATAATCTACCTCGAGGACATCGCCGACGCGATTGAGAGAGAGGTCGTGCTAAAAGCCCTGAAGGACGTGGAGCGGAAGGGCGATCCCCACAGGAACTTCGTGATGGTCAGGCTCGCCCAGGCGATGGAGATGATCGCCGACGCGGCGGTCTCCATGGCGGACGTCGTCCTGAGGGACATAGAGAAGAACCCTGTCCTACGTCTGAGCCTGAGGGATTCGAAGACGATCATCACCGCCGTCAGGGTCTCGAAGACCTCCCCGCTGAACGGCAAATCACTCGGAGAGGTGAGGCTGGCCTCCGAGTCCGGCATGTGGACCGTCGCCATAAAGAGGGACAAGAGCTACATCTACGGACCAGACGAGAACACGGTCATGAAGGCTGGGGACCAGCTCATCGCCCGCGGGCCGAGGGAGGGGGTGCCAATCCTGAGGCAGATGGCGGGATGCATCAAGAAGGTGGGCTTCGAGGAGTGCGAGTGAGCCACGGGCCGACCGGACGTCCGATGGAAAAGGCTTCCTCGGACCGGACGTCTCGGCTATTTATCCTGCCATCTCGCTGCAGATAGCATGTCCGGACTGGTCTTTCTCTCAACCCAGAGGCTCCGCGATATGGTCGATTTCTACACAGCAAGGCTCGGCATGGGAATCTGGCTCGAGCAGGAGGACTGCACCATCATGAGGCATGACAATCTCATGCTGGGCTTCTGTCAGAGGGACAAGGCAGATACCTGCGGAATCATAACCTTCTTTCTTGCCACAAAGGAAGAAGTGGACAGCAGGTACGAGGAGCTGAAAGATATTGCTGATGGGGCGCCCAAAGAGAACAAGAAGTACAGGATTTACCACTTCTTCCTGCGAGATCCGGAGGGAAGACACCTCGAGATACAGAAGTTCCTTGAGATCTGAGAGGCAGTACAGACCAGGGCGTATCCCTGAGAAGGTCGAAGCGGCGGTAATTCTTGAGGTGCGACCTCAGGTCAGGGCCAAAGAATTAATCTTCAGGTCCTGATTCCGACAGCCATGCACAAGGTAGTGACTGTCGACCTCGAGAAGGACATCCTCTCGGAGAACCGGAGAATAGCCAACGACAACCGCGCCCTGCTCGAGAAGCATGGGATAGTGGCCTTCGACTTCCTCGGGGCGATAGGCTCGGGGAAGACACTGATAATCGAGAAGCTCGTGGACATTCTGAAGGCGAAGGGAAAGCGGGCAGCGGCGATCGCGGGGGACGTCTCAGGGGACGACGACTACCAGAGGTTCGTGTCACACGGCATCCCTGCAGCCAACATCAACACCGGAAAGGAGTGTCACCTCGATGCGCATCTTGTGGACCACGCGCTCGAGGACCTGCCCCTCGACAAACTGGACTACCTCTTCATCGAGAACGTCGGGAACCTCATCTGCCCGGTGGACTTTCCGCTCGGATCGCACAAGAGGGTCGTCGTGATTAGCGTCACCGAAGGTGACGACATGGTCAGGAAGCACCCCGCGATATTCGCGTTCTCGGACGTGATTGTGATCAACAAGGTCGACCTCGCGCATGCGATGGAGGTCGAACCGAAGATACTGGAAAGGGACGCACGCAGGATAAACCCGGGTGCGGCGATAATCACGATGGACGCTCGTCACGGGAAGGGCATGGACGACCTCGTCAAGGCCCTCGGGCTATAGAGGACAGGCCATGAAGATCACCGTCTACGGCATCGTTCAGGGCGTCGGGTTCAGGCCGACGGTGTACAGGGTCGCCAAGGCCATGGGGCTGAGAGGCTATGTCCTGAACAACGGTTCGAACGTCGAGATACACGTCGACCGGGATGCGGGAAGGTTCCTCGAAGAGCTCAAGCGCGCCCTGCCAGCCCTCGCGCGGATCGATAGGGCGGAGTTCGAGGACGTCGAGGAGGTGTTCGAGGATTTCACGATCGCCCAGAGCCACGACGGAAGACGTGTCTCGCTGATTCCCACGGACACGGCCATCTGCGGCAGTTGCGTCTCGGATTTCCGTGAGAGGGGCAACAAGAGACAGCACTTCCCGTTCACCAACTGCACGGAGTGCGGGGCCCGCTTCACCGTTATCGCCGACCTGCCCTTCGACAGGCAGAGGACGAGCATGGTGGACTTCCCGATGTGCCCTGACTGCACGCGGGAGTACTCATCGCCCGAGGACCGTAGGTTCCACGCGCAGACCATCTCGTGCCCCAAGTGCGGGCCGAAGTACGAACTGTACGACGGGAAGAGGAAGAGACTCGGCGGGGAGCCGTTCAAGATCTTCGCGGAGAAGATAGACAGCGGGAGCGTCGGGCTCCTGAAGGGCTGGGGAGGAATGCATATCATATGCACCTTCGAGAACGCTGCCCGCCTCAGGAAGATATACAGGCGCGGCGACAAGCCCTATGCCGTGATGATGAGGGACCTGGACACGGCCAGGGAATACACGGCCATCGACGGCCTCGAGGAGAAGCTCCTGACATCGCCTCAGCGGCCGATAGTGCTCCTGCACAAAAGGCCTGAGATCTTCGAATCATTGGAGAAGGTCTCCCCCGGGCTCGGCAACCTCGGGGTGATGCTCCCGTACTCGGCCGCACATCTGCTCATGTTCGAGCACCTGAGGGCGGATGGGGTCATCATGACCTCCGCCAACCCGCCTGGGGAGCCGATGTGCACAGAGAACGACAAGGCTTTCGAGCTCGGGCTCGACTACTACCTTCTCCACAACCGGAGGATCATACATAGGTGCGACGACAGCGTGGTAAAGGTGAACTCAGGAAAGACCAACTTCACGAGGAAGTCGAGGGGCTTCGTCCCTGTGCCCGTGGAGGCGAACCACAAGAACTCGGTAATCGGGGTTGGAGCACAGTGGGACGTGACCGCCTCCGTCTCGAGGAACGGGGAGATATTCCTTACGCAGTACGTCGGGGAATCGCAGCAGTATCCGACCCTGCAGTACCTCGGCGAAGCGCTCCATCATCTCATGGGCCTGCTTGGGACCAAGTCCGTCCAGGCCATAGGCCTGGACAAGCACCCGAAGTACTCCACCAGGATAATGGCCAGGAGGTTGGCCAAGGAGTTCGGGGCGGAGCTGGTGGAGACGCAGCACTATCACGCGCACGCGGC
>CAZHTV010000065.1:0-6926 GCA_964535775.1 uncultured Thermoplasmata archaeon | reverse complement strand
CTCGCCCGGTCTGAACGCTTGGTTCTTCAATCCCGGTTGACACCGCTCTTGCGCGAAGCTGGATTGTGCGAATCCAAGTGGGGCCCCATGCCATTAGAGCAGTCTCTTCTCGCCCTCCAGCTTCCTGACCTCGGTTATGTCCTGGGTCACCTCGAGACAGCCAAGATACTCTCCACCAGGCGACCTGACCGGGAAGTAGCGGATGTACACCATCCGGCCGCCAATGTTGATCCAGAACTCGGCGTTCTCGCGCCTGCCCTCCCTGAAGTCGTGAAGGATCTGCTCCACTCTGTCCACACTCTTCTGCGGGTGGCACTGCTGCACCTTGAGCCCGAGGACCGCCGTGGTCCTCACGAATATCCGGTCCCTGTTATCGCTGAAGTACCTGACCGTGTCATCCTTCCCCACGAAGGAGATATCCACCGGGAGCGCGTTCAAGATGGCCGTCAGCTCCTCGACCGTCAGCTTCCCAGTCCTGAACGTGACCTCGCCCGCCGAGACAGCATCTGCCGGCGCCTTCTCAGGCTTGGCGGCTACCTTCGCCACGCCTCTCGGAGGCGTGAAACAGCAGTAGCCGATCTCGTCGAACTCCTTCCTGACGGCCTCCCACTCCCCCTCCGAGAACAGCTTCATGGCCGTCGGGAAGAGCACGTTGTTCTCCTTGTTGAAGTGGCTCGCGAGCATGTCCGCAAGCTTCTTCGCCTCCGGCTGCAGCCGCATTGCCCACTCCGCGACCGGCACGCCCTTCCTGTCGTCGGCCAGCGCGTACAGCGACTTCTTTATGCGCCGTATCTCGTCATGCTCCATCCACATGATCTTCGGTGGCTCTGTCACCCCGTGCTTCTCGATGTACGGGAAGAGCACGTTCTCCTCCCGAAGATAGTGCTTCTCCGAGTCCTTGAAATGCTTCACGATGTGGTCGACATGCTCCGTCTGACCTGCCATCAGCCCGGATTGGTCCGCCTTCGTCAGCTCTCTCAGGACTCTCATCAGGCTTTCCGCATACTGAAGGAGGATCCTGTGCTCTTCCATAAGTATGCCGACCGGGTGGTCCGGTGGGGCAAGGCGCTTCTCCCCTTGGAGCGCTTCCTTGAACACCAAGAGATGGACATCGCACAGCCTCCGGATTTCCTCACGCGGCATGCCCTCCTTTATCAGCTCCTCCTCGACCCTGGCGATGTCCTCGGAGTCAATCCCGGCGATGACCTGCTTGAACTGCTCCTTGACCTGCTCTGGAGGGGCGCCGTCATGGAGCTTCTTGATCATCTCCTTGAGCTTCTGCTTCCTCTTATCGGAATCGGCGTGCTGGTTGCTCATGTCTTCCCCAGTAGAGAATAGTCTAAAATCATAAGACCGTTTCGGATCTTGCGACACACGGATCTGCTCATCCTCACGGCGGACTTCGCATGACCAGAAAACGAGATGAAGGCCCCTCCGGTCCGAGCGCCGGAGGGGGTCAAAGGTTTCTCATGCAACCGCTATATCCAATATCATAGTCGCTTCCGACCATGCCCATTGCAGGGTCACTATGTCTTCCTCGAACCACGGGATCAGCTGGTTGTCCCTGATCCAAGTCAGTTGACTCACGGCCTCCGCCTTGGACATGGACCCGTCCTTCAGGCCGAGGTATATGCCGTGGACGTCAACGTACATCTGCTGCTGGTCGAAGTCGTCCCCCCAGTACATGAACACATCGACCATGTCGTCGAAGGTCCTGACATACGTTCCCCGGCTGAAGTACTTCCCCCACTCCATCGTGTACACGCTCTCGAGAGATCTCAGTGTCTGCATGAACTGGTTCTTTGCCAGCCAGTCGATGGCTGCATTCACAAAGCCGTAGTCGTGCGAGTGCTGGTCGGATCTGAGGAACACGTCCCATGACCCCATCGTCCCGCCCTCGCCAAGGGTGTATGGCGTTATGATCCTCCTGGCGTCTATTAGCGCCTTGTTGAGCTCATCCGCCAGAGCCCAGATCTGAGTCTTCTCGCCCGGATCCTCGGCCTTCGCGTAGGCGTCCTCGAGCGCTGCCGCGTATGCGTTGGCGGCAATCGCGCTTGCCCTCAGAGCCATGAGGGATTCCGAAGCGGCTCCGATGCCTGCTGCCTGAGAGGCGGGCATGGTTCTCAGCTCAGTCCAGAGATAGCCGGCGGCCCAATCACATGTCGGCACGAAGTCCAGCGGCACGACAAGGGCGTGGACAGCTCTTGTTGCCATGAGCACATAGAACTTCAGGACCATGTTGAGTACATCCGGGTCCTGGATCTCTATCGAATCCAGAGCCGTGTGGTAGGTGTCGTAGTAGCCTTCCGTCCAGCCAATCATCTGTATGGTCGACCCGCCTCCCTTGGCGCCGAAGGACCAGGCGTCAGTCCAGGACCAGACCGGGTTGTAGAATGCGAGCGGCCCGTTCAGCCCGAGATCGGTTATTGTCTTCTGTACGAAGCCGTTGATCTCCCAGGTGTTCTCCGCCCAGTAGCGTCCCGAAGTCTTCGGGAGGCTGACGCCGTCCATGTTGAGGTTGATGACCAAGCCCTCCATGATCTCAGGATGGGCCTGGACGAACTCATAGGACCCGACAAGCCAATTGTACCAGGTTCCGTAAGGTCCGCCGGACTCCTCTGAACCAACGGAGCAGAACACAAGGGTTCTTTCGTTCACGAAGATGCCCGAGGCCCTGGCCTCTGAGAACAGCCTTGCGAACTCGAGGAGTGCCGCGATCGAGGAGCAATCGTCGTTGGACCCGAACCACCACGTGTCTATATGGCCCGAGAACACAACATACTCGTCGGCCCTCACAGTGCCCCACATGACCGCGGCCACGTTGACCGACTCGCCGTTGGGATTGAAATCTACCCGCCCGCCAATCTCCAGCGTGACTGGACCCGCCGCTAGCAGCTCCTTGATCCTGGCTGCGCTGTCCGGCGAGATGGATATCGCGGGGATGGGCGAGAACACCGAGTCCTGCTTGATAGCGTTCGGGGTGTCCGCTCCAGCGAAGTATCCGTAGAACATGACCGCTGAAGCCCCATGGAGCCCTGCCTCGAGCGCGGGGGTGTTCGGCCAGCCCTGCATATTATCGTCCCTGTGCACGAGGGCGATGGCACCATCTAGGTCCCCCAAGGCATCGAGTTCTGAGGCAGTGCCGTATCCGGCGTCCACGACCTGTGCGACCAGGACCTTTCCTGCGTCCTCATTGCCATGGTAGTAGGGCGCACCGTCATCAAACCCCCAGACCGACGGGCTGTCACCGTATGTCGTTGCCGGGATGTTCTCATATCCGTGCGAGGCGATCCTCACCGTCGTACCATAGTGCTTCCAGTTGGCCACGTGGAACGTCTCCCACCAGACGTCGTCCATAGGCATGTCTGAGAACTCATCATGCACGTACTGCTGGGCGGCCCGCTCCTCTTCGGACCCCGCGGTCTTCTCGCCGAGGGACGAGAGGTACACGAGCTGCTCCCATGCGTTGTCATAGTCGAGCTCACTGAGCATTTCCAGCTCATGGGCGGTCAGGGCGACCGTCTTCCCCACGCCAAGGGGTGGCGCGCCATAAGACGCAGGCATTGCGCACACCATGAGAAAGAAAGCCGCGACGCTGATTGCCCCGATAGATGCAATTCTCAACTCTTCTCCCCCCAAGCCACAGCCGCCAAATGCGGCGGCACTGGCGGGGGGTAAACGGCATCCGCGAATTTAACCGTTCCGAGCGACACATGCCACGGAGGAAACCCATATCTCGCGCGGATTCCTGAGGCTCCCTTGCAGATAACCATCCACTTGATTGGCACACTAAGCCAATCCACTCAGGACCGCGCTTCTTGGACATCCCGACTTCTGCGGGACTTCACGAACAACCCAGCTGAATTATGGAGCTCACCGTATCAATCCGGTGATTACGCCCATTGCACACGAAAGAGCTGTCTCGTGACGTAACAATGTAGGGCAAACAACTTTAATCGCGCCTCCAGTTTACCACGTGGAGCCAGTCCACGAGTTCGTGGCCGCAGAACCGCCGGAACGGATGCTAAGATGAAGGACCATGTTGTGCGCCTAGGAGATCCGGGTTCGCAGAGCCTGCTAAGAACAGGAGGAAAGGCGGCGAACCTCGCCCGACTGTCTTCTGCAGGTCTTCCCGTCCCTCTGGGCATTGTTGTTCCCGTGGACGCCTATCGATCGGTCATCAATCAGAATACCATACGCGCTGTTGTCTCGGATCGCTTGAGTGACCTCGACTTCCAGGACGAAGGTGCGATAGCGAAATGCTCCGAGGCGATACGGGACAGAATCATGTCTTCTTCTCTCGACCCTAAGCTGGTCGAGGCGATTAATGCCGGGATCCGCCAATTAGGCGGCGACTCGCTCTGGGCCATCCGCTCGTCCGCAACCGCCGAGGACCTCCCCGAAGCCTCCTTCGCGGGACAGCAGGACACATTCCTTGGCGTGCGGGCCGACAAGGTCGTCGACTGCGTCAAGCGGTGCTGGGCGTCATACTGGAACGCGCGCGCGATATCATACAGGCACGAGGCGGGCATCGACCACATGGCCCACGGCATAGCCGTGGTCATACAGAGGATGGTGGATGCGAAGTGCTCCGGCGTGCTCTTCACGACGGACCCCGTCAGGAACAGGAAGGGCATCATGGTCATCGAGTCCAGCTGGGGTCTCGGGGAGTCCGTCGTGTCGGGCGCAGTCAGCCCGGACAGGTTCGAGTGCGACAAGAGGACCCTTGTGATAACTCAGAGGAGCGTCGCGAAGAAGGTCTCCGCAATTGTCCTGACCGCTGGGGGCAAGACTGAGGCGAAGATGGAGGACGCAAGACAGGTCCAGCCGTCGCTCACAGACGACGAGATCAGGGCGCTCGCAGAGATCGGCCTGAAGATAGAGGCTCACTTCAGAAGACCACAGGACATCGAGTGGGCGATCGAGGGGGACAGGATATTCATCCTCCAGGCCAGGCCCGTGACCAGCGTCGTCACGGAGGACGAGACCCTTTGGACGAGAGCCTATGGCGACGAGTACTGGGCCGATGTCACATCGCCGCTCTTCTTCTCCCTGCTCGGGGAGTACCTCACGAAGTACGTGAACCACGAGGGCTCGAGGATCCTCGGCTACAAGGGGATAGCTGGCAAGGAGCTTCTGAGGGTGCACAGGGCCCATGTCTACTTCAACAGCGCCGTCCTCGAGGAAGTCTTTTCGTACAACCCCAGGTTCTCCAGGACCAAGGAGCTCTTGAACTACTTCCCCGAGAGGGACCAGGCCAGGATAGCGAACGAGCCCGCGAAGCTAATCCCCCGGCTGTTCTCGGAGCTCAGGGTGGCGCTCCTCGACCCCGACGGGATGATCATCAGGACGGACAAGGCGTACAAGGAGTGGTCCGAGCAGTTCATGGCCGAGATGGAGGCCTTCGATGCGCGGGACCTGACCAAGCTGAACTACCTCGAGCTGCACGCCGAGTTCCGGCACGTCGAGCGTGCCCTGCTAAAGCACTACCGCCTGATCAGATATGGCATGGTCACCCACAGCATCGGCATGAACCTGATGGTCAAGAGATGGCTGAGCGATTGGCTCGGCGACAGGACCGGCGCCCTCTACTCGAGGCTCGTCTCCGGCCTGGGGGACAACAAGACAATCAAGACGAACATCGCGATCGAACGGCTTGCGAAAATCGCCAGGATAAGCCCGGCGGTCCGGGAGGCCCTCATATCCAAGACCTCGGAGGTGTTCCTGGACGACACGAGGGCCCGTACGGATTTCGCCAGCTTTGCGAAGGCGTTCGATTCGTTCATGGCCGAGTACGGCCACAGGTCACATACTCGGGAGATGTACTTCCCGAGATGGTCCGAGGACCCCAGGTTGATCGTCGACGCTCTCAAGGCGTTAGTATCCTCCCCGCGCCTGAACCTCGAGGAGATGGAGCGGAAGAGGTTCGAGGAGCGGCTCGTGGCCGAGAAGGAGATTCTGGGCAAGATCTCGAAGCTCAGGTACGGGCTTCTGAGGAAGCCCATATTCAGGACGGTCATGCGCTTCGCGCAGACATACCTCATGTTCAGGGAGAACCAGAGGTTCTACCTGGACCACCAGATCATCCGCTGGCGGAGGCTGTTCCTCGAATACGGCAGACGGTTCGCGGCCGAGGGAGCCATCCGGCGGCAGGACGACGTATTCTTCCTCTCCAAGGAGGAGGTCTTCGGCATCGCGTCTGGGAAGCTGAAGGCCGACCTGAAGGCCGTCGGGCAGAGGAGGCAGGAATTCGATAGGTACAGATACACGCTTCCTCCCAAGTTCCTCAAGGGCAGGCTGGAGTTCGACGACACCATTGTGCACGAAGGGGCCGTCACTAGGATCATCGGCACGTCCGCCAGCCCTGGACTAGTCACGGGTTCGGTCAGGGTGGTGGACTCTATCGACCACATGTCAGAGGTGAGGGAGGGTGAGATACTCGTGACCTCCAACACCGACCCCGGGTGGACCTCTGTCTTCGCCAAGATAGGCGGGCTTGTGACGGAGACGGGTGGGATACTCTCCCACGGAGCGGTCGTCTCGAGGGAGTACGGGATACCTGCGGTGACAGCGGTCAGGAACGCAACGACCATCCTGAGAACCGGCCAAAAGATCACCCTGGACGGAGGGGAGGGGCTCCTGCTGGTGCGCGAGGACACGACAGCCGAGGACACGGATGTCGTGCACGAGTTCGGAGAGCACCCTGACTGGAACGAGAGCTTCTACTTCAACTTCTACGACCGCGGGAACGACATCTGCGGCTTCATGAGGATAGGGCTCAAGCCGAATAGGGATGAGAAGAGCATGTTCTTCTTCCTGATGATGCCCGACGGCCCACACATAGGCACGAGGACCGCGGAGTCGTTCAAGGACTCCGAGTTCAAGGCGAGCGGCCTCCGGTACGAGAAGATATCCTCTGAGAGAAA
>CAZHTV010000064.1:0-7297 GCA_964535775.1 uncultured Thermoplasmata archaeon | reverse complement strand
GTGCTCTGCATCTTGGCGGAGACGACGGTCCCGCTGAGGACCGCTCCCCTGACCGAGAGCTGGCCGTGGAACGGACACCGGCTGTCCTTGCAGGCCTCCTTCGGCTTCCGCACGTCAATGCCTATGTCCGCCGTCTCGGTCTTCGCCGTCTTCTTGACCCTGTATGCCATCGCTTCTCACCCTACCGAACCTTCTTGATCCTGTCCTCAGGTCTGAACTTGATCTCCTTGCCGGAGACGATGTGCGCCGTCGGTCCCTCGAGGAACCTGAACCGGCAACACTCCTTCGGGATGCGCTTCTCGGTCCCTTTGTGCTCGATGACCAGGGTGTTCTTCGTCTCGTCGACGACCCGTCCCCTGATGCCTATGTGCTCGGGGCATGTCGACTCGATGACCTCTGCTTCGAGCCCGATGAACTCCCGTCTCCGGAAATCGTCCTTACTCATATGCCCGGTGTACTCCTCACTCGACGGAGAAGCCCATCTCCTCGAGGACCTCCCTGACCTTCCTCCGGTGCTCGCCCTGGAGTTCGATCCTGCCGTCCTTGGCGGTCCCTCCGGCGGCGCACCTGGTCTTGAGTTTCCTCGCGAGATCGTCCAGGTCGATGTCCGTCGCGTCTATGCCCTCGACGACGGTGACGATCTTGCCGTATCGCCTCGTGTCCGTGAGTATCCGTATCTTCTGCTGTTCCTTTGCGATCTGCTCACACATGCACAGCTCTTCTGGTAGTCCACACACCGAGCAAATTCCTGCCATTACTTCTTCTCCTCCTTCGGCGGCCTCTTGGCCTTCTCCATCTTACTCTTCGATTCCTTCTTCTTCTTCGGTCTCTCGACCTCATCAGCGGAGGCCTTCGCGCCGGCCTTCTTCCTCTCTGCCAGCTCGACCTCGTGCATTACCGTGTGTATCCTCGCGATGTTCGTCCTGAGGGCCCTGATCTTCCCAGGGCTCGCAGGTGCACCTCCCATCGCTGCCACGCCCCTCTCGTGCATCAGCTCGTCGCTGAGCTCCTTGAACTTGGTGCGCAGGTCCTCGGGGCGCATCGTCCTTATCTCCTTCGTCTTCAGAAGCGCCATCTCGCTCAGGCCCCCTCGCCCTTGCTCTGCTCATCGGCCTTGGCCGGCTGCTCCTCCGGCTTCTTCTCCTCTTTCTTCTCCGGCTGCTCGGCCAAGGGCTGCGGCTCGGTGACCGCGATGGCCTGCGTCGGCGCGGGGACTATCGCCTCCCCCGCCTTCGGCGCCTCCTTCTTCTTGCGCTTCCTGGGAGCCTTCTTCTCGGCACCTGCGGCAGGCGCCGCCTCCGGGGCCTTTGGCATGCCCGCCTCAGGCTTCCTCTTCCTCGGCCTCTTCGGCTTCGCAGCGCCCTCTGCAGACGCCTCCGTCGCAGCAGCCCCAGATACCTTCTTCAGCGCCTCGAGCGCCTCCGCGGCCTTCTTCTCCTCCGCCTTCTCCTTGTCCTCTGCCGGCCCTGCTGGCGCCTGGGGCGCCGGCGTCGGTTCCGCGGGCGGGGGGAAGATTTCTATCTCGTCTGGGAGCTTTGCCTTCGGATGCATGATCTGAACCGTGATGCCCATTATTCCGGGCTTGAGCTTCGCGACCGAGAACCCCTGCTGCATCCAGTCCAGCTTCGCCTGGCCGCAGAACTTGATGTGGCCATCCTTGAACTTCTCGGTCCTGTGCCTCTGGCCGGTCAGCTTGCCAGCGATGATGACCTGGCAGCCCCTGGCCCCTGACTCCATGATCCTCCGGACAGTCGAGTGGCCCGCGCGCCTGAAGTGCCAGCCCCGCTCGAGGGCGTTCGCCAGCTTCTCGGACATGATCTGCGCGTTCAGGTTCGGGTTCTCGACCTCCTGGACCTCGATCTGCGGGTTGTTGAAGTTGAAGTCGACCTCGATCGCCCTCGTGAGGCTCTTGATCGCCTCTCCCCTGCGGCCTATGACGAGTCCTGGTCTCTCGGTTATGAGCGTTACCCTGGTGCCCATGGGGGTCCTCTGGACGTCGAGCCCTCCGAACCCTGCCCTGCCGACCTTGGACATCATGTACTCCTTCAGCAGGTGCCTCCGGATGTTCTCAGTGACAAACTTCCTCTCGCTTGCCATGTACACTCCTCCTCAGGGCACCCTCAGGATGCCTCGACCTCCTCAAGCACGATCTCTATGTTCGTCGTCTGCTCGTTCCACGGGGTGCTCCTGCCCTGCGCCCTCGCCATGTACCCCTTCTGGATCCTGCCCCTGTGGGCCGCGGCGACCTTGATCCTCATGTTGTCGGCCTCCAGCCCCTTGTACTCCGCGTTGGACTGGGCGCTCTCGACCACGCGCAGGATCGCCAGCGCGGCGCTCCTCGGGTACCTTCCTGGGCCGACCTTCGGCTTCGGGCTGAGCATCATCTTGAAGCGCGTGTAGGGTACGGGCGTCTTGATGTCCGCGACATCCTTGAGGTACTTCTTCGCGTCCTCGACGTTCATGCCGACGAGCATCTTGCAGACCTCCCGGCATTTCTTCGGCGACACGCTGGCCTCCATGCCGATGGCCTTCGAAGTCTTCTCCGGGTCGGTCTCGATAGTGTATCCCATCTTGGCCCACCTCACTTGAGCGGCATGAACTTGGACGACCTGGTCGCGCCAACTCCCAGACCTGAGTGCCTCACGCCCTTCCTGGTCAGCGCGAACTCGCCAAGGTAGTGCCCTATCATCTCCGGCTTGATGTCGAGCGTCAAGAACTCCTTGCCGTTGTAGATCTTGACCGTCTTCCCGACGAACTCGGGGAGGATCGGTATCTCTCGCCTGTGCGTCCTCACGGGGCCATCCGATGCCCTGAGCCTCCGGATGAACGATTCCTGCTCCGGGTTCAGGCCTCGTATGTAGGTCCTCCGGGCCCTGGCGGGGAGCAACTCGATTATCTCAGCGAAGGGCAGCTTCAGGAGTTCCTCCATCGTGTACCCCCTGTAGGTGAACTCCTTCTTCCTCCTCGCCTGGATTTGGCTTCTCTTCTTCCTCAGCTTCCTCCTCGCGGCCTTCGCGGAACCCGTGAAGCGCGCAGAGGGCTTGGCCTTCTTCTCTGGCGGAGGCGCTGCAACCGTCGCGGGCGCTGCCGGGGCCGCCGGGGCTGCCGCCGGCTTCGCCAGCGGTGCCGCGCCGGCCTTCCCTGCCGGGGCCTTCGCGTCCGCCTTCGGAGCATCCTTCTTCTTCTCGTCGGCCATCTATCTCACCTTCTTCTTCCTCTGAGGGGCGAGCCTGCCGACCTTCCTGCCGGGAGGTGTGTTCCTGCCTACACTCGACTGAGTGCCGACGTGTGGGTGGCCGCCGCCACCGTGCGGATGGTTGACCGGGTTCATCGCTATCCCCTTGACCTTGAAGTACGCCTTGGACTTCGCGCTGTACGCCCAGAACTTCTTGCCGCTCTTGGCGAAGGGCTTCTCCTTGTGCCCTCCGCCGGCGACCATCCCGACGGTCGCGAGGCACTTGTTGTCGACCTCCTTGAACTTGCCAGAGGGCATCAGGAGCACGGTCTTGGCCCCGCGGGAGACTATCGTGGCCGAAGTGCCGGCGGTCCTCACGAGCTTCCCGCCATCACCTGGTTGCGACTCGATGTTGTACACTATGGTCCCCTCGGGCATGTTGCCCAAGGGCATCGTGTTCCCCGCGCTCACAGCACCCCTTGGCCCGAGAGAGACCTCCTGGCCCACCTCGAGCCCGTCGGGGGCGATCATGTAATGTTCCTTGCCGTCGTAGCTCACCTTGGCCACGGGTGCTATCCTGCCGGCCTCGTGGACGATGTCGACCACAGTGCCCGTCGCCTCCCGGAGCCTCGGATGGCTGGCGTCTGTGAACCTGAGATGTCTCGGGGACCTGTACCTGCCGAAGCCGCGCCCCCTTCTCTGAGTTATCAAGCGCTTTCCCATTTCATCCACCTCAGAATATGCCTATCCTCATGCCGATCTCCTCGGCGCTGTAGCCCTCCTTGAGCTTGATGATCGCGTGCTTGCCGTCCCTCATGGTTCTGACGTTGACCTTGACGACCTTCGCCTCGAACCGCTCCTCGAAGGCCTTCTTGATCTCCGGCTTCGTCGCGTCCTGGCGGACGATGAACTCGAGCCTGTTGCCGTCCCTCAGGTCCTGGACCGGAGTGCCGGACATTGCGTTCATCGTCTTCTCGGTCACGTACGGATGCAATATGACCGTCCGCCTCATCGCTGCCAGCCCCCTAGCGCCTCGAGCGCCTTCTCGGTGACGAGCATCAGCCTGCCCGGATCCCCTCCGGGCGCGAGCACGGACGCGTTGAGCGATGTGGGTGTGGCGACTTCGATGCCTGGGAGGTTCCTGACGCTCCTCGCGCCGGAGCAGTCCTCGGATAGGACCACGAGGACGCTCCTCGGGATCCTGTACCGCCTGCCCCTCATCTTGCCCCTGCCGGCCCTGACCTTCTTGCCGTTGTCCGCCCTGATGATATCGTCGTAGACGCCTATCGACTCCAGGGCCTTGACGGCCTCCTGGGTCGACTTGATCGATTCGAAGTCGTCCTTCACGACAACGGGCACGGTGAGCTCCTCGTCGAAGACGTGCCCCCTCGCCCGCACGAGCTCGGGCCTGCTGGTCGCCGTTAGCGCCGCCAGTTTGGCCATCATGAGCTCCTTCTTGTTGATCTTCTTGCCGAGGTCCTTATCGACCTTGGGTGGGTGGGCGCGCCTGCCCCCGACGTTATTCGGCGACTGGGCAGCGGTCGAGCTGTCCTTCATCCTCTGCACCCTGGCCACGCCCCTCCCCTTGCCCCATGTCTCCACTGAGTGGCGCATGCCCGCGGTGGGTGATGGGGCGTACGGCTGCCGCCTGTTCGCCTCGATCGCCGTCACGGCCCGCCTTATCACATCGGCCCTGAATTCCGACTTGAAGGAGGCCGGGAGCGGTGTCTCTCCCGAAACATTGCCTTCTAGGTCGTAGATCCTGAGCATCCCGGGAGCCGCCTTGGAAGGGGCCTTCTTGGCGTCCTCCTCCTCGGCCTTTATCTTCTTAACCTTCTTTTCAGCCATAAGATCACACTCCCTGTTTTGATTCAAGAGATACGAAAGTTACCTCGGGCGGTTCCGAGAGCTTCACGAAATGCTTTCGGACGGGCTCGCGCATGCGGACCAATCTCTTGGAAGGTCCGGGGACGGTCCCGTGGAGCATGACATAGCCGTTCCTCACGACCCCGTAGTGCAGGAAGCCGCCCTTCGGGGTGATCTCCTCGCCCTTGTCCCCTATCTTCAGGACTCTCTTGTTCAGCTCGGTCCTCTGGTGGTACCCCCTCTGGCCTCCCTGGGGGACTGTTGGCCGGACATAGTTGGGCCTCTTCGTGCCCAGGGTTCCGATGAGGCGCCTGTGCTTGCTGTTCTTGTGGATCAGGAGCTTGGTGCCCCACCTCTTCGTGACACCCTGCCAGCCCCTGCCCTTGGTGACGGATGCGACGTCGACCATCTCCCCTTCCTTCGTGAAGTCCTTGAAACTGACGGCCTTGCCAAGAGTGGCCTTGGCGTAGTCCAGCCGTTCCTGCATGATGCCCCCGCCGATCCTGACCTCCATCAGCTCGGGCCTCTTCTTCGGGAGGCCGGTCACTAGCGTGGGCTGTGTGTACACGAGTGCTCTGATGTCATCGTACTCGAGCTTCTCGGCGCTCGTCCATCCCGCCTTCTCGTCGTACTCCTTCGGGATGGGCAGCCTCCGGGCCAGCTCCTTGTCGATGTTCTTGGCCCAGACCTCGCCCACGGCCTTCCTGCCGTAGGCGGTGTCCTGGTAAAATCTCACGCCGCAAACCTTCATCGGCGGGACCTCGAGGACCGTAACGGGCACCTGGACCTCCTGTCCCGATGTGTCGCTCCTCGGCCTGTAGTCCACTATGAAGGCGTGGGTCATGCCTGCCTTGTAACCTGCGAACCCCTGGAGTCTGACTCCGTCTCCTCCCTCGGGCCAGGTCGATATTCTGGCGGTGGAGCTCCTCGCCCTCTTGCGGGGCGAATAGCCCATTGAGCCGTGTCTTGGTCGTCTTGTCGTTGGCATCGGTATCCCTCATCTCGGGTCGATAGACATAGCTGTGGAACTCGAATGTTCGAGCACAGCGTCCGAGAGGCTTTGTTACTCGGCCGTGACGCCTCGTGCGCGCCTCAGAACATGTTCCGGCGCGAGTGATGGGTTGCGCATGGCATTGCCCAGACGACGTCTGGCCGATACCGCCTCAGGTATCGCAACCCCGCTGAATGGGCTGCTGGTATATAAACGTGACCGCCCCTGCCAGGGCCGCGTCGGTCAGAGCTTGCCTTCCTTTGCCTTCTTCTGGGCCTTCTTGCCGCGCTCCTTCGCACTCAAGCCCGTGACCCTCTCGAGGAACGAGTTGTATGCCTTGATCGTGCTCGCGGCGACGTCGTTCGCGACGGAGGGATCCGTCTGCGTCTCGACGAAGAGCGTCTTCTTGCCTGGCCAGACCGTGAGCTGCTTCAGAGCCCCGTAGCTGGAGACTAGCTTCCCATCCTTGTCCGCCACATTGCCGAAGGTCTCCTGCATCGCCTTCTTGAGGCTGTCCGGCTGGAGATTGTCTTGAAGTCCCCTCTTGAGTTCGTACTCTTGCATCCCGTCACCTGAGGGGCCTAAGCTCGCTGCCGCCTGAAAAACCTTTGGAGGTCCACGGTGCCGCCCTCGACGAACGGCTCGAGGTCCACGACGCTCTCCCAGATAGTCCTGCAATCGCACTCAGGCGCTCCCAACCTCGAGTAGTCCTGGGACAGGGAGAACCCGCGGATCGAGCCCAGTATCACATCGTCGCACCTGCCGCAGTTGTGGGCGCCCCTTTCCCTGCCTCCACCCGTGGGATCGCACACGACCTTCACTCCGAGACCATCGCAGGATCTCAGGACCTGCAGCACGCTCCAGAGCCAAGGCGGTCTGTACGCCCAGCTCCTCCAGAGCTTCTCGACCAGCGTGCCCTTCTGGACGTTGACCGGGTTGAGCGACAATGTGGTGCTCACCTTCGCCGCGTGTGCCATCGTCGCGACCGAGTCCCTGATCGCCTCGGCCTCCGTGAGGAAGGGCGGCTTGAGGAGGACATAGGTCCTGATGTCCACATCCCTCTCGCGCAGCGTCTCTGCTGCTCGGTCGTAGTCCTTGACCGTGAACCCCTTGTTGATGGAGCACCTGAGCACCGTGTCGTTCGCGCTCTCCAGGCCGAGCGCGACCTCGATGTCCTCGTGAAGAAACTGTAGTCGCCCGATCCGAGCTGGAGTGACGTATTCGGGGCGCGTCTCGAAGAGCAGCCTGAGCCCGAGGTCCTTGCA
>CAZHTV010000063.1:0-7367 GCA_964535775.1 uncultured Thermoplasmata archaeon | reverse complement strand
TGGACCGAAGGGGATTTGAACCCCTGACCTCCTGCTTGCAAAGCAGGCGATCTTCCGCTGATCTATCGGCCCTTCTCTGGTCGGGTTGGCTCAATTGAGAAGGTCGGTTAAATAGCTTTCCGGGCGGCGGAGTGTCGGATGGCGCCGCTTCAAGATATCGGATAGCCGTGGTCCACCTCGTAGTACTTCTTCCTCCCCTCGTTGATGAGGAACCTGGAGATGACCTCCTCCATCTCCTCCGTCTCAAGCAGGAACGCATCGTGCCCGTAGGACGACTCTATCGTCTGATGTTGGACGGCCAGGCCATTGGCCTCGATGGCCCTGACGAGCTCCTGCGACTGATAGGGAGGATAGAGCCAGTCGGACGAGAAAGAGAGCACCAGGAATCTCGACCTGCAGCCTCTGAAAGCAGGCTCAAGAGACTCACATCCCGGCGCCAGGTCAAATAAGTCTATGGCCCTCGTGATATACAGATAGGAGTTGGCGTCAAAGCGCTTCGTGAAGGCGTTCCCTTTGTACCTTAGGTAGCTCTCGACTTCGAAGTACTGCTTTATCGGGTCTCCTCCGTTGTTGCAGACCCCGCTCCGGGCCCTGCGGCCGAACTTGACCTTCAGGGTATCGTCGCTGAGGTACGTGACGTGGCCGACCATCCTGGCTATGGACAGGCCGTCGGTCGGCGGCTCCCCGCTGTAGTAGTCACCATGGTTCCAGCGTGGATCCGCGATTATAGCCTGACGGCCGATCTCGTTGAAGGCTATGTTCTGGGCTGACTGCCTTCCCGCTGTGGCGATGGGCATCGCCAGCTTGCAACGCCCCGGGAAAGAGGTCGCGAACTGGAGGACCTGGAACCCGCCCATCGACCCTCCGGCCGCTGCGAGCAGCTCGTCGATGCCGAGGTGGTCGAGGAGGCTGGCCTGGGCCCTTACCATGTCCTTCATGGTCACGAGGGGGAAGCCGAGTCCATACGGCTTGCGGGTCCTCGGGTTGACGGAACCCGGGCCGGTGGAGCCTCTGCAGCCCCCTATCACGTTGGCGCAGACAACGAAGTACCTATTCGTGTCGAAGGCCTTGCCTGGTCCGATCGCATTGTCCCACCAGCCCGGCTTGGAATCGCCGTGCCGATGATATCCCGCGGCATGGGCATCGCCCGAGAGCGCATGGAATATCATTATCGCATTCGAGCTCTCGCCGTTGAGGTCCCCGTATGTCTCGTATTCGAGTTCCACGGGGCCCAGCTTCTGGCCAGATTCGAGCCGGAGCTCGTCAGGAGGGGCTGCGAACTTGTAGCGCCTCGGTTTGACGATGCTCACAGAGGACTCCTTCACGGATGCACGCCCCTGTTGAGTGTGACACGAGGTAGCTCAATCACCTCTTGACCGAGCCGGCCAACGCCTGGTCTATGTCGCCTATGATGTCATCAACTGATTCGAGGCCGACCGAGAGACGCACGAAGTCCTCGCTGACACCGGTCGCCCTCTGCTCCTCAGGGGACAGCTGGGAATGCGTGGTCGTGGCAGGATGTATGGCAAGTGATTTCGCGTCACCGACGTTGGCGAGGTGCGACAGCAGCTTCAGCCCTTCGATGAACCTCCTGCCCGCCTCCCTTCCGCCCTTGATCCCGAAGCCGAGGATGCCTCCGTACAGCCCTCTGTGATGGTACTTCCTCGCCACATTGTGCTGCGGATGCGACTCGAGGCCAGGGTAGTTCACCCAGGTGACCTGCTCGTGGGCCTCAAGATATCTGGCGACCTTCTGAGCGTTCGTGCTGTGCCTCTCCATCCGGAGGTGCAGGGTCTCGAGGCCCTGAAGGAACAGGAACGAGTTGAACGGGCTCAGGGCCGGACCCAGGTCCCGAAGGAGCTGGACCCTGGCCTTGGCGATGTACGCGACATCTCCGAAGTCCCTCGTGTACACGACGCCGCGATAGGACGCGTCCGGCTCGGTGAAATCCGGATATAGTCCGGACGTCCAGTCGAACTTCCCCGAGTCGACTATCACCCCTCCTATGCTCGTCCCGTGGCCTCCAATGAACTTGGTCGCCGAGTGGACCACTATGTCCGCCCCGTGGTCGATGGGCCTGACGAGGTACGGCGTGGGCAGGGTATTGTCCACCACGAGCGGGATGCCCTTCCCGTGGGCGATGTCCGCAACGGCCCTGAGGTCCAGGGTGTCGAGCCTCGGGTTGCCCACCGATTCGGCGTATATGGCACGGGTCCTGTCAGTGATGGCACTCACGAGATTGCCTGGATCGGTCGAATCGACGAACCTGACCTTCAAGCCCATCTTGGGGAAGGTCGTGGTGAAGAGGTTGTAGGTCCCACCGTAGAGGCTCTGCGAGGACACGATCTCCTCGCCTGGATGCACGAGGTTGAGAAGTGCGAGCGTTATCGCTGCCTGGCCTGAGGACACGCCGAGCCCGCCGACGCCTCCCTCGAGCGCGGCCATCCTCTTCTCGAAGACGTCGGTCGTGGGGTTCATCATCCTCGTGTAGATGTTTCCAGTCTGCCTGAGCGCGAACAGGTTTGCCGCGTGCTCAGCGTCGTTGAAAACGTACGACGTCGTCTGATAGATGGGCACTGCCCTGGCGTTGGTGGCGGGGTCCGGAGACTGGCCGCTGTGGAGCGCCAGGGTCTCGAAGTCCTGAGACTTGCCTGCGTTCTGCACGAGAATCGACCTCCTTTGTTTATTAACGCTGTTAAGACTACCTCGTACTTAACCTGTGCGCCTCAACGGGGCAACGGCGAAAACCGAGGGGGAACGAGGGAGAACCCCTCAGAGACGTATGCTCTCAAATGAGACAAAACTGAATTCGATATACCTTCAGAGCGCCAAAATCAGTTCAAGACGGGAGAGTGCTCACAAATGTCTCTCAGGACCTCAGGACTATCTCGATGTTCACGCCGTCCGGCACCTGTATCCTCATCAGTTGCCTGAGCGCCCGCTCGTCCGCGTCGAGGTCTATCAACCTCTTGTGCACGCGCATCTCCCACCTGTCGACTGTGCTCGAGCCGCCGCCGTCCGGGCCCTTCCTGCAGGGCACCACGAGGCGCTTGGTGGGCAGCGGGATGGGGCCTGCGATCGCCACGCCAGTCTTCTCGCTGATCATCTTGATCTGCTTGCAGACCCCGTCTACCTTCTTGGGGTCCGTCCCGCTCAGCGATATCCTGGCCCTCTGCGCCATCCTCAAAACCTCAACACATCAAACAAAACACAAAGAAGTTGGAAAGAAGGGGTTTACATCTCTTTCTTCTCCACGTCGATGACCATGCCGGCCGCGACCGTCTGGCCCATGTCTCGGATGGCGAATCTTCCCAGCTGCGGGAAGTCCTTCGCCTTCTCGATCGCCAGGGGCTTCGTGGGCTGTATCTTCACGATGGCCGCGTCGCCCGTCTTCAGGAACTGCGGGTTCTCCTCCTTCACAGCGCCCGTCTTCGGGTCGAGCTTCTTCTGCAGCTCGATGAATGTGCACGCGACCTGCGCGGTGTGGCAGTGGAATACTGGCGTGTACCCGGCTGTGATCACGCTCGGGTGGTTCAGGACCATTATCTGGGCGGTGAAGGTCTTCGCGACCGCGGGTGGGTTGTCAACCGGGCCTGCGACATCGCCCCTCTTGACGTCCGTCTTCGCGATGCCCCTCACGTTGAACCCGACGTTGTCGCCAGGGACCGCCTGCGGGAGCGTCTCGTGGTGCATCTCGATCGACTTGACCTCGCCGACCTTGTTCGCTGGCATGAAGACTATCTTCATCTCGGGCTTCAGCACGCCGGTCTCGACCCTCCCGACGGGGACGGTGCCCACGCCGGTGATGGTGTAGACGTCCTGGACCGGGATCCTGAGCGCCTTGTCGGTCGGCTTCGGGGGCTCCTTGAGCGCGTCGAGCGCCTGCACGAGTGTCTGGCCCTTGTACCAGGGCATGTTCTCGGATGGCTTCGCGACGTTGTCCCCCTTGAAGCCGCTCGCGGCTATGAACGGTATCTCGTCGGCCTTGTAACCGACGGTCCTCAGCAGCTCTGTGACCGCCTTCTTGGTTTCGTCGTACTTGGACTGCTGGTAGCCGACCGCGTCCATCTTGTTGACCTCGATCACGACCTGCGGGACGCCCAGGGTCCTCGCGAGGAATATGTGCTCCCTCGTCTGGGCCTGCGGCCCCTCGATCGCGGACACGACTATGACCGCCGCATCGGCCTGGCTCGTGCCGGTGATCATGTTCTTGACGAAGTCCCTGTGGCCGGGGGCGTCGATGATGGTGAAGTAGTACTTCTGGGTGTTGAACCGCTTGTGGGCCACATCGATGGTAAGGCCTCTCTCCCTCTCTTCCTTTAGTCCATCCATCACCCACGCGAACTCGAAAGTCGCCTTGCCCTTCTGCTCGGCCTCCTTCTTGTACTTCTCGATCACGTGGGGCTCGATGTGCCCCGTGTCGAGCAGCAGGCGGCCGACAGTGGTGGACTTACCGTGGTCGACGTGTCCGATGAACACCAGGTTCATGTGTGGTTTCTCTGCCATATTATGGCCTCCAATGTCTTCTCTTCGAGCATGATGCTCTTGGTATATTAGTCTTTTTGCCTCGTAATTTGGACGTATGGCTCGGTCCATCAGGCCGCGTAGTACGACGCGTCGTACGGCTCGGGCTTGAGGCCCTTCCTCTGCCTTATCTGCGGCACTATCTTCTCCTGCACCTCGCGAGGCATGGGCTCGAACCCCGAGTTCTCGGTCGACCACAGCGCCCGCCCGCTCGTGGCGCTCCGGACGGATGCGGCGAACCCGAACATCTCAGCGATCGGGCACCTGCCATCGACGACCGCCATTTCGCCCTCCTGCTTCATGTCCTCTATGATGCCCCTGCGCTGCTGTATCTCGCGGATGGCGTTCCCCATCATGTCTTGGGGCACGTTGATGAACACCTTCGTGATCGGCTCGTAGAGCACCCTGCCGCCCTGGCACATCGCGCCGTATATGGCGGATCTCGCGGCGGGTATGACCTGCGCGGGCCCCCTGTGAATGCTGTCCTCGTGCAGCTTAGCATCGACGAGCATGACCTTCATCCCCATGCACTTCTCGTTCGCGAGCGGGCCCCTGTTCATGGCCTCCCCGAAGGCCTCCTTGATGAGCTCCATGGTCTCGTGGAGGTACTGTATGCCCTTGGTCGTGTCGAGGAGCACGTTCGTCCCGACGAAGCTGACGACGCCTTTGGCCTCGTCCTTGTCCATTCCCAGCTCCTGGAGCTTCTTCGCCATCGCCTTGGAGTCCTTGATCCTGCCCTCGGTCTCGATCTCGCCGCCCCTGATGGCCTGGACGACTGCTGGCTCAAGGGGCTCGACCTCGAAGTAGAACCTGTTGTGCTTGTTCGGGGACTTGCCCTCGAACGGGCCGCCCTTGCTGATGACGCACTCTCTGAAGACCACTATCGGCGGCGAGGTCTTGATCTCGACCTTGTGCTCGTTGACTATCCTGTAGTTGGTGATCTCGAGGTGCAGCTCCCCCATGCCGGACATCAGGTGCTCGCCCGTCTCCTGGTTGATCTCGATCTGTATGGACGGGTCGGCCTTCGCGACCGTCCTGAGGACATCGACCAGCTTGGGCAGGTCCTTCGTATGCTTCGCCTCGATGGCGACCGTCACGACCGGGTCGGAGTAGTGCACCATCTTCTCGAACGGCGCCATGGCTGGGTCGCTCGATACCGAAGAGCCGGCGATGGCGTCCTTGAGCCCGGACACGGCCACCACGTTGCCCGCGTCGATCTCCTCCACCGGGATCCTGTCGGCGCCGACGGTGAGCGACACGAGCTGCGCGCGGTTCGGGTTCGGCATGCCCGAGATCCACAGCTCCTGCCCCTTGATGATCTTCCCGCTGAACAGCCTCCCGACCGCGATCTCGCCTGCGTGCGGGTCCATGATGATCTTGGTGACCATGTACGCTACGGGGCCGTCGGGGTCGCAGCTAAGCATCGCCTTGCCGAATTCGGACTCGGGGTCGCCGTGCCATATGGTCGGTATCCTGAGCTTCTGGGCGTCGACCGGGTTCGGCAGATGCATGATGACCGACTCGAGGAGCACCTCGTGGAGTGGGGCTTTCTTGGCGAGCGACTTCTGGTCGTTGTTCTTGCAGTGCTCGTAGACAGTCTTGAAATTGATGCCGCTCTTCTTCATGTACGGAACCGAGATGGCCCAGTTGTTGAACGCGGAGCCGAATATGACCGTCCCGCTGTCCACCTTCAGGGCCCACTCCTCCTTGAGCTCGGGAGGAAGCAGCTTCCTGATCTTCTCGTTGACCTCGTTGACTATGTTCGACAGGCGCTGCTGCATCTGTTCGGGGGTGACCTGGAGCTCGTTGATGAGCCTGTCCACCTTGTTCACGAACAGCATCGGGTGCACCTTCTCCTTGATTGCCTGCCTGATGACCGTCTCGGTCTGGGGCATCACGCCCTCGACCGCGCAGCAGAGTATGACGACGCCGTCAATGGCCCTCATGGCCCTGGTGACATCGCCCCCGAAGTCCACGTGTCCGGGTGTGTCGATGAGGTTGATCAGGTACTCCTGCCCCTTGAAGTTGTAGACCATGGATGCGCTCGCGGCGTTGATCGTGATGCCTCTGGCCTGCTCCTGCTCGTCGTAGTCCAGCAGGAGCTGCTTGCCCGCGAGCTCCTCGGACATCATGCCCGAGCCCGCGATCAGGTTGTCTGACAGGGTGGTCTTTCCGTGGTCGATGTGGGCCGCAGTCCCTATGTTCCTTATGAGCTGGGGCTTTCGCATCAGAGCCTGAGCCTTCTTGATATTGTCCTCTTTCCTTCCCATATGCTCACCATGGGTCCAGCATGTATTCAGATGACAGCAGACAGTGGACAGACGGTTTCGGGCCGATCAGCGTGCTGAAGCGGACACTCTCTCGACCTCTTCCTTCTTAGCCACTGAGAAGCAGTTGACATCGTTCTTCGCAGCCGCGATCATCTCGTCCGCGAGACACTCCTCGATCGGCTTCTTGCTCTTCCGCGACTGCTCGAGGGCGCCCGTACAGAGATATCTGAGCGCGAGGTCCACCCTCCTCGCGGGCGCGACGTCCACGGCCTTGGGCACCGATATCCCTCCGTACTGTAGCCTCGTGACCTCCTCCCTGGGGGCCGCGTGCTGGAGGGCATCCACGAGCGTCTGGAGCGGGTTGGACTTCGTCTTCTCCTGGACGATCACGAACGACCGCTCGACCGCCCTGTAGGATTTCAGCTTCTTGCCGGTGAAGTTCTCGGTGCGCATCATGCCGTTGATCAGGCGTTCCACGATGCTCATCTTCGCCTTCGCGAAGGGCTTGCTCGTGTGCTTCCCGCCCGAGTGCGGCACTGCCACGGCCGAGACGTCGATGTACCTGGCCATGCC
>CAZHTV010000062.1:0-7382 GCA_964535775.1 uncultured Thermoplasmata archaeon | reverse complement strand
CCGATAGTCAACTACATGATACGAAAGAAGGTGGAAGTGGACAACATAAGGATCATCGCGAGGGGCAAGGAGAGCAGCCTCACGACGAAGGTCATAGAGGACCTGCTGGTGGTGTGAGATGGAGATTGCCGTAGTGGGGTCCGAGGAGTTCGTCACGGGGTTCAGGCTCGCGGGCATACGCAAGGTGTATGCCACGACGCCAGACAAGTACCTCGAGATGGTGGTCAAGATCATGGACGAGGCCGATGTGGGCATCCTGGCAGTCAGCACGCGGGACATGGAGAAGCTCCCCGCGCAGCTGAAGACCAGGATGCTCGAGAGCGTCGACCCCGTCGTCATTCCAGTCGGAGTCGAGGAAGGGGACATGAGGGACAAGGTCCGACGGGCGATGGGTATAGATCTCTACAAGTCGAAATGAACGGGAGCGGGTGGCTATGGCAGAGAAGAAGAAAGGGAAGATAACGAGGGTGGCGGGCCCGGTCGTCACGGCCGAGGGCATCTCGCCTAGGATGTACGATGTCGTCTTCGTCGGAGACATGAAGCTCATGGGCGAGGTGATCAAGCTCTTGGGCAACAAGACGATCATCCAGGTCTACGAGGACACGTCCGGCATAAGGCCTGGCGAGGAGGTCGTCGACAGTGCGGCACCTCTGCTGGTCGAGCTGGGGCCGGGCCTGTTGTCCAGCGTCTACGACGGCGTCCAGAGACCTCTGCCCATCCTCAGGACCAAGCAGGGCGACTTCGTCTCGAGAGGCGTGACCGCTCCCGGCCTCGACAGGACGAAGAAGTGGAACTTCACGCCGTCGGTCAAGAAAGGCGACGCACTCCAGGGCGGCGAGATCATGGGCACCGTGCCCGAGGGCAACATAGTCCACAAGGTGCTCGCGCCCGTCAAGGCCAAGGGAAAGCTCAAGAGCATCTCCGGAGGGGAGTTCACGGTCGAGGACACGATTGCGGAACTCGACTCCGGACAGAAGCTGCGCCTGATGCAGGAGTGGCCGGTCAGGCACGCGAGACCGTATGTCGAGAAGCTGCTTCCAGACATACCGCTCGTCACAGGTCAGCGGGTGCTCGACATGCTGTTCCCTCTCGCCAAGGGCGGCACCGCGGCCATCCCGGGCGGCTTCGGGACGGGCAAGACGGTCACCTCGCAGCAGTTGTCGAAGTGGAGCGACGCGCAGATAGTCGTCTATGTCGGCTGCGGCGAGAGGGGCAACGAGATGACGGAGGTGCTGACGTCCTTCCCCGAACTCGAGGACCCGAAGTCGGGCAAGCCTCTCATGGGCAGGACCGTGCTGGTGGCGAACACCTCCAACATGCCAGTCGCGGCCAGGGAGGCTTCCGTGTACACGGGCATCACAATCGCGGAGTATTACAGGGACATGGGGTACGACGTGTCGCTCATGGCCGACTCCACCTCGCGCTGGGCGGAGGCGATGAGAGAGATATCGTCGAGGCTCGAGGAGATGCCAGGCGAGGAGGGCTATCCCGCATACCTCGCGTCCAGGCTATCCGAGTTCTACGAGAGGTGCGGCCGCGTGAAGACGCATTCCGGAACCATCGGCTCCATATCGGTCATAGGCGCCGTCTCGCCGTCCGGAGGCGACTTCAGCGAGCCCGTCACTCAGAACACGCTCAGGATCGTGAAGGTGTTCTGGGCGCTGGACTCGAAGCTGAGGGAGAGGAGACACTTCCCGGCGATCAACTGGCTCACCTCATACAGCCTCTACAGCCCAATACTCGAGGACTGGTACAGGAAGAACGTCTCGGAGAACTGGAACGGGGTCCGGCTGTGGGCGATGGAGACGCTCCAGAAGGAGTCGGAGCTGCAGGAGATCGTGCAGCTCGTCGGGTCGGACGCGCTTCCAGAGGAGCAGAGGCTCACGCTCGACGTCGCACGCATGATCCGCGAGTTCTTCCTCCAGCAGAGCGCGTATCACCCGGTCGACACCTACAGCCCGCTCGCGAGGCAGTTCGAGTACATGAGCGCCATCAAGAAATTCTCCGAGCTTGCGGGCAAGGCGATAGCGCTCGAGGTGCCTCTGGAGAAGATATCCTCGCTGCCCTGCAGGAGCGACCTGGGCAAGCTGAAGTTCGAGGAGACGATAGACGGAGACCTGAAGAAGGTGGGCGCTGAGATGGAGAAGCAGTTCGCCTCCCTGGGGGTCTGATGAACATGGCCAAGGAGTACCACACGATCAATCAGATAGCGGGTCCTCTCGTGTTCGTCGAGAAGACGGAGCCCGTGGGATACGGCGAACTCGTGCATATCGCTCTCCCGGACGGGTCCATGAAGAGGGGGCAGGTCCTGGACACATCGGACGAGGTCGTAGTGGTCCAGGTATTCGAGGGCACGGGCGGCATCGACCGAGCGTCCGGGGTCAAGTTCCTGGGCGAGACGGTCAAGATGCCGGTCGCGAAGGACATGCTCGGGAGGATACTGAACGGCTCCGGAGACCCCCTGGACAATGGACCGCCGATCATACCGGAGAAGCGGCTCGAGATCATCGGGGCGGCCATCAACCCGTGGGCGAGGGACAACCCCCAGGAGTTCATCCAGACAGGGATCTCCACGATCGACGGCATGAACACGCTCGTCAGGGGGCAGAAGCTCCCGATATTCTCCGGCTCCGGTCTGCCGCACAACGACATCGCGCTCCAGATCGCGAGGCAGGCGAAGGTCCTCGGGGGCAAGGAGGAGTTCGCGGTCGTGTTCGCGGCGATGGGCATCACGAGCGAGGAGGCCCAGTACTTCATGAAGGACTTCGAGAGGACGGGCGCGCTCAAGAGGGCCGTCGTCTTCCTGAACCTGGCAGACGACCCCGCGATCGAGAGGCTGCTCACTCCGAGGCTCGCCCTGACGACTGCCGAGTACCTCGCATTCGACCTCGGGATGCATGTCCTCGTCATATTGACTGACCTCACGAACTATTGCGAGGCGCTAAGGCAGATAGGTGCTGCGAGAGAGGAGGTGCCCGCGAGACGTGGCTACCCGGGCTACATGTACACCGACCTCGCATCCATGTACGAGCGCGCGGGCAGGATCAAGGAGAAGAAGGGCTCGATCACGCAGTTCCCCATACTGTCCATGCCCGGAGACGACATCACACACCCCATACCGGACCTGACAGGCTACATCACCGAGGGACAGATCGTCGCCTCGAGGGACCTGCACAGGAAAGGGATATTCCCACCGGTCGCGGTCGAGCGGTCTCTCTCCAGGCTCATGGGCCAGGGCATAGGCCCCGGCAGGACGAGGGAGGACCACAGAGCGGTCTCCGACCAGCTCTACGCTGGATATGCCGAGGGCAGGGACCTGAGGGGCCTGGTGGCGATCGTGGGCAAGGAGGCCCTTTCGGACAGGGACCGGAAGTTCCTGGACTTCGCTGATGCGTTCGAGGACAGGTTCGTCCGCCAGGAGAAGTCTGAGGACAGGACCATCGAGCAGACCCTGGACCTTGGCTGGGAGCTGCTTTCCATGTTGCCCGTCGACTCGCTCACCAAGATAGACCGCAAGTTCGTCGAGAAGTACCACCCGGCCATGAAGAAGAAGTGAGATCGAAAATGCCGCAGAGAGAGATTCAGCCGACGAGATCGGAGCTGCTCGAGGTCACCAGGAAGATCAGGCTGACCCAGAACGGCCACAAGATTCTCAAGCTCAAAAGGGACGGCCTGATACTCGAGTTCTTCAAGATACTCGATCAGGCCAAGGACCTGAGGCTGGAGATCGCGAGGCGCTACAAAGAGGCGAGCGAGAAGATAGCCATCGCAAGCGCGGTCGATGGCGTCATCGCGGTCAGGTCGGCATCGTACGCTCTCACGGGCCACCCCGAGATACAGCTCCGTAGCAGGAACCTCATGGGCGTCGTCGTCCCGGAGATCAAGTCCACCAAGATTGTCGCGCCCATCACCGAGCGAGGCTACGGCATAATCGGCACCTCGCCGCGGATTGACGAGGCCACTGAGGCCTACGAGAACCTCGTGGAGACGGTCGTGAAGGCCGCCGAGCTCGAGACCACCATGAAGAAGCTCCTGGAGGAGATCGAGAGGACCAAGAGACGCGTCAACGCCCTCGAGTTCAAGGTGCTCCCCGACCTGCAGGAGATCGAGAGGTTCATCAGGTTCAGGCTTGAGGAGATGGAGAGAGACAACACGTTCAGGCTGAAGCGTATCAAGGACAAGTCGGCCAAGGCCGCAGAGGCGTGACAGGATGCCCCTTGCTGACCTGTTGCGTGATAGGCAGTTCATGATGAAGGTTGCCTTGGTCGCTTTCCTGTCGAGCCTGGTTTTCATCGGCATAGGGGCCTATTTCATGATCAAAGAGCTCTTAGGCTGACCTGGGTTCACCGTCGTCGAATCTTCTTCTTGCTCATGTACTGCCCCCTGACCGAGAGGGCGTGCAAGGCGGTGATGGCTCTTTCCGGCACGGGCATGACCGGGACCCCCCTCCCGTCAAGGAATCTCTCCGATTCGGGGTCCTCTATGCCCGCGAAGCAGGCGACCGTGGGCTTCCCGCTGAGCTTCGCGGTGATGGATATCCACTTGGCCAGCTCGAACAGGTTCGTCGCGGCCTGTCTCGCAGCGATCACGAGTATGCCCTTCGCCTCTGGTGCCTGTCCTACTATCTTGAGCACATTGGAGAACCTTGCGGTGTCCGCGTCCCCGATGATGTCTATCGGGTTGCCCCAGCTCCAAGTGGGAGGGCAGACCTTCCCTATCTCTTCGAGCGTATTGTCGGACAGATCGGCCAGCTCGATCCCGATCTCCTCGGCGTAGTCGGTGGCGATGACGCCCATGCCCCCCGCATTAGTCACTATCGCCAATCCGTCTCCGATCAGAGGCGGCTGGTTCGCCAGCGCCTGGGCCGCATCGAACAGCTCGAACATCGTCCTTGCTCTGTACACGCCGGTCTGTTTGAACACGGCGTCGAACGCCGCATCCGAGCCTGCGAGCGCTCCCGTGTGCGAGCTCGCGGCCTTGGCTCCCCTCTTCGACCTGCCCGCCTTGAGTATCACGACCGGCTTCTTCCTCGAGGCTTTGTCCAGAGCCTTGAACAGCTCCTGCCCCTTCCTAGTGGATTCCATGTACGCCGCGATGCACTTGGTCTTCGGGTCGTCAGCGAAGTAGCTCACAAGGTCCGCGTCGTCTATGTCCGCTTTGTTGCCGGTGCTTACGAACGCCGAGAACCCCAGCAGCTCGCCGATCGAGTATTCGATGGCCGCAGTACAGAAGGCCCCGCTCTGAGAGAAGAACGCTATCGCGCCCTTCATGGGGGTCGTCCTCGCGAAGGACGCGTTCAGGTTGTGGTGTGGGGATATGACCCCCAGTGAGTTGGGGCCGACGATCCTGATCCCGTGCTTCTTGGCTATGTCTAGGACCTCTTTCTCCCGGGCCTTCCCCTCCTCATCGCCCTCGGAAAATCCAGCTGATATGATGGTGGCGCATCTCACGCCCTTCTTGCCCGTTTCCTCGAGCACGCCGGCGACGAGATTCGCGGGCACCACGATCACGACCATGTCAGGCGCTTCCGGGCAGTCAATCACCGATGGGTAGCACGGCATGCCCAGGATTTCCTTGTAGTTCGGGTTGACGAAGTATACTTTCCCCTTGTACCCCTCGCTGAAGAGGTTCTCGATGATCATGTTCCCGATCTTCCCTGATGTGGGCGTTGCGCCTATTACTGCGACTGACTTGGGGTTGAAGAACCTGTCGAACTCGTGCACGGTGGGCAATCCCGCTAGTCAGATATCAAATCTTTGACTTGAGCGCTTAGCTGGAGAAGTCCTCGACCCAGCTCTCGCCGCTACCGAGGTTAACCATTGGCACTTTCGCGGGGTCGGGTATCTGGTTGTGCATCCGCTGAAAGGCCGTCTGAGATTGCCAGGCCGACGCGTTGATCAGCTTTATCCCCCTGTACTCATCGACCTTGCACGCATGGATGTGTCCCGTCACGAAGATCTCGGGGACCCTGTCGATGACCAGGTAATCCTTCTGCTCGGGTGCAATGGCTGTCTTCTCGCCGTAGATGGGCGCCATGTGCCTTCTCCTGAGCATGTCCGTCATGATCTTCTCC
Source organism: uncultured Thermoplasmata archaeon (assembly GCA_964535775.1). Taxonomy (GTDB): domain Archaea; phylum Thermoplasmatota; class Thermoplasmata; order UBA10834; family UBA10834; genus COMBO-56-21. The sequence continues at coordinate 1,309 of CAZHTV010000062.1, read as the reverse complement.
GGCTCCCTGTAGGAGAGGCTTCTGACGTTCGCAACAAAATCATCCATGCTGCGTCCGTGGTACGCGAGGACGATCCTGCCCTCGATATCCATGTAGCACGGATTGCCTACGAATGTCACCCGCGAGTCGAACATCGAGGTCACCTCCTGGGGCAGGGCGGGCTGCGGCTCGGCGAGCCTGACCGCATCGTGGTTGCCAGGCATCATCACTATCTTGATGCGCTCGGGTATCCCGTCAACAAGCCTTGCGAGTTCTTTGTACTGCTCGTAGACGTCCTCTATGGCCAACTCGTCCTCCTGCCCAGGATAGATGCCGATGCCGTCCACGAGGTCGCCTGGCATCACGATGTACCTTATCTCCTTGGCCACAGGGTCCTTAGCCAGCCAAGCCATGAACCGCTCCCACGCATCCTCCATGAACTCCGTGCTCCCGACATGTATGTCCGATACGAACGCGACTATCGAGTCGGATCCGTTCTGGACCATTCCGCTGTTCAGAGGCACGTCGGGCCGCACGAAATCCTTCGCCATCACTATCTCGCCGTCCTTGCTGAAGGACCCAACAACTCCAATGACCTCGTCCTTGACGAACGAGCCAAGGAGGGCCCGCGACGCTGTCTTCATCACAAGCACCTGGACCTTGTCCTCCTCGTCCTCCAGCTCGAGCATCGTGTGACCGTGCTTGGTCGAGCGCACATCGTTCACCATGCCCACGAATCTCACGTCTCTCTGGACCCTTTTGGCCCGGGCTATCGACACCATCCCGGACAGCTCGCGCCGCTTCGTGAGCATCTTCTTCAGGGTGGCGAATCTGTCGTTGAAGAGCTTGGCGAAATCGATTACGTTGCCCACGCAGGTCGAGTCGCCCGTGATGTCCTTCAGGATCTTCATCCCCGAGGACGGTACGGAGTGTCCCGCAGCCTTCGCCGGTGAGTGAGCCAGAGGACATTCTGCGGTCTTCTCTCCGGCCTTCGGAGCCTTCTTGGTCGACAGGCATTCCAAGTAGCTCTCGACGTCGGCCCTCGTCAATATGAGCGGTCTGTTCTCATGGTCGTCGGAGATCAGCTGGACGCATCTCATCGCGTCAGGTGCCCGCACGAGCGCGTTGAGCGCATCAGGTTCGACAAGTATGCCCTTCTCCGTGAGCGCTCCCAAAACCCGCTTCTTCATCCCGCGAATCCTAGCGCGGACGTCTTTAAATATCTTTTCCAACATGGCTGGCTCATGCTGGATATCCGCCTCAGGACTCCGTGCTATCCGACTGAGGACAGGGACGCGGTCGTGCGCGCTATCCGCAACCTCTTCCCAGA
>CAZHTV010000061.1:0-7564 GCA_964535775.1 uncultured Thermoplasmata archaeon | reverse complement strand
TGTCGGCCAAGGTCCGGCTGCAGAACCAACTCGAACGGTCGTACGAGAAGCTCACCCAGGCCTATCAGGAACTGGAGCGGGTGGCCACGATGAAGACCCATTTCATCGATGTCGTCTCTCACGAGCTGAGGACGCCTCTGACCGTCATGCGGGGATACATCGACCTCATGGAGTCCGAGTACGCCGCCAAGCTGGACTCGAAGTTCATCACCAGGCTGAAGACCATCAAATCCAACACCGACAGGCTGTACAACCTGGTCGAGAGCATGCTGGACGTCAGCAGGCTGGAGAAGGGGTCGCTGCATATAAACCCCGAACCTGTCAGGCTCGACTCGATGCTGGAGGAAGTCGTGCACGCGAGGCGGCACGAAGCCGAGGACAAGAAGCAGACCATGGCCCTCGAGATCGACGGGACCTTGCCCCTTCTGATGGCAGACCGGAGGAGGCTCAGGGACGTCTTCAACAACATCGTCGACAACGCTATCAAGTACACGCAGGAGGGCGGGAGGATACAGGTGTGCGCCCGTGACGAGGGTAAGATCCTGCATGTCTGGGTCAAGGACAACGGCATCGGCATACCCCTGGAGAACATAAGCAGGTTATTCGACAGGTTCCACATAGTCACAAGCAACGAGCTGTCCCACCAGGTCGACCGGCTCGGGCTGGGGCTCCCCATATCCAAGGGCATAGTCGAAGCGCACGGCGGCAGGATCTGGGTGGAGAGCCAGGTGGGCAAGGGCAGCGTCTTCCATGTGGGCCTGCCCAAGGAGATGCCCAAGTAGGTTTCTAGTAGTACAGCGCATTTCCCTTGCGGATGGCACCGCGGGAGAGGGGCAATGCTATTTGGCTGACGGTTGTCGCCAGCCTGCTTTGGGGGACATCGTTCCCGGGCACCAAGTGGGGCCTGGGATTCGTCGGCAACGATGTCTTCTTCCTCTGGCTCAGGTTCATCATAGGGACCACGGTCACACTGAGCGTGGTGCTCTATTTCCGGAAGATCTCCCTGTCGATATTCAAGAACCCGGTCATTTGGATGATAGGCGCGTTCAACGCCGCCGGATTCATCATGCAGTATGTCGGCCTCACCATCACCACCGCTTCGAAGACCTCCCTCCTCGTGGACATCAATGTCGTCGGTGTCGCGATCATCTCCTACTTCATCTTCAGGGAGCGGCTGGGAAGGCTGCAGGTTGCGGGCATCGTCTTCGGATGCCTGGGCATACTGCTCCTGACGCTCAACGACGATCTCGTGTTCGATCCGGAGCAGATCCTGGGAGACGTCATCGTGTTCATGGCCGGGTGGAGCTGGGCCTTCTTCATAGTCCTGAACAAGAAGCTCCTTGACAAACACACGGGGGTCGAGCTGAGCTCCGCGGCCATAGTAACGTGCATGGTCTGGCTCACAGTCCCGACCGGATACCTGTTCTTCACGGGAGCCGACTTCTCCGTCGAGACTCCTGGTTGGGCTGCGATAGTGTACCTCGGCCTGGCCTGCACCTCGGCGGCCACGCTCTTCTGGGCCCTGGGACTCGAGGGAGTCTCAGCGACCGCATCCGCGACGATCATGCTAATCGAAGTGCTGACAGCACTGGCGCTGTCATTCGCCCTGCTAGGGGAGACGCTGAGCTCAGCAGCGGCCGTGGGCGCGGTGCTGGTTCTCGCAGCTATATACATGGTCGCCGCGACAGGAACAGGGGAGAAGGAAGAGCTGAAGCCCGCCTGAGGCGCGCTTAGGTCACGCCGTGCCCATGTCCTCTTCCGCGTATGCTTGGCGCCGGGTCATGCCGTTCTCGAGTTGTGACCTCGGGTCCTTGCCCTCCTCCATGAGCTCGATGGGTCCTCTCAGTCTCCGCTGCATGTACCACGCGGCAAGCTTGAAGAGGTTTGACCTAGCAGCACTCATACTGTTCTGAGCGAAGAGCTGGTCCATAAGTATCCTGGCCCAGTGGAAGTCGTGCTTGATGCACTCGGCGAGGAGCTTCCAGTGCTCGGGGAACATCGCATCAGGCCTGAAGAAACGGTCGTCTCTGAGTTCGCCGAGAGGGACGAAGAACAGAGGGACCATGAGGCTCTTGTACTGCCTCAGATCCGCCACGAGCTCCAGAGTCTTGCTGACATCCTCCTCAGTCTCCCCCGGCATGCCCATCACGAGCGTGCCGCAGACCACGAAGTTGTTGTCCGAGAGCAGCTTGAAGCTCTCCCTCACGACCTCCGGCCATTCCTCGGGCAGGAACGGCCTGGCCTTGCCCTTCATGTGCTTCGTCACCAGTTCCGGGGAGCCGGTCTCTATGCCGGTCTGGGCGTACAGGTTCCTCCGGCCGTCGGAAGCTCCTGCGAGCGCGCACAGCTCGTCCACCAACCTCGGTTCAGAGAGAGCAGATGAGAGCGCTATGTGGCTCATTCCGAAGTTGTCGGTGAGCCTGCTGACGGACTCGAAGAGCTTCATGACCTCGGAGGGCTCTGGGCGCATGCCCTTGGCCCTGTATCTCAGGACATCCTCGGCATGGAGCGTTATCTTGTCGCTGTAGGTCAGGTTCAGCTTCACCTCGTCGAGCACGCGCTCCAACGGCACATGCCTCACGACCTTCATGCTGGGGTTGCAGAACTCGCACCCTCTTCCGCAGCCGCGGCCGATCTCCACCGTGCCGTTCACCGTCGGCCCCTGTGTCATGGGGATATCGTCCACGGGCACCGGCCCTCCGGAGACGATCCCTGGCAAGGGCCTTCCTTGTATTGCGTCGCGGAATAGGTCGGGAGCGACCAATTCCCCTTCTCCCTCCACAACGCAGGCCACGCCGAATTCCGCCCTTCTACCCTCATCGGCGAGCTGCCACACGCCCGGCCCGCCAACTATCACTCTCGCGCCTGAGGATCTGAGCGCGGGGTCGGTCATCAGCTTCCTGAAGAAGAACGCCGTGTAGGTCTCCCTGTTCAGGAGGCTGGAGAAGGTGCTCGAAGCCGGTCCGAGACCGCACGGGTCCGAAGTGCTTATCCCGACCACCTTCGTCTCGGGCCCAATGGCTTTGTCGAGCCGGCCAGGATGGGCGACCACGATGTTCGACGCCGGTATCCCGGACCTTATGAGAGATGCCTCGATCTTCCTGAGGCCGCATGGGGCGATCTCCAGCGCGGCCTTCTTCTTGGGCTGTGGAGGGCAGAACAATCTCGTGTAGAGCCATTTGGGGAGGACCCGCGGAAAGCAGGCCGCGAATCCTATGAACATGCTTCCGTTATACGCGGACGTGAGGGTGTTGTCAGCCGTGAGTACGACTTGGTACCCCATATGGACTCTCCCCCATGGCGTCAGTCTCTATTGCACGGGCCGGAGCGAAGGATAGGCCTGTCACATCACACTGCGTCTCTTCCACTCCAGCTCGAACTGCAGCTCTTAGGGCGCCCGTGATATTTAGGGATTATGCACAGGCTCTGAGGACAGGCTCAGAGAGTGTCTGAGGCACTACAAGAGGTGCCCCTCGCATCTACAAGGACGCGACTTAGCCAGTGATCCCGTCAAGTGTCATCCGCACGGCATGTGCCGAGCCCGGCAGCCACATGACCCTCGTCAGCGCCCTCGTGCCACTTTGCCTGTTCGCGAGAACGCCGCCAGTAGAGAGAGCCCAAAGGCTGAACGACACCTCAGGGTCTCCATCCTGGCCTTCGAGTCCATGTGCTTAGTCACGCCGAGGGATGTCGGAAGGGCCCCGAGCGGGTCGATGATGATGAACATGACCAGAAACTCTGCTGCCATCCGAGGAGGCATGGCGTCCCTTCAATATCTTGCTCTCGTAAGGGAGATGCGCAAACAGCTTTACCCCGTTCGACCATCTTGCGGCCGATCGAAATGAGGAGCGACTACGACCTTCAGTCAGTCTACAGCCGAGTGGACAGGGACAAGAACAGGCACACATCGAGGCTGAGGAGGCTCCTCATGCAGCCGAGCTCCAGCCAGGAGGACGTGGGCATTGGGGAGTGCGCAGACCTCGTCGCGGAGCTGTACAGGCAGGTCGGGTGCGAGAAGGTCGAGGTCGTTGAGACGAAGGGCAACCCCGTGGTGTATGGCGAATGCAAGGGCGAATCCGACAAGACGCTGATGGGCTACTTCATGTACGACACGATGCCGTACAACGAGCCCGGATGGGACTATCCGCCCATGAAGGCCAAGATCGTTGACATGAGACTCCCCGCGGGCAAGGTGAAGGCCATAGTGAACAGGGGTGCGGACAACACCAAGGGCCCGATGGCCGCCCTGCTGAACGCTCTTGAGGCGTGCAACAAGTCCGTCGGCCGCCCCCCAGTGGGCATGATCCTCGTCGCAGAAGGAGAGGAGGAGCTCGGCAGCCCGAACCTTCCGGCATACGTGAAGAAGGACAAGAAGCGACTGTCGAAGGCACACGCCTGCTACTTCCCGTATTTCGCCCAGGACTCTGACGGCGGTCTGAACCTCTACTTGGGGGTCAAAGGCGTGGCGTACTTCGAACTCGAATGCTCTGGCAAGAGATGGGGCAGGGGGCCCACGGAGTTCGCGATACACAGCGCGAACAAGGCCTGGGTCGACAGCCCAGTCTGGAGACTTGTGCATGCCCTAGAGACGATGACCTCCCACGATGGCAACAAGGTGCTCATCGACGGATTCTACGACGACGTCGCGCCCCCGTCCAAGGAGGATGAGGAGGTGATTGCGGATTCCGCTCCCAGGTTCGATACAGAATCCGCGAAGAAAGAGATGAGGATCAAGCAGTTCATGCTGCCGGAGGATGACAAGGCCGCCCTGATGAAGCTCTACACATACGCTAGCACGCTCAACATAGACGGCATCTGGGGCGGGTGGACGGAGAAGGGTTCGAAGACCATCCTCCCGCACAAGGTGACCTGCAAGATGGACATCAGGGTCGTGCCCGACCAGAAGAAGGACGCCATGATGCCGCTTGTCAGGAGGCATCTGAACGCCCACGGGTTCAAGGACATCGCGATGCGAGAGATAGACACCGGTTATGATTGGTGCAGGTGCAGCGTTAAGGAGCCGGTGGTCCAGGCCATGATCCGGGCGTTCAAGGCCTTCGGGGGCAAACCCAGCATCTGGCCGACGAGCGGAGGCTCTGTCCCGTTCTACGTCTTCAGCAGGATACTCGGGCTGCCGTTCACGATGGGCGGCATAGGGCACAGCTCTCTCGCACACAGCCCGAACGAGTACATGGTCCTCGAGGGCAACAGGAAGATAGCGGGCATGCCCGAGATCGAGAAGTTCATGGTCAGGTTCATGAGCGAATACGCTCACTAGCGGGCCAGGGCCGATTCGTAAGCTGCAAGGACTACCTTCGCGGTGTCGTCCCAGGAGAACGCCTTCACACGCTCGCTCCCTGCCCGGGCCATCGTCTTGCGGAGGTCAGGGCTGCGCAACAGCCTCACGATTGCCGAGGAAAGTTGCCGCAAGTCGTCCGGGTCCACGAGGATGCCGTCAACGCCGTCTCTGACAAGCTCGGGGATCCCTCCGACGCGCGTGGCGACCACAGGTCTTCCGCAAGCCATCGCTTCCATGAGCGAAAGGCCCCAGCCTTCGTTCCTGGAAGGCAGGACGACCACATCGCAGTTCGAGTAGAACGAGAGCAGAGTCAGCTGGTCAACTGACTCGCGGAACAGTATCCTGTCCTCGACGCCCAGCCGGCGCGCGAGCGACGCGAACGTTCCCACTTGGTCCGTTCCTCGGAAGCCTGACTTCGCGACGACTATGAGTCTGACATCGGAGACATGTTCTGCTATCAAGGGCATCGCCTGCACGAGGCGATCAAGCCCCTTTCTAGGCTCGAGTCCGCCCACGAAAAGAAGTGTTGGCTCGGAGGATCTCCTCTCTGGTAGGTTCGCGAAATCATCGAGATCGATCCCGTTGTATGCAATCTCGGACTCGTACCCGAAGTCTTTCTTCAGTGCGTCTCTCCAATATCTCGAGACAACGAACCTGTGCTCGGCGTTTGCAACGGCCTTCTTCTCGAACTCGAACAAATGCGGATCAGCGAAGTCGTCGACATGGTGGATGGTTCTGAATGTGGGTGCCGAGATCGCCCCAGCGGCCTTCATCCGCCACAGAGACGTTCCGCCAACGCAATCCTGAGCATGGTATATGTTCGCGTCCCTCGGGAGGTTTGAGACGTAGCTCCCTATCATGTTCTCCAGCCGTTCGACCATGTCGTGACTCCACTGGTACTGATAAATATTGAGGGGAACAGATACTTCTCTGAAGTAGCCTCGGAGGGAATCGGGATCATCTGCCCTGGCGACCGAATGGAGCGAGACTTCAACCCCGAGGGCCCCGAGCCTCTCCGCGAGCTTCAGGGCGTGCACCACACCTCCACGAGGTCTGGTGCTGTATGTCAACATGGCCACCTTCACGAAGCACCTCGTCTGCGCAAACGCTGTGGTCAGATAACTCCTTTCGCATTTCGACAGGTCGCACGGGGACTGAACACAAATCGACGTAATGAAGTCAACTGTGACAGTTGCCAGCAGATGCAGCGGGTTCCTGACCCGCGTCAGGTAGTTGGGAAATGTTATTAAGTCCCGGGCATTTATCCCCGTCTCACGGGGGAAGTCAGTCTGCCCACACCCACCTGAGCAGCATCATGTGGGCGAAAGAACTGCAGCTCTCAATCGCTCCTCGCAGTAGGGCGATCTGAGGCTGGCCTCGGGCGTGCGCGTTTGACGCCGACACTGTCATCACGTTTCGGGCGGGGCAAATGATGCGCAAGGGCAAGAACAACGAGCACAAGAGGAACAACGAGCTTTTGCTATGGTTTGAGGAGATAGGGCTCAAGGACATCGCCAGGGTCGGCGGCAAGAACGCATCCCTGGGCGAGATGATACGCAACCTCACGAGCATGGGCATAAGGGTGCCAGAGGGCTTTGCGGTCTCCACCAGCACGTTCAAGCGTTTTGTCGATGCTGCGGGCCTCGAGCAGAAGATTGCTGAGCTGGTAGAGGGCCTCGACCCCGACAGCACGGCCGACCTCGCGGACAGGGGCAGGCGTGTGCGTCAGCTCTTTCTGGACGCTGATTTCCCCGAAGACCTGAGGCGAGAGATAGAATGGGGCTACTGGGAGCTGGGAAGACGGTTGGGGATGCAGAACCCGAGCGTGGCCATACGCTCAAGCGCGACTTCTGAAGACCTCGACGGCGCCTCTTTCGCGGGTCAGCACGAGACAATACTCAACGTCAGAGGCGCAACGGCCGTCCTGAAGGCCATCAGGCAGTGCTTTGCGTCCCTGTTTACAGATCGTGCCATCGCGTACCGACGTCACAAAGGGTTCGGCCAGGGAGGCAATGCGCTGTCCGTGGGCGTTCAGCGGATGGTCAGGAGCGACATCGCTTGCTCAGGCGTCATGTTCACTTTGGACACCGAAAGCGGATTCGACGGCGTTGTGTACATCACGGGCTCGTGGGGCCTCGGCGAGATGATAGTGCAGGGCGCTGTGAACCCTGACCAGTTCTACGTCTTCAAGGAGGCCATAGGGAAGTTCGACGACCCGATCGTCGAGAAGAAGCTGGGCAGCAAGAAGCACAAGCTCATATTCAC
>CAZHTV010000060.1:3528-8198 GCA_964535775.1 uncultured Thermoplasmata archaeon | reverse complement strand
CTCGCGTTCTTCCGCAAGCACGGATTCGTCAACGTCGGGAGGGTCGAGCTCTTCGTCGACCTTGCGGGCAAGAAGTGGAAGAAAGGGCTTAGAATCCACGACCTTGAATACGGTTACTAGGAATCTCGCGGCCATGGCGCTATGACCATTTGTGTACGTCTCCAAAGATGCGCACGAGGTTCGTTTCCGGTGGAGATTGTCCACAGGAAACCGCGCTTCGTCGCCAAATGATGGGGAAAGGCATTTATTGTCCACTGACTTGTCTTTGACCACTCAGCCCGGGAGGGGAGAGGAATTAGCCCTAGAAGCAAACTAGTGATAGTGGCCATAACGGCAGTGCTAGCACTGATCGTCGTGGTCGTGGGTCTGGCATCGCTGGAACCGAAGTCGAAACCGCAGTTCGTGAACGAGCTGCCGGTCGCGGACTTCGACTACGTTGTGAGCAACCTGGAGGTTGCGTTCGACGCATCAGCCTCGAGCGACCCTGACGGAACTATCGCGAACTACTCCTGGAGCTTCGGAGACAATAGTGCCGGCTACGGCGAACTCGTAGCTCACGTCTATGCGCTGACAGGCACCTACGACGTAGAGCTGACGGTCGCGGATGACAAGGGAGAAACGAACTCGACGACCAAGGCGGTCACGGTATCGGTGGCCGAACCTCCGGAGCCTCCTGTCGCGAGCGAGCTTGAGGCAATCATCGAGGTGGTTTCCAAGAAGAACCTGACCGTGGTGGTCAGCGGAGAGAGCTCAAAGTCGTCCGATGAGGCCGAGATAGTATCCTACGAATGGAACTTCGGGGACGGCATGTCAGGAATAGGAGTTGAGGCCACGCACACGTACGCCGCGAGCGGCACGTACACAATCACCTTGACTGTCACGGACAGCCAGGGCGACTCGGACAGCGCCTCAATCGAAGTGACAGTGAAGAAAGATGACCTGCCGCCGCCTCCGCCGCCACCTGATGACAAGAAAGGTCCCCCGGGGCTCTACATCGCGATAGAGATACACGAGGATATGGCGGGGAAGAACAGAGGTATGCAGAACTCGCTTGACCACCTCAGGTGGAACCTGGAGAACTGGATAGAGAAGCACGGGAACACATGAGCGGTATTGGATCCGTCCGAAACCTGAGGGAATGAAGGGGCCTCCGGGCCTCTTCGCCCATCATTTTTGTCTTCCAGATCCGAGGCCGGAGGCTCGCCTCCCTAAGAACATGGAGCGCAACGCAGCCTCTGAAGACATATCCGCTACAGGGACTGAATGCGAAAACGAGCGTCTATCTCCTGATGAGGTGCATGTAGTGGCACTCGGGGCACTCCATCGTCTTGCCGTCTACCGCGACAAGTTGCACGTGCTTCTGGTGCTTCTCGCACTCGGGGCAGTTCACGTCTTTCTTCTTCCTGAACAGATCCTTGATTCCCATGATTCGTACCCGGACGGAGTATCCGACCTTTCAATATAAAACCTTTTGACCGTCCAGCATGACCTCCATTACACGCTATGGACCCTGTCTACTATGAGCCTGAGATCCCGCTCGTAGTCACCGTTCTCCACAAGCGTGCCTGTGACGACAATATCGGCTCCTGCGGAGGCCACCGCTGCTGCCTGCTCGGGGTTGATTATCCCGCCGCCGACCACTATCGGGATGCTCACACTGCGCCTAACGGCACTTATCATCTCCGCGGGCACGGGCTCTGGAGCTCCAGAGCCTGCCTCGAGATACAGGAGGTCCATGCCGAAGAACTCCGTGGTAAGAGCATATCCGACGAGCGTCTGTAAATCACCTCTTCTGACCAGGTCGGCCTCGCCAATCTCGCCCACCTTCATGCCTGGCTCCACGATGACGTATCCCATCGATATGGGCTCTATGCCCAGCTTCTTGATCACGGGGGCACCTTTGACGTGCTCACCTGTCAAGTTGCGGACGTTCCTCGAGTTGAGCACGCTCATGAAGTATATCGCGTCGCACTTCGAGGCGATAGCGTGCGCTCCTGAGGGGAAGTATATGACCGGCAGTCTGCACCTCCGCTTGATATCTTCGACACTCGCGTCGAGGTTCTCTTGCGTCACGCCAGTAGATCCGCCGACCATGATTGCGTCCGTGCCCGCAGCCTGCGCCTTGGCGGCGATATCGCCTGAGATGGCGGGATCCTGCTTCGCCGGGTCGAGCAGGGTCATGTGCATCTTGTGCTTCTTGAGTGTCTCAAAGATGTACTCTCGGACCTTCAAAAGACCCCTCCGAATAGGAAAGCCAGCAATGCGACCAACATCGCCAGCTTCGCCACTTTCTGTCCCTTCTCCGGATTTCTGAAGTGAATCAGCGCGCAATATATAAAGATTCCATCCGCGACGGCCACGACTGGCACATATGGCCAGGACAGGAGCCCGAGGACGTAAGGGGCAGGGCTGAGGCCTACCGCGAAACCAAACGAGGCCGAAGCGAGGACGCCGGCTCTCTTCGTTCCGATTCGCATGGGAAGAGTGTGTCTTGCGCCTTTGTCGCCCTCAATGTCCTGAATATCCTTGACGATCTCACGGCCCAGAGTTGCCAAGAAGGCGAGTGTCGCCAGGATCCATGCGAGGTCGAGTCTGTCAACCGCCGTGCCGCCGAATAGGAACAGAGCCCCAGTCAGCCAGCTTATGGCCAGGTTGCCAGCGAACCCCTCTGCCTTGAGAAACTTCTCGTATCCCGCCATTACCAGAATCGAGGCAGCGACTATGGCGACTGCCCACGCATTCACAAGAAAGCTGAGAGCCTGGGCCCCGGTAAAGAGAGCGACAGAGAGGCCGAGCGCCTGTGATGGCCTCACCGATCCAGACGGAATAGGCCTTCGCGGATGTGCCAACTTGTCGGTCTCTCTGTCGAAGTAGTCATTCAGCGAGTTCCCGGCGGCTGTGAACAAGACCACCACTGCCATCGACAGGACTACCTCCGTGGAATAGCCCTCGAGTCCGTCGACTCCTACGCACACGATTGCAGCCAGGAGGGCTCCGAGTGCAGCCATTGCGCAGTTGCCCAACCGGAACAGCCCAAGCACTCCGATGCCGAGGCCTGAACCGCCCTGCGAATCCATCGCAGTTGGCACATTTTGTGCGCATATAAGCGTTTTCACCAGGACGGAGCCGTCGCCCAAAGGGTTATGTAGCGGGGCCTGTTTGGTCATTCTGGCATGGTACCTCCGATACCGCCCGAGGCCTCGAAAGAGATAGAACGGGTGAAGAGCTTCGTGGCGAGGCATTTTCCTGTCTACGATGTCAGGGTTACCTACGATGTTGTCGAGTTCTTCGTCAAGGTAGACATGACCACCCTCGAGGACAACTTCGAGCGGATGCGGGGCGAGATGAAAGAACAGGGCTACATCCCGATGATCATGTACGACAAGGGAGAGCACATTATCACAGTGGCCAGGAAGCCTCCCGTGAGATACCGCAGCTCCTACGTCAACCTCGTCCTTCTGATAGTCACATTCTTCACGATGCTCATCGCGGGTGCGGCCTCATGGGCTGGATACAAGGGGTCTGATGGGTCGTTCCTGTCCTCAGAGACGATCGTGAACGGCGTTCTGACCTTCACACTGCCACTACTGGCGATCATAGCAGTCCACGAATTCGGCCACTACCTGGCAGCCAGGCGGAGGGGGATAGCCGCGTCCCTTCCGTTCTTCATTCCATCGATACCGCCGTTCGGGACCTTCGGGGCAGTCATATCGATAAGGGACCCTCTGCCGGACAAGAAGACCCTTCTGGAGGTCGGAGTCGCCGGCCCGCTTGCCGGCCTCCTGGTGGCCGTTCCACTCGGGATAATCGGTCTCATGCTCACGAACAGCGAAGCCGTGCTCGCGCCGGCCAACGTTGGCTCTGGGGGACTCGTTGCAGTACAATTCCCCATAATATACCAGGCTTTCCTGTTCCTGGTCCCGATCGAGGGGGACTACCTGATGCACCCGACGGCGTTCGCGGCCTGGGTGGGCTTCCTGGTGACTGCGTTGAACCTCTTGCCAATGGGCCAACTTGACGGGGGTCACATCGCAAGGGCCCTTCTGGGGTCCAAGTCGAAGTACCTCGGCTATGCGACGATCGCAATCCTCGCTGGCATAAGCATGACTCTCTTCTTCGGATGGATCATCCTCGTCATTCTGGTCTTGTTCCTGGGCGTGAGGCATCCACCGCCCCTGAACGACCTAACGCCCCTGGACATAAAGCGCAAGGGCATCGGGGTGTTCGCCTTTGTCATCCTTGTTCTTGCATTCGCTCCAGTCCCGATGCAATCCATCACCGCGGATTACTCATTCGAGCTGGTGCCCCAGGGCGACACCAACCTGACCATCGAGCAGGGTGGGACTCTGGCGATATCGCTGATGGTCAACAACACAGGCAACTCAGTAAACGAGATAGTCGTGTATGACCTGGATTCACCGGCCGGCTGGGGATTGAGGTTCAGGCTGGCCGGGGCGCTGGACCAGGAATTCAGCGATGAACTCACAGTGCTGTTGAACTCTACGGAAACGGCCCTGGTCGACATCAGGATAATGGCGTCTCCTGGGGCTGAGCTAGGCCTGCACTACAACTTGACTGTCGGAGGCATCTCCCAGAACTCCACGGAGAAGAGGGACGTCGTGTATGACGCGGTCGTCAGCTCCTCGGTGTTCACATACGAGATAACGACC
>CAZHTV010000060.1:0-3428 GCA_964535775.1 uncultured Thermoplasmata archaeon | reverse complement strand
GTCGTCTAGAGCTTTTCGAGGACGCAGAAGTGCCTCGTGAGAGAGCGGTGTACCCAGAGCTTGTGCGTATCCACGACCCTGAACTGCTCCTCGGATTCGATTGATCGGAGCGCGGGGAGCACGACCACCAAACGCCGACCTGGGCCAAGGACTTCGCCGAACGCGTGGAACGCTCTCTTGTAGAGGGCGTCGACGCTCTCTCCCCCTGTGCTTGTGGACCTTCCGTAGGGAAGGTCCGTCGCAATGCCTGCCACGTCACCAACTACGGTGGGCACATCGCCGACATCGCACTGATAGAGGTCGGCCTTCGCCTTGGCATGAGCGAGGTTCCTGCTCGCGCCCTCGATCATTCTGTCAGATACGTCGCTGCCTATCGCCTCGCACCCGACCATCGCAGCCTCCACGAGCATTGCGCCTGTGCCTGAGAACGGATCGAGCAGTCTCTCTCCCGGTCGGACCTCGGTGAGGTTCACGGCGGCCCTGGCGAACTTCGGGTGTATCGATGCGGGATACACGAAAGGCATGTACCTGTTCTTCCTCTTCTCGAAGGCCGTGCGATCCACGGATGCGAGGAGCCTCCCAACATGAACTCTCTCCGAGAACACGAGCCTGATGTCGGTCGCGGGCCGGTGGATATCGACACCTCTCGACCGGCCGACTATGCCGCCGACGGTCCTGGCCGCACCCAAGAGGTCGACCCTCTTCTCCCCCACCTTGGTCGCCCGGACCCTGATCGGACCGGGAACATCGATGCCCTCGGCAAAGGATCTCAGCTCCGAGTCAACACAAGACGCTATCCACTCGCTCACATGGTGGCACAGGGCCAGCCGGGAGGCGAGCGCTATCGGGTCGATCTCGCCCGAAACAACAAGCAGCCCTTTGTCCTCAGCCAATATCTCGGGGTGGTCGCCGAGCGCACGCATGGCGGATATGGTCTCGGCTCTGGCAAGCGATTCGCACTCCATCGAGAGCTCGATCAGCAGACGCACGCCACTCGGACAGGCCAGCCGGCGAATTAAACCTTCGCTCAGTCTGATATACCGGCCTCGGACACCTGGAAGACAGCTTCGGCCTCGGGCAGGTTCGGGGAGTCGATCAGCCTTGCTATCCTCTTGCCCCCCTTGCTCTTCCTGAGGTAGATCCTGAAAGTGGCGGTATGTCCCACGATGTGGCCTCCGATCGGCCTCGTCGGGTCACCGAAGAACGCGTCCGGCTTCGCGGCGACCTGGTTCGTTACGGCTATGACCGCGTTGTGGATATCGCCGAACCTCAGGAGGTCGTGCATGTGCTTGTTCAGCATCTGCTGCCTCTCGGCCAGGGCACCCCTGCCTATGTACTCCGCCCTGAAGTGCGCCGTGAGCGAGTCCACGACCAACATGCGCACCGGGATCTCCCGAGCCATCCCCATGGCCTTCTCGACCAGGAGGGTCTGGTGGTGGCTGTTGAACGCGCGCGCGACATGTATCTTCTTGAGCACCTCATCGGGGTCGAGGTCCTTCGCCTCGGACATCTGGGTTATCCTCTCAGGCCTGAAGGTCTGCTCGGTATCTATCATGATGGTCTCGCCTCCCAGGCCGCCGTCGTCTATGGGCATGGTGCAGTTGACCGCAAGCTGGTGGCAGAGCTGTGTGTTGTGCAGAACCGTTGGCAGGTTGCCCCCGACATATGAGTGCGTCTTCGGCACGACCAGGTCGTACACGAAGTCGTTGTAGACGAACGGCCTGACGGACCTGATCTCGTCCCAGGCCAAGGAGTCCTTCCTCTCAGAGTACCTCGGGTCTTCGTAGCAGTCCTTGCTCATCGGCACGGCGACGTGGTCTCCCGACCTGAGGGACCAGGTCGGCGTCCATGCGACTTCGAAATCCCGCATGGTGAACAACTTGTGCGGGCCCGTGAGCTCCAGAACCCGTCCCCCTCGGGTGACCACCTCGTACAGCTGCGGCACGCGCTCCTTGTAGATCGCGGCGGCGGGCGTCCTTGTGAGCACGCCCTCGCTCAAGCTGGGGACGGAGACGCCCTCGAGAGCTGCGATATAGCCTGCGTCGAACGGGACCGCTCTTCCCTCGCCGAACCTCCTGTACAACCTCTCGATCGTCTCGGTGCGCGACATCCCGTCCCTGAAATAGACGAGGTCGGTCCTTGCGGACACGCACTTGCCAGAGCCGAACTCGCCGAAGAACTCGCTGATAGCGCGGGTCTCGAAACCTCCCCCCATGAGTTCGTCCAGGGACTTGGACCCTGAGGTGAGTTTCGCTATGCTCTTCCTCCTCTCGAGTATGACATCCCCGGTCTCGAAGCCTCCAACGTCTGCAGCCTTCTTCGCTGCCGCTATGATCTTCGCGGCCGTCGACTCGCCTATCTCGGCGACCTCCGCGAGGTTCCTGGGCGAATCGACAGCGATCACCATCAGATCGTTGTAGCCCGCCTCTCTGAGCTTCTCGGCTATGGCGGGACCGACACCCGGGAGCTTCTCGATATCCTCCTCGGACATATGCTCGCACCTGCCCGTCTCCAAAACCCCTGGGACAGCATATAAGGGTATTGATTGGAGGTATCCGAAAGTGGTAGGTGCCAGAACCGGCCAGCGCGTGTAGCCGAGGGAACGCGCCCACCAAAAGGTATTAAGCAGACCTCGCTTTTCGAGGACCAGATGGCCAAGAAGAGGAAGAAGGAGAAGGCCGCGAAGGAAGAGTACGAGTTCCGGCCGCCAGATTTCGACGAGAAGGAGTTCCTCAAGAAAGAACTGACGGACACCAAGACACTCATCTGGACAGTGCTCTATGCCGTGCTGTTCGGCGTCACCGCAGGCATGATCATGTTGGCGAGCGAGGACCTGCTCGGCGTCGCGTTCATGATGGGGATAGCTGGCATCGTGAGCCTGAAGTACTTCTATCCGCTGATCAAGGTCGACATCAAGTCCTTCCAGAAGAAGAACTGGCTGGGGAACACAGCGACCTTCTTCTTCACGTTCCTGGCGATCTGGGTTCTAGTGCTCAACGTGCCGATATCGGACCATGCGCGGCCGGCAGTCGAGAACGTCATAATCTGGGTCTCTGACGGCACCACGGTCAGAGGCATGGAGTACAAGCACATCCCGACACAGGGGATCTTCGGCTGGGTGCCCCTGAACGCCTCGGACACCCTCGAGACGATGATGAGCGTCGAAGCAGGCACGACCGTCAACATCACTGCGAAGGTCACTGACAACGGCAACCTGCAGTCGGTAGTCATCCAGGTCACTACCTCGGGCGACCCTGTGACGTCCCCCATGCGGGGAGAAGGCGGGTACCGGTTCGGTTTCGAGATCAACAGCGGTGAGCTCAGTGCATCCAGCGGCCTCACTTTCACGATAACAGCTACAGACGAGGCGGGTAACACGGTGACCTGGCGCCCTGACCGCGCCGCCCCGGTCGCACTCTGAGCCTCTG
>CAZHTV010000059.1:0-8450 GCA_964535775.1 uncultured Thermoplasmata archaeon | reverse complement strand
GCGTGGGGACCGCGCTCTGGTCCGCGATGGCTGCTTCGGGCGAGAGCGCCATCGCCTCCATAAGAGGTCTGGAGGAGGATGATGAGCAGGCCGGTGATGCCGAGAACCTGCCGGATACTAGTACTCACTGACGACGCCGAACCACAGGTGCAGATTGCCGTAGAGGTACTTGGGCTCTCCGCCCTCCTGTATGTAGAGGTCGAAGTCGACCCTGTAATATCCAGTGACATTGAGCCAGAAGACGACCGTCTGGGTCCAGAGCTCTCCTTTGTCCAGGGATTTGCCGAAGGTCTGGGTGTCCCTCTCTCCAACCGTGCTTATGCCATACGCGACAATGGTGAAGTTCCTCGGCCCGTCCTCCCCGTTCTTCATCTCAATATTGACTATGAGAGAAGTGTTGACCAACCTCGTGACGTTTGTGATGATCTTGCCGTCCTCGCCCGTCATGGCGAAGTAAGTGCGCGAGGGGTACTCGGCAGATATGACCAGCCCCAAGGAGATCCCCGAGATGACGAGCGCCGTGGCGAGCATCGCGGCGACGACCTTGTCGATCTTGACCGGAGGGGTTGTCGGCTTCGGTGTCTCTCGCGTCTTCGCTTCCTTCTCCTTTCGTGGGTAGAGCGTCTCCGCCGCAACCGCGCCGAGGGTGAACAGGATGAGGGACGCACGGGTCGTCGTGGAGTCAAGGCCAATCGGCGTCAGAACGAGTATTAGCCCGAGTACTATGACGACCAAGATGCTCAGCCCAAGGCTCAGCACAAATCTGGCTTCCGGACTGGTGTCCCTCCAGAAGAACAGCCTCACGACAGCGAAGCCGGGTATGAAGAACATGTAGGGGATTCCGAACACATAGGCCAGTGCGCTCCCCTCCAAGCCTACCAACACGAAGGTAGCGATGATCGAGAAGATGCAGATGGCCATCCTCTGGCCATTGTCCGTTTCGAGGAAGCTGACAACCCCTTTCAGATTTCTCTGGCCTTCTCCGGAGGGTTCCTTCATCCAGCGGTAGAAACACATCATGCCTATATTTGCTTGTGCTGAGGCGCCAGGCGACTTGCGGAAGCAATCTGGCAATGCCCTTCGTGCAGTCGATTTAAGCCTTTCTGAGCGTATCGGCACGCATCGACAAGTCCGAGGTAGCAACCTATATAAGCGGTAAATCCAATCTTCACATCTCTAGTTACTCCACACTCCCCCGCGCAGAGAGGTGCGTGACCCGATGCCCAGGAAGAAGCCGGTTCAGGAGAAAGTCGAAGAAGTCAAGGAAGCCGAGGAAGTCGTCGAAGAGGAGAAGCAGATCACCTGCCCCGTCTGCGGAAAGCCGGTCGGTCTGACGGTTGCGTCATGTCCTTTCTGCGGCGCCGAGTTCGAAGAAGAGGCAGTTGAAGAGATAGAGGCCGAGGCGATGCCCGAGGCGGAACCAGCGCCCGTCGCGGCCGCCATGGGGGAGGCTATCAGCGAGGACGAGACGGCCGAATGCCCCGTGTGCGGGACCTTGGTCAGCCTCAACGTCGCATCATGCCCGAGCTGCGGAGCGGAGTTCGAGGAAGAGGAGATCGAAGAGGTCGTCGAGGTCGAGGAGGTGGCCGAGGAGGCGCCTCCCGTCAGGGCGAGGCCCTCCAAGATCGTGGCTGAGGACGAAGATGTCTTCGTCCAGGAGGAGGAACCGGTGCATGAGCTCGCCGGGCCCCCCAGCAGCATCGCCGACCTCAGGGTCATTGGGATATCCCTGATAATCCTCGGGATCATCGGCTCACAGATAGCGTTCATGATCGACTGGTACTGGACTTGGGTGCCTCCGATCAGGGACAACCTCGGACTGTTCGTCGCGATCCCGGCCGTCGTTATTGTGGTCGGCCTGTTCCTGTTCATGCTCGTGAAGCGCTCAGCCGCTCGGAGGAGGAAGAAGGTCTCCTCGATGGTGCCGGGCATCTCACTCTCGTTGTTCCTGTTCGGCATACTGGCCCTGATACTGATCATGCTGTGGAACCCGATCAACTCCGCGCTGCAGGATTCCAGCCTGGGCGTCGGAGGGGCTTTCATCGCGATACTGATCATAGGCGCGCTCGCGGTGTTCATGGGCAATCGGATGGCCGCACCGAAGGGCGCCTGCTGACACTGGTTCGTCTCCGTCATCCGCCAAACGCACACGTTCTAGTCTAAGTGGTAGTCCGTCCTTTCCGCATGCCCACTAAGATGCACGCAGGATTTGCCCCGATTCGATTGCAGGCACCACAATAGTTGAAATAACTCGGCTGACATTACCGTCCCGTGTGCCATGCCTGAGGGAGCCGACTCCGGCGTGGTGGGGACAAGGCACATGGCGCTGGGAGCAGGATGGGGCTCCTCTCGTTTTTCCGCCTCTGTCCAAGATGTTATGTTCCCCTTTCCGGGTCAAGGCGATGGTTCGGCATTTGCCAAGACACATGTCCAGCATCGCAGAACCATGTTTACCAAATAATTATATACTCATATCCCTATATATTGAGGGCGAAGCAGAAGGGATGGACCAGCACGTGCACTGCGCTAGATGCGCCTGCGCTCCTCGATTCTGCGAACGCGTGAAGGACGAGAAAGGAGTTGAATGCGATGGAGAGAAGGATCATAGGGATAATGGTCACGCTCGTGGTCGTCGCGGCCGTCGTGGTGGCATTCGTCATGATAGCGGCCGGCGGCGGATGGCGGTCGGCGGGCGGGTTCACAGACCTGTTCGATGACCTCGTCTACACCGGAAACGCGACCACCAACCAGATGCTGTCGTTGCCATCCGGCTGGAGTCAAGGTGACAAGAAGGTCGTCAGCGACGTGATAACGGACATGGTCTACCGCAAGCAGCCCGTGAGCCAGACGACAGTGTACATCACGACGGTGTACTTCGTCTACCTCGGAAACAAGTGGAGCAACCCGTACCAGGGCAGTGGACAGAACTTCAACGTGCCCGTGACCTATGGCAACTTCTGGCTGCATGTGGATCACGGCCAGTTCTCGATCACAGTCTCCTCGGCCACGAACGTATCGGCGGACTACAGCATCGGGGACGTCATAACGGTGGAGTCCACGCTCAAGCTCAACGGCCTAGGCCAGCTGGCATTCGACACATGGAACGTGAAGGGCGTGCTCTGAGGCTGGGCGGTCCTCAAACCCCTTCTCAAACCCCTCCTGCTTATCAACAAGGCCCGAAGTAGTTCGGTTTCTTGATGCCTGGCTATGCGTCTCGCCCGCTCTCGGTTGCTATAAGAACGTTGTCCTGGCTCTGGTTATCGAAAATGACGTGCTCACAGAAACCGTATTATATTATACTCGCGAAATTGCTGAATAACACGCACACGCGCATGCGAGAACAGGGCTACCGGGCTTTTATGGGCAGGTCCATACGAGCACGCTTTGTGACGCGCACGCTTTAGCAGCGCTGGAGAGGGGGAAGAACGCCTCCCCTGAAAGAGCGGTGCCATTCCACATGCCGAGCCGAACAGAGGAAGGACCGTGCCCGAGAGGACAAAAGGCGCGAGAGACAGAGCTACCGCTGTCCCATCATCCCCCCGAGGTCTCACCAATGGCCTTGGACTAGCGGCCAGCAAGTCCTCCAGCGGAAAGACCAACGGCCTGAGCAGGCAGACGGCTCTCCTCAGCCCCGCGATGACCGACGGCCGAACGAACGGCCGTACCAACGGTCGCACCAACGGTCACATCAACGGCCGCGTGAACGGCAGGATCAACGGCCGCACGAACGGGCGGATCAACGGCCGTACGAATGGGCACATCAACGGCCGCGTGAATGGCAGGATCAATGGTCGCACAAACGGCCGTATCAACGGGAGGACCAACGGCAGAGTCAACGGCCGCGCCAGCAGCGCCATAAACGGCCTGCGCTGGGGTCTCACGAACGGCGCCTCGAAGGGCGATGGGATAGTCAACGGATTCGTCAATGGCAGAGGGGCTGTCAACGGTTTCAGGCTGTCCCATGAGCAGAGGAAGATAGGTTCTTTCAAGTATGATTTCAAGAGGAAGGTGGCGATCGTGGCCATCCTGGCTGCTATCATCACCGTCATTCCGTATGCAATCGTCTACTCGTTCCCGTCCAACGTCGTGGAGATCGACGGCTACTTCATGGACTGGCTGAAGGCGAACGTCTACAGGGACACGCCGGACTCGGACAACCCGGACATATCCATCGCCGCGTACGCGATGAAGTACGACCGAAGCGGCAGCTACTTCTACATATCCACCCAGGGTAGCATGTTCACCGGCCGGGACGGAGGTGCCGACGGCTTCTACGTCTTCATCGACAGGGACAACAAGGCCACGAGCGGATACTCGGTGATGGACCTTGGCGCGGACGCTCTGATCAGGGTCATCGGCTGGAACAACACGCTTGTGACGGCCGAACAGATGGTCTTCCGATCCGATGCTAGCCGCTACGATTTCGGCGGATTCATGTCCAACGGCGAGCCCAAGGCCGCTTTCTACAAGAACGAGATCGAGATAGGCAGCTCGATCCACGTCGGGGAGAACTCCAGGGTTGTGATATGCGCCCGGCACACCTCCACTCCCGATGACTGGTCCGAGGTCAATTTCAGGACGAAGGGCGCGGCCCTGAGGGTGGTAGAGGACCACAACGCCCCCGAGGTCTATCCATCTGCGCTGCACCAGAGGGCACTCACTCTCAACATCTCGGCCAAGGGCGACAGCACGTATGTGGACGCCTTCACATTCGACTTCCTCGGGAATGCGAGCTCGTTCTCGATATCAGCAGTCGAGGGCCCGCGGGTCCTCGGCACGTCGTTCTCTAACACAATAGCTTTGGACACCCCGCTCGTGCTCAGGGACGGGGACCGGAGGAGCATCGATGTTTTGGTGGACCTGTTCGGTGCGGTGCGTACGAGCTCCTTCGGCATATCCCTGAACCTCACGAGTGGGATATCAGCCGGACAGAACACCTCCTGGAGGGTCGACTCCCTCCAGAGTGGGGCGAAGGTAGGATACGTCGCCGAGGCGCCCGGGAGGATCGCGGTGGACGGTGCGTTCGCGGACTGGGCACCGAGGGCTCCCATGCGCGACCTGCTCGGCGACGCCTACTCCCCCACAGCCATGGACAACACGAGCGGCGATGTGGACATCAGTGTGGTCAAGCTCGCCTCGACCATGAACACGGCCATGTTCTACATGTCAGTGAACGGGACCATGATGGGCGGCACGAGCGTGCCATCGCACCTCGTGAGGTTCGTCTACCCAGGCCCGCCCGCGAGCAACATAACGCCCGCCCTGCCGGAACCGATGTACGGCGTGGACTTCGCCTTCGTGCTGGTCGACACTGACGGTGACCAGAGCACCGGCTTCTACATAGGTGGCGCTGAGGCCGCCATATCCGTCGCAGGCAAGGGCAACACTGTCATGTCGAGCAAGTACTACACCTACGAAGACGGCCTTTGGCTTGAGGGCGGGCAGGTCGAGGCGGCCATAGACTCCTACCAGCTCGAGGTGAGCGCGCCGTATTCAGCCCTCGGACTCGTTCCAGGGGTCACGTACAGGGTCACGTTCCTCGCCGAGGACTGGAGCGGCAGGCAGGACGAGGTCTCGGTGCCGTTGCCTGCAAGGATCAATGCGGGCATAAGGGCCTATCCAGGCATCGTCATCAACGAGATATTCAACACCGCGCCGCCCCATGCAGGCAGCGACTGGATCGAGTTCTACAACACGGGCACGGAACCGATAGACCTCACCGGCTGGGAAGTCTACGCCGATGGCGTGCTCGTCTACACGTTCCCGTCCATCACCCTTTACCCAGGCGAGTTCTTCGTCGCCACGGGCCTGACCCTGGCGAAGGCGACGAACTACGTTCTTACCGATAACACGGGGAGCATCGTGGATCAGGTGACCACGCCTCAGTGGCTGGAGAAGTCGTACGGGAGAACCGGTAGCCCTCCGTACGATACCTGGTCTACGATGACTCCTACACCTGGCTCTATCAACGTGGGCCAGGTTCCAATTCCAGAGTTCGGCGAGCTGGCCGCCTTGGTGGCGATAGTGACAATAATGCTTATCGCCATCAGGCGGACGAGGCGTACTGGACAGAAGGGACACGTCGGAGGGGATGAGTAGCAGTGCCTGAGCTCAGACGCGATAACTCCAAGCGCTCCTCAGCGAACAGCTTCCTCCTTGCCCAGGCCTTCAGGTCGTTCAGGGAGCAGTCGGAGTCGGAGAGCCCGTTCGTCCCATTCGTAGGGGGGCCGCGGATATTCGTGCTGCTGCTCTACGCGTCGGTCATAGTGGCCACCTCCATCCAGTACTTCGTCAGCCAGCGCATCTGGTTCGGCAGCTGGGAGCTGTACAACACCTATGTGTTCGTCGTCACGGGAGTCTTCGTCTTCCTGGGAATGGTGATGCTGTTCTATGCCCAGAGGGAGATCGGTGATGAGTACACCCTCCGGATTCCAAAGCATGTGCTCGGCGCATCCGGGTTCTTCTTGCTCGCCCTGAGCGGCCTGGCATTGGTATACTGGGGGAAGTCGCTGGGCATACTGGCGCTCCCCCTGAGCATAATGCTCCTATACGGGTTCCTCATGATGCTCCTCGGAGGCCGGGGCTTCGAGACCAAGGAGGCCCTCCGGCTCACGCTCTACGGCACTGGCCTGGTGGTCATGATCATGGTCCCTGTGCACGAGGCGTTCGGCGTGCTCAAGACCCCAGAGGGCGAATTCTACTTCTTCACGCTGCTGAACCTCGTACTCTTCGTCACGGGCATGACACTGGCTCTCGTCGCGGTGCAGTCCCTCCAGACACGGGACGGTTTCGTCGGGGCGTGGCTGATGGGCGCTATGGCCATATTCCTGATCGCCTTCCACGAGCAGATCGGGATCGTGGCCTCGGGCAACTACTCACCCTATGACCGCGGCCTCGCCCTGATTGGCATCTCGTTCTCGTTCCTGCCCCTGGCCATGTACTTCTGGCGGGAACGAGTGTACTTCTTCCTCTGGCGGAGGCTCAGGCACGCCCAGACCCTGATGATGGAGGGCGACTTCGAGGGCTCTCTCAAGCATACTGACGCTGCAATAAAGCAGTGCTCTCGGGTGGGTATCGAGGACAGGTTCGCCCTGCCCTGGAGCCTCAAAGCGGATTCGTTATATCGTATGAAGGACTTTCCGAAAGCGATGGTGCACTACGACACCGCTCTCAAGATCGACCCCAAGGACAGCACCTCCTGGGCGCATCTGGGCAACATGTACGCCCTCGAGGGCAAGCACGAGGAGGCCCTCAAGGCCTTCGACCAGGCCATCAAGGTCGACCCCGCGAACGGCCCCGCGTGGAACAACAGGGGTGTCGTGCTCCAGACCTTGGGCAGGTATGAGGAGGCCATCGTGAACTTCGACAAGGCCATCGGGTACATGGAAGACCCTTTCGACCCGCACATCAACCTGGCGAAGCTGTTCTCGAAGCTGGGGCACACGACCGACTCCCTGAAGCATTTCCAGGCGGCCCTCGCGCTCAGGCCGAGCAGCGAGGTCGCGAACGAGGGCCTGCAGCGGGAGTTCCACAGGGGCAAGTGCCTCGACCAGATCAACGGCTGGGAGCAGCTGGGCCTCGACACTTCCTACCTCAGGCGCTTGCTAGAGGAGGACCCGAAGAACTTCGTGAAGAAGTCCAAGGAGTTCCTGAAGAGCGTCGCGGAGCAGAGGACGCCCCTGGAGGTCGTGCCCGCGAAGGAGCACATGGACCTCCAGTTCGCGCTTCAGACGATAGTCCGCATGACCGAGGGAGAGGGCGCGACCATCGAGCAACTCGAGGAGTACACAGGCATGCTGAGGAAGGACCTGATACTCCCGCTGGCGCTTCTGGTCGAGACGGACAAGGTGCATTTCAAGGTGGATGGTGAGGAGCAGGTCTATGTGGCCAGGGGGAAGCCGCCAGAGAAGCCCCCGCCGCCTCCGAGGAAGGCGCCGGCGGCTCCTGTGCCCGAGAAGCCTCCGGTGAAGCCCGTGAAGCAGGCGCCGCAGGAACCGGTGGAGCGCCCGCTAGAGAAGTCGCCCGCTCTTCCCAAGATCATCGAGATGCGCAAGCCGCACGCCGAGCCACAGAAGCCCACGGAGGCCCCGAAGCCTGTCGAAGCACCTAGACCGCCGGAGCCACCTGAGCCAGCTGAGGCACCGGAGGAAATCCAGCCATCTGGACCGGAGGAGAAGCCCACTCCGCCCGTGCTGAAAGCCATCGAGGAGCAGCTCGAGAAGTTGTCTGCGCGAACCCCTCCGCCCCCAGAGGTCATGATGCAGGAGAGGCTGGAGGAGATCGAAGAGGACAGCTCAGTCGCATGCCCAATCTGCGGCCTGCCCGTCGGATTGGCCGTCGCCAAGTGCCCGTATTGCGGCGCCGAATTCAAAGAGGAGCTGAGTGCTGAGACGCCAAGGCCTTCCAAGCCGAAGCCCACAGAGGAGATCGTCGAGGACGAGGAGCCGCCG
>CAZHTV010000058.1:0-8479 GCA_964535775.1 uncultured Thermoplasmata archaeon | reverse complement strand
CACTGTGACCCACTCGTTGTGATAGGTCGAGGCCTGAGACTGCCATTGAATTGATCCTCCTGAGTCCTTGATGTAGATGTAGTCGTTGGGGTACTGCGTTTCGATTCGTGGGAAGAACATTGACACTTGCGAGGCGCCAGGCCTTCCATAGAGATGCCATGTATCGCCATTGGCCGGGTTGGAGTTTGGTTCGTAGTTGTGTTCTGACTTGGGAAGAGACTTGGGAGGAGTATCTCCAGCTGACTCAGCGGTTAGCACATTCTCATAGACGATTCTACCTTGCACCGTAACCGTGCCAGAGTCAAGCAGGCTCACCTCGTCCGACGAATCTTCCATGCTTTGCGTATTATCATGAACTGACAGGATCTCCATCGACTCGTTCGTGACCAAACTGCAGTGAGTCACCTCACCAACAACCGGCACCACCTCCAGCGGTGGAGGGTCAGGAACAGATTCAGACGGCTCCGAAAGAAGTAGGTCACTCACCGACACCAAGCTGTCGAAAGTCATGTTGCCATCCTCAACCGCGGGATTATCGTCAGCAACCATGACTTCGCTATCAATCTGCACCTCTTCATCTGATTGTCCGACAGCAAGAGGTTGCACAAGCATCAGCATCCAGGCGCCTACTAGAACCAACAACCATACACTACGGATTGCGACCACCAAATCCCCGAACTGCATACCATTCAGTGTACATGAAAGTGGCGAGACTGACCTTGGAGAGGTGTGTGCGCCCTAGTCCGGCATGCATGCAACTGAGATCGTTTGCAACAGGACTCTGCTCCGCATCGGTCCGAACACTGCATGAAGTCAGGACACTGCCAGACGGGTCTTGTGGGCCTCACATAGTGATCATGAAGCGCGTACACTGGCAGAACGATGAGGCACCTCCGATTCTCAGTCAGCTACCTTTATGG
This sequence comes from uncultured Thermoplasmata archaeon, assembly GCA_964535775.1. GTDB lineage: Archaea > Thermoplasmatota > Thermoplasmata > UBA10834 > UBA10834 > COMBO-56-21. The sequence goes on along the minus strand of CAZHTV010000058.1, from coordinate 7,559 downwards.
GATAGGTGGCGAATATGTTGAGAAAGGAGCCAACCGATGACGGAGTATTCCAGCCACAAAGTCAAGCGCTTCTCACGGAGAAAGAAGATAATCGCCATTGTGGCCTGCATCTTGGTAGGCGTTATTGCAGTCGCGGGGTATGCATTGTGGTACTTTGACAATCTGGGCTTCAGCGATGGTTCAGGTCCCTCCTTGAAGCTTGTCCAGGACGGTGTTTCAACATGGACTTTCACTATCCGAGATCTTCCGGATGTGGATGTGTTTTCCTGGGACGACGTTGTGATAAGTCTGGAGGCAACCTCTACTGACCCAGAGTCCTCGTTCACTTATGCTTACTGGGTGTGGCGACCGAGCCAGGAGTCGCTGACAAGTCCTGATGGCGAAGAAGTCAGTCAATACGTCAATTCGAGCTATGCGCACCCCTCCAGCATGATTGTATGTAACCTGACAGACATTGTGGGAAATGGCCTGATGGACGATGGTGACAGATTCACACTCATTGTAGTTGGAGAAGATGTCGCCTTGATGGGAGTTCCATGCCTGCTCACGGTCCGGTGGCTAGGCCAACCGGGAGTGATGGGATCGTTGGAGTTCACTCCTTGAAGGGCGCGAGCGTGATTGTGACGCGGCCGCCACGCAATCTGACACTTCGTGATTCTGCGAACTCGCGTTCAAATCGCGACGGGCCCACTCGTTTCTAAACCTCTCCCGCGGGCTTGTTCGTCTGCTTGGCAACCTCTTTCTCATCCGCCTTCCGGAGCAGCACGACCATCCTTGTGCCCTTGGTGTGATCTCCCTTGACCCGGTTCTCGGCCCATATCCTTCCCCCGCTCGCCTGGATGATGGTCTTCGTAACATAGAGCCCCAGCCCTGTACCCTTGACTGATTGGTCCAGCCGGTGGAATCGCTCAAAGATACTCTCCTTCTCCCCGTCCTCGATGCCCTTCCCGTAGTCCGTGACGTTGACCTGCCAGTATACTGTTCCGTCCTCGCTCACGGCCTCCACGGTGATATCGACAGCAGCTTCCTGGGCGGGGTTGAATTTGATGGCATTGGTGAGCAGGTTCGTGAATATCCTGTTCGCCAGAGCGCTGCACTTCACATATCGCTGCTCCGTGTCGCGCTCGAAGTTTATTCTGATCTTACGGTCTGAGAACAGCCTTTTGGTGTCTTCGACGGCCTCCAGCACCAGCAGCTTGAGATCTTTGATGACCAGCTCCTGGTCCTGGATCGTCTTCAGCCTTGCGAGGTCTCTCACCGAGGTGGAAAGCTCGAAAGCACCCTGCAGGTCCTTGGTCGCCATTGCAAGGTATCGCCTGTCCTCATCCGCCAGGGTCCGTGATTTCCATACGGTGTCGAGGAAGTGCAGCGCGGAGAAGGTGTAGTTCATTATGTCGTGGGACAGGAGGTCGTTGAAGAATTCCGATTCGGACTTCGCCTCAATGATTTCTTGCTCCATAAGCTTCCTGTCAGTCATATCTTGGAGCACGGCCTCGACGCACCTACCAGGGATCAGGTCGGCAAACCTCGCAGACATCTTGAGAGCCAGTCTCTTGCCGTCGGTTCTCACCAAATCGAATTCGAAGTCAGTCACAGCGCCCTCCTTCTCAAGCAGCCAGACGATCTTGTCCCATACTGCCTTGTCCGGGAGCATCGACGTGATGTTCGTTTCGGCGGTATCCCGCTCCAGATCGATCCCGAAGAGGTCGGCCCCCGTGGAGTTTGCGACTATGATGCGCCCGTTCGGCAAGATTATTGCGACAGGATCGGGGACGAGGTTCATCAGCGACTTGTAGTTCTCCTCCGACCTCCAGATCTCTTCGGTCTTCCTCCTTATCTGCCTCTCGAGGGTGAGGTTCAGCGCCTGGAGCTCTAGGTTCTTGCTTAGGATTTCTTCATTGAGCTTCAGTTCGTGCTCGGATGACGACATGACATGAGGGGTGAAGCCCGGACATGTCCTCCTCAGATAATCCGGTGGGCCAATCACGAACCTGCATTCCCTATTGCCTTGGGCGAGGCATTGGCTCTCAAAAGCCACGATTTCCGAGTCAGCCGCTCTCGGTCCATCGAACACTAAGCGTCCGATCCAGGATAGGATCCCGGACGAGTAGCCGCACACCGGCTTCCTCTGAAAGTCCTTGTTGATCTGGAAGGCCAGTGCCTCTGGTGCGTTTGAGCAGCGAACCTCCGCGATCCCCTTGGCCTCATCGAAATCCGCGACTCTGAAATCGCCTAATCCTATGTCTCTCAAGAGCTTCAGCATGAGGTCGAAGGCCTCTCTTGGGCGGCCAAGGGATCTCTCGTATTCGCGACTCGAGAAGAGATCCTTTGCTACCTCCATCGCTGCTTTGAACATGAAGTCCTTCTCAAAATCACCAACGTCTGCCATGAGGGTCTTCTTCAGCGCGTAGAGCCCCATCAGGAAGTCCGACATCCGTACCCTTACTGTTGGCGGGCTGGGTTCCTCCTCTGACTTGCCTGGAGGGGTCACTTCATTGTTATTTCCTGGGGGTTGTTCTGTCAGAGGATTCACCTTGTCGTGCTCGGGCGCATCCGAGGGGCACTGCGATGGCTGATCAGCCGGTAGGGGACAGGTTGCGAGGTGGAAAGAGACGGCCGCTTCTAAATCCTTTTTGGCCCGCCTCAGTCAGTATGATAACAGGCGCCGCGTTAGTCAGTCCGCCTTCGAGAAAGCTCCGGTTATTGCCCTCGTGGTCCGGAGTGCGCTGACGGTCTCTCCAACGTCATGGACTCTGATGATATCAGCTCCATGCATGACTGCAAGGACTGCCGCCGCGATCGATCCTCCCAGTCTGTCATCTGCGGGCCTGCCAGTCACCTTCCCTATGAACGATTTCCTCGAGGTGCCCAAAACCAACGGCTTGCCCAAGGTCTTGAACTCGCGCAGCCTGGCCAGGATCTGCAGGTTGTGATCCAGTGTCTTCCCGAACCCAATCCCAGGGTCCACCATGATCTTCCTTGCACTGACCCCGCCCCTCTCCGCAGCCTCGATCCTGTCCGAGAGGAACTTGCTGATGTCCTCTACGACATCTCTGTATCTGGGGTGCCTCTGCATCGTCCGCGGCTCTCCAAGCATATGCATGATGATGACCGCAGCATCGTGTTCCGCCACAACCTCAATCATACGCTCGTTCCTCAGGCCCGACACATCGTTGACCATGGTCGCCCCCGCGAAGAGGGCAGCTTCGGCCACCTCAGGTTTCATCGTGTCTATCGACACTCTGCCGGGTCGTGAGGTGCTGAGTCTCTCCACAATGGGCACAGAACGCTGAATTTCTAGATCCGCCGGAACTGGTTCCGCACCTGGTCTTGTGGACTCCCCTCCTACGTCCACGATGTCCGCACCCTCTCTGAACATGGCCATCCCGCGCTCGACGGCAAGAGCGACATCGCCGCCAACCCCGTCGCCAGAGAAAGAGTCCGGAGTGTTGTTCACGATACCCATCACCCGCGGCTCGTCAAGCTTCAATAGGCATGTGCCCAGTTTGACGGTCTTGATCGCGCTGGCTCCCCTCTCTCTGTGCGGTCTTCGCCTCGCGGAAACAGCTCTCTTGACCAGAACCACCGACCTCCGGGCACTGCTCATTCGACTAACAGGTCATCGACGAGCTCCGCTATGTCCTTTATCTCGATGTTCATTTTGATTAGCTCGTTCCCCAACCTCAGGTTGCTGACGCAGAACGGACACGCGGACACCATGAGGTCCGCGATGTCCGAGGCGGATTTGACCCTTCTGGAAGCTATCCTCTGGGCGGCCTTCGGGTCCGCCGCCCTCACGCCGCCGCCTCCGCCGCAGCATCTGGCAGTCTCCTTGTTCTCCGCCAGCTCGACGTACTTCGCCTCGGGGATCATCTGGATGACCTTCCTCGGTTCGTCGTAGATCTTGAGATGTCTTCCCAGGTGGCAGGGGTCATGGTACGTGATCCTCTTTGGGAACGGTCTCATCTTGAGGTCCTGCTTGGCAAGGAACTGCGCCAGGTGCTCGACCTCGAACGGCACATCGACATACTTTGGATACTGCTCCTTGAACATGCGCACGCAGCCAGCGCAAGTGAAGAGCATCTTCTTGATCCCGAGTTTCTTGGGAGCGTCTACGTTCGCCTTCATGAGCCGCACGTAATCCTTCTCCTTGGCGCCTATGCGCTGAAGAGTGGTCCCGCAACATACCTCATTGACGAGTGTGAAGTTGACCTTGAGCTTGGTCAGCAGCGAGATGGTGTGCTTTGCGATCTCGGGCTGCCGATATCTCGCGGTGCACCCGACGAAGTACCCGACCTCCGCCTTCTTGACCGGCAGACCGAAGTCGACAACATGGGTCTCGCCGTAGGGGTTCTTGGTCTTGCGCACATTCTCGATGATCTTCTTGTGGGCGGGCAGAATGCAGCCCGCCTCCACGAGGTCGGCTCGGGCGGCCTCGACGATGTCGACCACTCTGATGTTGGAGGGGCAACGTCTCTCGCAGTCCTTGCAGGTCGTGCACTGATACAGCCTTTCGACCACGGATTCGTCGGCAGGGATCTCTCTTCTGCTGAGCCCGTAAGCGAGTATTACCTTGCCCCTGGCGACGGAAGGGTCCCATTGGTTGTCCTCAAAGCAAGGGCAGACGCTCTTGCAGAAACCGCAGAGGGTGCAAGTAAGCATCTCCTTCTCAAGTTTCCTGGACCGTTCAGCTTTGATGTACTTTTTCCGTGGCATCAAATCAGGTGCTCGCGGGTGGGATTTCTGAGTTCACTTCTGGCGGATCCTCGGGACTGTAATCACAGCGTCCATAATAAAAGTGACCTTGGACTTAGGGCCCAGTTCGCGGATGGCCGTGTCGACGGATTCCTGGAGGCTGCTAACGGGTGTGAGGTGCGCCTTCTTGGCAACCTCAGGAGGGAGTTTCGTCACCGCCATCATCTTGCACTTCAGGCCGATCTCCGCCATCTTCGCAGCCTTGTGGTACCCCAGCTTGTACCCCTGGGCGATCTTGTCGAGGGCCTCCTTGGAGGAGCTCGCGCTTCCAAGGAGGTTCAGGAAATTGGGCGGACCGACACCGTCCCTGCATGCGCTAACAAGGATGATCACGCCGCCGTCCCTGACAGCGTACTTAGCATTGTCCAAGGCTTTTTGAGACTGGTACAGGTCGATGTCGTAGGGGAATGCAGTGACGGCCACTACTATGTCGTATCTCCTCTTGAGGTCGATTACGAAGACCTTGTCCGCGGTCTTCTTGGCCATATTGAAGGACTCCTTCAGGTCCCCGGCATAGGCGCTGCAGGTCCTGTGGTTCTTGTCAAGCACGGTCATTATCGAGAAGACCTTCTTGTGCTTCAGGAGCTTCATCGCGTCGTCCATGTCGTCCGCGACAGGGTTCCCTTCGAGCTTGAGTGACTGGGCTTTGATGCTGAGGGCGAGCTTGTGGTTCGCTTCGATGGTCTCGTATGCGGAGACGCCCGGAAGGAACGACTTCCTTCCTCCGGTGTAACCCGCGAAGTAATGTGGCTCGACGCTGCTGATGACGATTATCCTGTCGGCTTCCGCGACCATCTTGTTGATCTTGATCGGAGTGCCGTTCTTCGAGGTTCCGAGGAAGACCATCTCGTCGGCCCTCGAGTCGTGCGCGTGGACGTCGTCCCTTATCGCGGCCCAAAGGTCACCGAAAATGTACTGGTACTCCTTCTCGGTCGGCTCCCTGTGCATGCCCGTGGCGACGATGAACTTGGTCTTCTTGTTCAGAAGGAAAGGCAGTATCGCGGTGATAATCCTCCAGGTCGGCGTGGGACGAGTGGCGTCGTTCACGACAACGAGCACGTCCTTGGCCCCGTTCAGGAACTTCGACAGCGGGGGAGATCCGAGGGGTTTCTTGACCGCGTCGAGGATTATCTGCAACCTGTCGTCGGTCTTGACATCCTTCTGGTACACGATCTCGCCGAGGTTCTCATCGGGGACCTCGACAACCTCGATACCTTCTCCGTATGGTACCTCCACTCGCATCCAGACTACCGGGCAGGAATAGGGCTTCCCATATTAGTACGTTAAGCCCTGTCATGGCCTCACTCTGCCGGTCCGAACGCAGTCTGAAAAGACTTATCTACATAGTAAGAGTGTGTATTCGGCCATGAAGACTCTAGGCACGCTGGGAGAGCGAGAGACGATAAGGCTCATAGAGCGGATCATCCAGAGCGATGCCTCGATAGGCCCGGGCGACGACTGTGCGGCAATCGACCTCGGCGACAAGTATCTGCTCATAACGACGGACATGATGGCCACGAAATCCCACGTCCCCAAGGGCATGGGACCTTACGACATAGGATGGTCGATAATCGCAGTCAACCTGAGCGACATCGCGGCCATGGGCGGAAGGCCCATCGGGCTCGTGACGGCGATCGGCATAACAAGAGGTCATCCGATAGATTTCATAGAGCAGCTGGCGGATGGGATGAACGACTGCGCGCGTCGGTTCGGGACGAGCATAGTCGGTGGGGATACCAAGGAACACGACGACTTGGTTTTGTGCGGCACCGCCTTTGGCGAGGTCTCGAAGGACGGCCTCCTCCTCAGAAAGGGTGCCAAGGCGGGGGACCTGATCGCAGTGAGCGGCCAGCTCGGCAGAGCCGGCGCAGGGTTCCACTCGACGAAGAGAGGGCTCGGCCTCAAAGAGGCCGAGGACGTCCTCAAGAGGCCATGGCCGAGGATACGGGAGGGCATCGCCCTCAGCGAGTCGGGTTTCGTGACCTCGTGCATGGACATATCCGACGGCCTGTCGACATCGATATTCGAGATGTCTAGGAACTCCGGGATGACCTACGAGGTGGACTACGAAAAGATCCCAAAGGCGAAGGAAGTCGATATGGCGTTCCATGACCTCGAGCGCCAGAAGGACCTCGTGTTGAACTTCGGGGACGACTACGAGCTTCTCTTCACCATAAAGAGGGAGGAAGAGGAAGCTCTAGCCAAGCTCGCGAAGGAGTGCGGTTGTCCGTTTACAGTCATTGGAAAGGTTACGAGTGGCGAGGAGAATATATTGATTGATATGGGAAAGCGCGAGAAGCTTGAGAACCTCGGCTATGAACATTTCCGCACAAGGCAATAAGGAAGCATCATTCTGGGCCCGGGAAGGCGACAAGGTCAGGTGCAGCCTCTGCCCTCACAGGTGTGCCATAGCGGATGGCAAGAGAGGACTCTGCGGCGTCAGGGAGAACCGCAAGGGGACGCTCTATACCCTGATCTTCGGCAAGGCCTCGTCGATACATCCTGACCCCATCGAAAAGAAACCCCTCTACCACTTCCTACCTGGGACGACCGCGATATCGTTCGGGAGCATCGGGTGCAACCTGTTTTGCATGCACTGTCAGAACTGGTCCATATCCAAGGCGAAGTATGGCCAGATCGAGCTCATCGACATAACCCCCGAGGACGTCGTCAGGTATGCCCGGGACGCAGGCGCGATGTCTGTTTCGTGGACCTACAACGAGCCGACGATATGGCACGAGTTCACCTTCGCGGCCTCAAAGGCGGCCCACGGAGCCGGATTGAAGACCAACTACGTGACGAAC
>CAZHTV010000057.1:0-8685 GCA_964535775.1 uncultured Thermoplasmata archaeon | reverse complement strand
CTCTCGCTTGAGGACGCGGTCGATGACATCAGGAAAGTCGCGGGCGTCGATGTCGCCTATTTCGGCGATGCGGGCTACGCTGCGATTGTGGTTTTGGACTATCGGACCGGCAGGTTGCTGCATCGGAAGATCATGGAAGGCATTGCACGATTCCCCTATGTGCCGACCTACCTGGCGTTCAGGGAGATACCCCTGGTGGCCCCTCTCGTTGACGATGTGGATGACGAGACGGTCGTTCTCTACGACGGCAACGGCATATTGCATCCCGAGCGGTTTGGCGTCGCGAGCCATTTCGGCGTCGTGCTCGACGTCTCCACCGTCGGAGTTGCCAAGAAGCTCCTCTGCGGTAGGGTTGGAGGGAACCCCCGGAACCTGGTCCGGCCAGTGACTGCGGACCGACAGATCCTTGGACATGCCCTCTGCAGGATGTCTGGAGGCAACCCAGTCTACATCTCCGCGGGGCATCGGATATCCCCCACCAGAGCGCTCGAGATATCCAGGCATCTCCTGCTCCACAGAGTTCCAGAACCCACGAGGCTGGCGCACATCGAGGCCGAAGCCGCCCGTCGCTCAAGAAACAACAAATAGTCGCGTGTGCGTGGACTTCAGATGATGCGCGTCTGTGTATTCGGCGCAGGATCCCTCGGGAGCGCGATAGGGGGTATGCTTGCAGCCAAGAACGATGTAGTACTCATCGGGCGCGACCCGCACATGTCAGTCACGAGGCGGCAAGGGCTCATGCTCACAGGCAATGTGAAGAGGAAGGCCGAGATTGATGCGAGACGGGCCGTCGCGGGTCTGGAACCTCCAGACCTGATCATAGTCACGGCTAAGGCCTACGACACTGAGAGCGTCGTGAAGACCTGTCGGCCATGGGCCCACTCGAGCACGAAGGTCCTCACGCTCCAGAACGGCCTGGGGAACCTGGAGCTAATCAGGGCATGGAAAGGCGGCGCGGCTTTCGGCGGAACAACCACGATGGGGGCACAGCTACTGTCTCCCGGAAAGGTCCGAGTGTCGGGTCTCGGCAGGACGGTCATAGGGGCCGACATGGACGGTGTGTTCTCGGCGAGAATCGCCAGGATGTTCGCCTCCTGCGGACTTCCTGCAGAGGTCGAGGACGACATCCTCACAGAGATATGGTCTAAGGCCGCGGTCTCGGCGTGCATCAATCCGCTGACCGCCATCCTCAGGATTTCCAACGGGGACCTCACCCGGAGCGACGCCGTGGCTGGGGTGGTTTCCGATGTGTGCCGTGAGTGCGCCAGAGTAGCCGCAGCTCATGGAACCGTGCTCGCATCCGGCAAAATCCAGGATCGCGTCTGGAAGGTCGCTGGGGAGACGTCCGGAAACAGGTCGAGCATGTTGCGCGATGTCGAAAAGGGCCGGAGAACTGAGGTGGAACAGATAAACGGTGCCTTCGTGAGAATGGCTGCCAGACATGGGATCTCTGTGCCCACCAACAAGGCTCTGACCGCGATGGTCAGCACGCTGGCTAGCCGCGGTTCCCCGTGGAAAGGTTAATAAACCGACTCGGTGCATTTCCGAACCGGGATAAGATGGTGGATGTAAGAGAACTGGCAGCGAATGCCAAGGTGCTCAGGAAGAAGGGCCTGGGCGTACGCGAGATCGCAGATGAGCTTCACCTCTCGGTGGACACGGTCAACTATCTGATCGAGTATGGGGCAGAGGGTCTTCCGCCTTCGGATGTCAAGATTGGCTGGCGGTCCGTTGGAGTTTCCGGCTACCGTGTCGGCCTCCTGTCTGAACTGATGGCAGACATCGCATTGGAGGAGCTGAGCAAGAAGGACCAGGATGCAGATGTCGTCCTCGGGATATCGATCAACGGCATACCGTTCGCAACGATGCTTTCCGAGATAATGGGGCTGGATTTCGCGGTATATAGGCCCCATGCTGAGAGCGAGTTGGGCGGCGCGTTCAGCTCGAATTTCGCTTCCGTGGGCAACGGCAAGAAGATAGTTGTGGTCGACGACGTGCTGAGTACGGGTGCGACCATCAAGAGCGCGATAGCCGACATCAAAGAGGCCGGTGGCCAGCCTGTACTCGTGGTAGTCATAGTCAACAAGAGCAGCTTGAACGAGATTGATGGCGTACCCCTCCGCGGACTCATAAGGGCCCGCTCGATCGGCGGCACGATACTCGGAGGCGGAAGCAAGGGCTTTCCGTACAGCTAGAACTTCTTGGCGGAGGCCCTTAGGGCCTCCACAACGGGCATCGGCTTGCCCAGTATGAGCCTCTCCAGTGCCCCTCCTCCAGTGCTGATGTAGGACATCTTGTCCTGCACTCCGAGCCTGTTAGCGGCAGCTGATGAGTGTCCTCCGCCTATCACGCAGAAAGCCTCGGACTCGACCATGGCGTTGAACAGTTCCGCGGTCCCCTTGCAGAAAGAAGCATTTTCGAACACACCAGGCGGTCCGGACAGGAAGACGGTTTTCGAGTCCATTATGATCTTGCAGAATTCCTCCACGGTCTTAGGGCCGATGTCCATGACCGCACCGCTATCCGGCATGTTTTCGAGGGTGACCTCCACTCTGCGCCCATCCACGTTGATTGCCGCATCCACAGGCAGATGTATCTTCCCGCCGTGCCTCTGGATCAGCCTCCTGGCATTCTCTATGACGCCGTCCTCGACACCTCTCCTCGCAAGCTCCTCTGTTCCGGAGCCAACCTTCTTTCCAGTCGCCCACAAGAAGGCATAGCCCGCTAGGCCTGCCACGAGTATGTTGTCAACGCTCTTGCGCTCGGCCAGTGTCTGGATCACCTGTAGCGCGTCCGCGAATTTCGTCCCTCCGAAAATGAAGGTCGACGGCCTCCTTGGACTCATGAAGACGTGAGTAAGCGTCCGAACCTCTTTCTCCATCAGCCTCCCTGCGGCTGACGGCAGGACGGTCGTGAAACCAACCAGTGATGCGTGCGACCTGTGAGAGGAGCCGAACGCGTCATTGACGAACAGGTCGAACTTGGGTGCAAGCGCCCTGACCAGAGCCGATTGCGCATGCTCTTCAGGGCTCTTCTTGAGCTGTTCCTCCGGGAACTCCCTGACGTTCTTGAGAAGCGCAGCCTCGCCCTCAGCAAGCGCGTCTATCGCCCGCATCGCGTGCTTACCGACGAGATCGTTGACGTATCTCACCTTCTTGCCCGTGTACTTGCTGAGGTACTGGGCGTGCTCGTTCAACGGTATGAAATCATAATCACCGGGCCTACCTTGATGCGCAAGGACGGTCACCATGGCGCCTCTGTCCAGAAGTTCTTTGAACCCGGGCACCGAGGATATGATCTTCGAGCCATCAACCAGTCTGAGCGTCTTCTCGTCCACGGGTGAGTTGACGTCTATCCTGAGCAGGACGCGCTTCCCGCGGACCTTGAAGTCGTCCAGTGTATGGAACCCCATCCCACTGATGGTCGCGGAACCGTGCAGATTCCCATCCTCCGCCAAACGAATTCCCCCTCCGGCCGCCTGCGTACAACCAGAGTCGTCTGAGTCGTTGCCCAACGTACCATCCTCCGGCGCCATTCACGGGCGCGCGCAAGTCGTACGCGTTTCCTACAGTGTACCAGATTGAACGTTCGATATAAATGAGTACCGAACCTAACCGTATGGAAAGTATTTAGATGAGGGAACGACTTAGCCGAGACGAGATGCACAAAAGCCGTGTTTTTGCGCCGCCAGAAGACTGAACGGATGTGTTGGATTTGAAGGGGATCGAGATCAACCAGCTTCTCGTCAAGGACGTCATGAGCCAGGTCGCCGTCGTTGCGAAGAAGGGAGAGACGCTGTCGGAAGTCATATCTAAGATGAAGAGGGACCACCTCCGGGAGGTTCCCGTTCTTGACGGGGACAGGCCGATCGGGCTTGTGAGCTACACCTCATTCCTGATGAGAAGGAGCGTGCCCCTCGGTGCCAAGGTGGAGCAGGTCATGAGACCCGCGCCAAGGCTCGAAGAGGATATGTCCGTTCCGGCCGCGGTCGAGGAGATGATGTCTGCTGGTGTGAGGGGCGCGCCCGTCGTCAGAAACCAGAAGATGGTGGGATTCGTTTCCAGGACGGACATCATCAGAGTGCTTCCTCGGGTCGACACCCTCAGGTCGAAGAAGGTCTCCGAGTTCATGAGCTCCAACCCGCAGGCAGTCTCCGAGAAGGAGAACGTCATGAAGGCCCAGATGATGATGAAGGGCCTCATGGAGAAATCCCTTCCGGTCGTCGATAACGGCGGAAGGCTCGTGGGCGCTGTCAGCATGTCCGACGTCCTGGATGTCCTGTGGTCGCCTAAGGCGACAAAGCCAGCGAATGAGATCATCGGCAATAGGGAGCGGCCCGAGATATCGGTCGGGAGCGTTATGAGCCGACCTCCTGTCTCCGTCTCGGCTGGAGACTCCTTGGAGAGGGTTGCGAACATGATGGTCACAAAGGGTGTCGCGACCGTCTTCGTCGTCGAGGATTCGAGGCTGGTTGGGGTCGTGAGCCAGGCGGACCTCATGGAGCAGGTTCTCAGCCTCAAAGAGAAGAAGGGCGTGTATGTCCAGATAACGGGCCTCGGGGAGGAGGACCCAGATGTCTACGACATAATGTATGCTCTGATAGGGAAATCCATGGTGCGCATAGACAAGATACAGTTCCCCCAGGTCTTCACCGTCCATGTCCAGGCGTACAACTCGGAAGGCATGAGGAGCAAGTACAGCCTCCACGGCAGGCTGACCACCGATCACAAGATGTACTATGCCAGCGCCACAGATTGGGACCTCTACAAGACGCTGGACGAGCTCCTGAGCCAACTGGAGAAGAACATCAGGAAGGAGCACGAACGCTTACTGGACATGCGGAAGAAGAAGCAGGGGTCATAGTCTCCAGTACTTCGAGATGACCTGCTTACACCTCGTAATGGTTCCCCGGCCAAGGCAGCTGCTGTCCATGATGTCGGTGTATTCGAGAGGGACCTCCACCCCCTGGGTGCTTCCGATGACTGCAGCGACCACTTCTGACAGCGCGGGCACGTCGTATCCGCCCTCAAGCATGAACGTGATCCGGTTCCCGCACAGCTTCTTGGAGAGTCTCATAAGCTCCTCAGCCTGGCGCGCGCATCCCCCGGAAGAGAGCGTCAGGGACGCAAGTGGGTCCCTGTAGTGAGTATCCATCCCCCAGCTGACCAGCATCGCATCCGGCTTGAAAGTTGCGGTTATGGGTTTGATGACCTCGTCCATTGCGACATCCAATGTGGAGTCGCCGCAGCCGGCTTGGAAGGGCAGGTTCACGGTAAACCCCTCTCCTTCGCCCTTGCCCACATATTCCACGGGGCCTGTACCAGGGAATATCCCATGCTGATGGGTGGAGATGTACAGGACGCTGGGGTCCATCGCGAACATCTCGTGAGTCCCGTTGCCGTGGTGGACATCAACGTCCAGTATCGCTATCCTCTTGTCGCCTTGTCTCTGAAGGTACTTTGCCGCTATCGCGATGTTGTTGAAGTAGCAGAAACCCATGCCGTAGTCCTTTCCGGCATGGTGTCCAGGCGGTCTCACGAGCGCGAACGACGGCTTGCCTTCCTCCTTCGACCACCTCACCGCATCCACAGCAGCTTCGGCTGCCAGTGCCGCGATCCCGTAGGTCTCGTGGTGCGCCATAGTGTCGAGGGTGAGGCTGCACTCGCCGCAGGTCCTCAGGAAATCAATGTAGTTCTCGTCGTGCACCAGCAGCAAGGTCTCCAGATTCCCTGTCTTGGACGGCTTCACGTCTCTCCAGAGGTCGTGTTGTCTCAGCTTCTGCCTGATCCCCCTGAGCCGCTCGGGCGATTCAGGGTGGAAGGGGTCCAGCACATGGCTCAGGAACTCTTCGTTGAAGAATATGGCCACGAAAGACAAAAACAGGTATTGATAGATAAGGATTATCTCTCCTCAGCTAGATGGGCGGAAGGGAGGCTAACATGTCACACGAATCCTCAACCACCTACTTCGACGGCCTGGGCGTGGCGAACACGGAGGAAGTCATCGACAAGGTCATAGGCCGTCTCGGCAAGGGAGACATCCGACATCTGGTGGTCGCCAGCAGCACTGGGGAGACGGCTTTGAAGTTCCTGGCTAGGCTCAAGGGGATGGGGATCCAGCTCGTGGTCGTCACCTCGCATTGTGGTTTCGAGAAGGAAAGCGAATGCGAGATGACTCCTGACACCGAATCGAAGCTGCTCTCCGAAGGAGCCAAGGTCGTCAGAGCATCGCACGTCCTCTCCGGGATTGAGAGGTCCATCAGCAGGAAGCTCGGTGGCTCCTCCAGGGCTGAGTCGATATCCGAAGCCCTTAGGGCGCTGTTCGGCCAGGGACTGAAAGTGTGCGTGGAGGTCACGGTCATGGCGGCGGACAATGGTGCAATCCCGTGCGGCGATCTCGAGGTTCTCGCGGTGGGAGGCTACTCGGAAGGTGCCGACACGGCAGTCATCGTCAGGCCAGCCCATGCCAACAACTTCTTCAGCTTCGAGGTAAGGGAAATCGTGGCCATTCCGAGGAGAAAGCGCCGCTGAGTCAGCGAAAGTATAATCACGGGCGGACGGAGTTGTCAGTTCGGTGCCTGAATGACCCTGGGAGAGCTCGCACTTGTGATTGCGGCCATCCTTCTAGTGAGCATCATACTCTATATGAGCGGAGCCCTTGTCAGCCGGGACTGGTCGGTCAGTAGAACCTACATCCTGAGGGTGCTTGTGACTGCGATCATCGCCGTCCTTATCATTCCTGTCTTCAGGGAGGCAGCTGGTGAGTTCAGGCTCGGTGACCTCGGTTTGCTCCTCGCGTTCGTGTTCCTCATCATAGCTGTGAGATTCCTGATAGTCGATGAACTGACCGTGGCGGATGATTGGCTGGCCTCCATCGTCATCGCACTCATAGCGGTAGTGCTCATCTACATCGTGGACAAGGTCGCACACGAGCTATTCGACATCAGGCTTCTTGTCCTGTTCTAGATGGCCAAGAACTCCCTAGGGGCCGAGGTCAGGATACTGCACCCAGTCCTGGTTATGAGCACATCGTCCTCTATCCGAACCCCTCCGAAGCCCTTGATGTAGACTCCAGGTTCCACTGTCAGGACCATGCCCTCCCTGAGGATCATGTCCACGTTGGGTGAGATCGCACCAGGGTCGTGCACGGACAGACCAAGGCCGTGGCCAGTGCCGTGTATGAACCTTCCCTTGAACTTAGAAGTCTCGACCACCCTCCGCGCCGCATCGTCCACATCCTTCCCGTGTACGCCAGCTCTTATCTTGTCTAGAGCCGCTAGCTGCGCTTCCTGCACCGTCTCGTACATCTCCCTCTGGCGCTTGTTCGGTCTCCCGCACACGAATGTTCTGGTGAGGTCCGAAACATATCTCTTGTATGAGGCCCCGAAGTCGAAAAGCGCGAGTTGCCCCCTCTTGAGCCTTCTCGAGGAGGGCACATAGTGCGGTTCGGCCGTCGCAGGGCCAAACGAAGCGTTCGTGGCAAAGGCAGGTCCGGAGGCTCCCAGCTTCATCATCATGTAGTTCAGCTCGGCAGCGGCCTCGGTCTCCTTCATTCCCTCCTTGATGACGTCAGGGATGGTCTTCGCGGCCTTTGAGGCGATGCTGCAGGCCCTGCTGATGAGAGCTACCTCCTCTCGGTCCTTGATCATCCTGGCCTGGCCGATAGCCTTCGACACGTCCACAAGCTTCGCCCCGCCAGCGCACTTCTTGATGAACTTGTAGTTGGCGTGCGTGACCTCGTTGGCATTTATGCCGATCTTCGAGCAACCTCTCAGTTTCCTCTTGAGCAGCCCCTCTCTCTCCTTACCCCTCTTGAAAACGGTGGTCTTGACCCCGGCCTGTTCCGCGCTCAATGCCTCCAGATTTGAAGAGATGACCTCGACCCCTCGAGGTCGTATGATTGCGAAGCACCCTTCGAAGATGCCGTTGACGATGCCCGTTGCGTAGAAGAAGCTGAGGTCGATGTTCGGCTCAGAAGCGTTCGTCAGCACAACAGCGTCGATGCGTTCGCCTTTGAGCTCCGCGAAGATATTCTTCTCCCTGGTAGCCACCGTCATCCCTCAGCATCCGATGAATGCTATTGACTGTATAAAGAACTCGCCGGCTCACACGCCAACCCACGCAACGCCCGTTATCTTCTTGATTGCCGAGATTGCGGACAGAGCGGCCAGGTAGCTGGTCTTAGGATTCTTCGGAGAAGGGACGTTCCTGGTCACGACATCGAGCTCCCCGAACTTGCCCTTTGCCTTCAGGTGATGCTCGTTCGTCGCAACCTGCGGATCGCACACGATTCTGATCTTCGTCCGCTCGAAGCCGATTCCTGCGAGGGATATTGTGGCCGCGACATTGACGTTCTGAGGAAAGTGTTTCACCGCCTCCCTGGCCGTGCCGAAGAACACCTCTGTTCGCTCTCGGAGGTCGCCCGCAACTATACCCCTCGACTCGAGATATGGGTTCATTACGAAGGCGGACGGTGGTTTCGTTGTCGTCAGGGTGACCTCCTGGATGTCCTCCAGACTGGCCGCGGAGAGTGCATCCACGCCTCCTATCGCCCCGCTGGGCATGTACACCTTCGCGCCTTTCCTCTTCGCAAGCCTGAAGGCATCATTCTGGAACTCCTCGTCCTGGAATACGCCAACACTCATCACCAGGACATCGACGCCTGCGGACAGAGCAAGGGGCAGAT
>CAZHTV010000056.1:0-8914 GCA_964535775.1 uncultured Thermoplasmata archaeon | reverse complement strand
CGATTCCGATG
Source organism: uncultured Thermoplasmata archaeon (assembly GCA_964535775.1). GTDB lineage: Archaea > Thermoplasmatota > Thermoplasmata > UBA10834 > UBA10834 > COMBO-56-21. The sequence goes on along the minus strand of CAZHTV010000056.1, from coordinate 8,903 downwards.
ATGACGGTCTGGACGCCTTCGATGGAGGCCTGAATTGTGTCTGGAATGTTCTCAATGACCGAAGAACCAACTCCTTCTCAGACTTCTTTGACTGCTTCCGCGAGCACTTCAAGACATCTCCCTCATACATTACCTCCTGTCATAACGCGATAGAACAGGGGTCTAGAGGAACCATAGACTACGACCCCGTAATCTTCTATGATGACTTCCTGGGTAATGACCCTTCTGATTGGGTTCAGGCGGAAAGCGGTGGAACCGTGTACACCACTTCTGAACAAGGAGGAGGTATGATTGCGGTTCCCGGATTGAAGATTGAGAAAGGATCATCTGGAACTGAAGTCTCCGCATATCATCTATTCGCCCCTCAGGGAGGAGACTTCATCGTCGACTTCAAAGCCAAAGTGAGCTCGAACCAGAAGACCGTATACCTGTTGGTGATGAACGACAACCTGTTCCTTGTGTATGTCGCATTCTTCTCTGACGGAACGATTTCATACTACCACAATGGCGACTGGACATCGTTCTACAATGGCTATCAGGCAAATACATGGTATAGCGTCATGTTTGGAATCCATCCGCAAACCTGTACGTTCGATGCATATGTGAACGGCCTTCAAATGGTTGCAGGGGCGGCGTTCGACGTGACGAATCCAAACAATGATGACTATCACTACGCGAACAAGGTGAAGTTTCAAGCGGGTCACACGCAGATGAGCGGCGTGACAGCATGGGTGGATGAAGTGACCGTCAGAGGCGGAGGAATCCTCTTCTCGGATCAGTTTGAGCAGAATCTGGCTGGATGGACTCAGGTCGAGACAGGGGGGCCGGTAGATTGGGTGGCTAGTGGTTGTTGGAAACAGCCTGGCGTGAGCCTCTATAAGCAATATGCGACTGGTCTCACCCAAGCGTTTCACATTACCTCAAGTCCGTCCAAGACGGATGGTAGAGTCTGCATCGAGGCGCGAGTGTGGCTCAGCACAACTGCGACCTGGAAATGGTGCTACGTGAATCTCTACGACAGCGGCGGACTGATGGAAACATACATGGTGCTGAGAGACGGCCGCATTTACTACTACACTTCGAGCGGCTGGGGAAGCACGACATTCACATATGGCGCTCAATCCTGGTTCAAGATTACCCTCGACGCGGATCTCGAGACAGGAACCTACGACATCTATGGCAATGGGGTCAAGATGGCCTCATGTATCCCCTTGTGGGACAGCAGCACTGCTCACAACATCGCGAAAGTCGGTCTGCAGGCCGGAGCGGCTGATTTGTCTGGAGTAACCATGATCTGTGACGATATCACTGTCACATGGCGGTAGCAGGCGGTAATCCCAGGCGCAGAAGGGGCTCCCTGTTTCCTGACGGTACAATGGATCTGTGAGCGGGTCACGGAAAGCAGAGGTTCATATATCACTCCGCCCCCTTGAGCACCTGTAACACATCATGGTGCTCTCCCTCCTCGCCGCTGTCACGCGACAGGCGCCCCTCGATGGGCACAATCTTACGCTCGCTCATGATTACGAGGCACTGTGCGAAGATCTTGACCCACCGTAGAATTGAACAGGAGCACGACATCGCGAAGAGCAGTTGGCACAAGGTTCGAGGACGGGGCGAAAAATCAATCCCAGCTGATTGAACAAATAACTAGGTGGGCCCGTCGCGATTTGAACGCGAGTCACCAGCACCCCAAGCTGGAAGGATACCAAGCTACCCCACGGGCCCTTGTGGGTAAAACCTCAATAGGTTTGGAGCGAGGTCAGTAGGGTGCGACCTCGTCTATCAGGTCAGCGTGCGTCAGGAGCATCCTCCTGCAACAGTACCTCTCGAGCTTAAGGGAATCGAGCACATCCTTGGGCGACTCGCCCATGTCGACCCTCTTCATGAACTCCTCGTACGCGCTGCCGATGACCTTCCCGCAAGTGAAACATCTAACCGGTATGATCATGTGGACATCACCTGTATGACTTCTGGTGTTTCTTCCTGGCGCCCCTGCCCTGAGGCTTCTTCGGGAGCTTCCGCCGGGGATCCGAAACAAGCAGAGACCTGTCGTATTTCGAGAACATCGTCTGCAGGTCCTGGTCACCCAAGAACTGCACCAGACCTTTCGCGATGGCCGTCCTGGAAGCGCTCGCCTGGCCCATTATACCGCCGCCGACCACGTTGACTTCGATGTCCACCTTCTGGACCTTGTCGCCTGCGAGTGTCAGTGGCTCCATGATCATGACCTTCGCGAGGTACGGCTCGTGCATCTCGACGGGCACGCCGTTGATCCTAACGAGCCCTCGGCCCTTCCTCATGGTGGCCCTCGCCACGGCGCTCTTCCTCTTTCCGCTTGAGACAACAACCTTCATGTGATCATCCCCTAGACGGAGCCCAGCCGCTCCGAGATATCGCCGAGGAGCACGTACTGAATCAGATTGGGCTTCTTGGCGGACTCCACGGTCTCCGCCTTGGCGTCCCTGAACTCCTTCGGCACGCCGATGTACACCCTCAGTCGCTTTAAAGCGGCCTTCCCAGCGGGCCTTTTGTACTCGACCATGCCCCGGACCGTTCTTCTGAGTATCATGTCCGAGCGCCTCGGGTAGAACGGTCCCTTGGCCTTGCTCTGGCTGCCCCCTCTTGTCCTCCTGTGCGCATAGAATTCGACTAGCTGCTCCTTGCGTCCTGAGACAACCGCCTTCTCGGCATTCAGCACGACTACCTCCTCGCCGTTCCTCAGTCGCTTCGCCACGTGCGAGCAGAGCCGCCCTAGAACCAATCCGTCTGCGTCGATCACGGCCATCTGCTCACCCCATTATCCTGACCTTGGCGCCCTTCGGGTTGGACGCTACAAGGTCCTCTATCGACATGCTATTCCCGCCTGCCTTCCTGATCTTCTCCCTCGCTTGTCCGGACGACCTGAAGGCGGCGACAGTGACCTTCTTGGAGATCTCGCCAGCACCCAGGAGCTTCCCAGGGATCACGACGATCTCGTTCTCGGCCGCGTAGCGCTCTATCCTGCCGATGTTCACCTCTGCCCAGTTGCTCATCGGCCCCTCGAGCCTCAACGCGATGTCTCGCCAGACAGGTGCCCCGTTTGTCCTCCCAACATCCTTGAGATGCTGTATGAGGGCGACAAGGTTGGGATTGGTTTTCCTGCATTTCGCTCCCATGTTCTGACTCCTCCGACATCCAGAGAGTAGGCGAGCTAATGCGGGAACCGTTTATAAAGATTTGCGTCTGTGCAAGATGCTGGCCAGCATGCCCTGGCCGAGCCGAAACTAACCGACTCAGGAGATGCTCTCGTCGTTTCTTGGGTGCACGACATTCCTTAAGTACATCATCAATAGAAGATATATATGGCATAGGATATAACCGACAATCCTGGCTCGCCCGGGTGTGTAGATGATTCGTTTTGGTCCTGCGGGCATCCCTTTGTCCTGCAAAGGCCGCACTTTGAGAGATGGCATCGAGGATGTGCACAACCTCGGCCTCAGCGCGATGGAGGCGCAGCTCGTGAGGGCGCACATCCATGAGCGCGCGGCGGAACCCGAGGAGATCGGGACGAAGCCGAAGAACATCGCCAACGACATGGTCATAGAAGTGATCCGGAGAAAAGGCGACAAGGAGAAGGTCATATCGAATCTCGACGAGCCCATAAAGAAAGGTGACACCCTCGTGTCTCTGACGAGCGGCATTGCCAGAAGCTACCAGGAGCTCAGGAGGCTCCGGGAGATGGCAGATGAACTCGACGTGGAGCTCTCAATCCACACCCCTTACTACATGGACCTCGTCGGAGATGGCGAGCTCTGCTTCAGAAGCATGGACTCCATCCGATGGGGAGGCCTGATGGCCAAGGAGCTGGGTGCGACGGTAGTCGTGACCCACATGGGCCTTTACGGTGATGTGTCGCAGAAGGTCGCTCAGAAGAAGATCAAGAATCGAATAGGCGAGCTGACCAAATGGTACAAGAAGAACGGCATAAAGGTCCCCATAGGCCTGGAGCTGAGCGGCAGGCAGGAGATCTTCGGAAGCCTGCAGGAGGCGCTGAAGGTGTGCAAAGAGGTCCGCGGGGCAGTGCCTGTGGTCAACTTCCCACACTACCACGCGAGGGAGTCCGGGGCGCTCAGGGAGCCGAAGGACTTCGACGAGCTCCTGGACGAGGTGTGGGATCATGCCGGCGGCAAGTTCTATTCCCATTTCTCAGGTGTGGAGCACGAAGGCGGAAACGAGAAGAGGTTCACATCCATCAAGAAGGGAGACCTCAGGTTCGAGCCGCTCGCCGAGGCGCTCGTCGAGCGCAACCAACCCATAACCATCATCTCGGGTTCACCTCTGCTCGAGCACGATGCGATGTACATGAAGGTCATACTTGAGAGGGTGCTCGCCAAGAAGGTCTCGAAGGAAAATAAGACCGGCAACAAGAAGTAGAAGGCGGAGGCCAGATGAAGGAGAGCTCTGACTACATCATCAACAGCATCAAGAAGACGCTGGATGAGCCTGTCCAGGGCACCGAGGAGTTCGTGGACATCATCATCGGCTCACGAAAGATATTCGTGTACGGCGTAGGCCGGTCCGGACTGATCGCGAAGGCGTTCTCGATCAGGCTGGTGCAGATGGGGCTGGAGGTCTACTTCATTGGCGAGACGATAACCCCAATAGTCGATGAGGGCCATGCGGTGATAATCGTCTCGTACACTGGGGAGACGATGTCTGCGATACAGACCGCGAACATCGTGAGGAGGATGGGTGCGAAGGTCGTGACAGTCACTGCGGACAACCATTCCAAGCTCGCAGCGGCGTCGAACCTCGTCATCGTGATACACCCACCCAAGGACGAAGAGAGGAAGAGGCTGGCGCCCATGGGAACGCTCTTCGAGGACGCCGCGCTCGTCTACCTCGACTCGGTCGTTGCCGTACTCATGGACAAGCTCGGTCAGAGCGAGGGCGCGATGAGAAAGAGACATGCGATCTGGGTCTAGTTCCCTGGCGGCTTCTCACCCTGGCTCTGAGCGGGGTCCTTCTGCGCCTTCGTGGCCTCTCTCACGGATTTTCGGTAGATCATGACGAACAGCACAACCGATATCGCCGCCACGACGGTCCCCGTGACGATCATGATGACCGGCAGGTTCTCCTTGAACCAATCCCCCACCCGTTCGTAGAATCCTGCCTCGTCTATTCCGAGTGAAACGTCGTGCGTGATTGTCCCGTTCGCGTCACGGACCATGAATGCCGTGTGCAGTATCATCCCTGAGCCCGTGGTGTAGTAGGAGCAGTTCATGAGAGGCTTGGTCACGTTGGCCCCGTCTCTCATCAATGGGACGGAGCTCATCTTGTAGTGCGCTTGAACGGTGCCGTCCTCCTTCGCGAATTCTATCCTCTGAGTGGGCAGGTTCGTTAGGTTGAATCTGTGTGCGAAATCTTCACCGTTCACGGTCTCGTCCACCCTGCTTAACACCTGCGTCTGAACAAGGGAGCCCGGGCCCAAGTCCTCGGTGAGCAGGAACGTGTTGGTGCTCAGACCAGCTTTCAGAGAATGCTCGAGGACGACCCCCGAGGAATTCACCTGGCGAGTGATTTCGAGAGACATGTTCACCCGTACGTCGATCTTGCCCTGCACGACATAGTTGCCAAGGTCGTTGTGATATGTGACCGGATTCTCGGTTATCCTGAAGCTGAAATGGATCCTCGCCCACTTGTCCATCACAGGAACTACTGCTTCGCGGCTGTCGTAGAGGGCGAGGTCGGCCCAACGGCTCAGGACCACGTACTGCCCGGCTGAAGGATTGACGCCCAATTGGACATCTGACATGTTCCATGTCACGTTGTGAAGGTCATCCAGGTAGGCCAGATACTTGATCTCCGACCGGGCGAATAGCCCGTCTCCGTTCGTGTCGTTGAACAGATACACAATCGGCATCCCGATGTTGAAGACGGGAGAGAACCTGTCCTTCGTGTGGTAGAAGGCCACATTTGGCCAGTTGTTGATTACGGTCGCTGTCAGGTTCGAGCATACCAACGTTGTCTTGAAGTAATCCGCCGTGTAGGTGAGGAAGGGTGTCTCGTCCTCGCTCTGTGCTTCTGCAAGCGTGCAGGACATGAGCGCCAAGACGCTGATGGCACACGCGATCCGACTGAGCCGCCGGTGAATGGACCACACTACCATGACAGCGGAGCTAAGGTCCGCGGACATGAAAAAGCTTTCTTGATTTGGCCATGGGCTTAGCACTCCACCGCAGGCTCCACTTTCAGCTTGCGCCGCCTCACCTTCTTGCCTCCGGTATCTGAGGCCGAAGGCGTGAAGACGGCAAAGGACATCTCCTCATAACCGTCCAGCACGAGCCTGAAGGCTTTGATGTCCTTGTTCACAGGGTCGATTACCAGCGCGGAGTGGTACGTCTGATTGAAGATGCGCCTCTGCGTATCGAGGTCAGTCCTCGAGAGGAAGCATGTGTGGCCAGGGTGAGAATGGTACCAACCGACAAGCACATAGTCGAAACCGGAGCCGTCGAGATCGACAAAGAGCCTGGGGAACGCGTCGGGGTCGAACCTCACCTTGGATGCTGTGCTCTTCAGCTGCGTGGTCACGACGTCCCTTGCCACGGAGTACTGAGACCCCTGCCATGACTTCACCTCGCCCAGCAGGAAACCCATCACCTCGAGGTGCTTGGGAGCCTCCTTCACAGCGTGCTCCCTGACCTTGGCCTCGGCATGGCTGGAGAGGTAGAGTCCGAAGGGTTTGCCTGACAACTGCACAGAGCGGTACAGGGCCGCTGACTCATCGGACAGCCAGTTGTGAGGCCTCAATCGGTTCCCTGGAGGGCTGCGCTCCTCGACCGGACGCTTCGTCTCCGAAACGATCCGTGGCCTAGCCAAGCGCATCCCCCACGATCCGGATCCTCCTGTCGGACTGGTCCATTATGACGGGGGGCCTGTATCTGGTCCTGTTGAAGTACGCGGCCGCCCTGGTGCAGGCGTCGTTCCCGAAGGGGCTCTTCGGGTTCGGGTTTGCGAGAAGGGACTCTATGCCTTTGATGAATGTCATGAGATTCGAGCTGAAATCCCAGTTCTCGAGCAACTTCGTGCACACATACCCCCCGTCCTCAGGCGGCATGATGTTCGGATGGAAGATCGGCGTGAGCCACTTCACGATTGGCTTCTCCATCGGATACTCTTCGCTGACGATCACGGCCATCCTATGAACGAACCTGTGGACGACCTTACCCTCCTCCCAATCGGGGCCTGGCACGCGGAGAAGGGTCACATTGACCATTATCGGGAAGGAAGAGAGACGGGCATCGGAGACAGACAGGTGGTGTCTGAGCTCACGCTGGCACATCTCGATCTCGTTCCTGAGCCTGATCCTGAGGACGTCCGCAGGTAGAGGCATCTAGCCTAGCCGCCCTCGGGGTCAGGGATGAGTTCCAGCACGTCGTCCGCCCTGATTCCGGCATCGACCAGGGAGCTCCCGCCTCTGAGGACCTTCTTGCCCTTCCTGAGCACATACGCCCCCATGTCCTTCTTCCAGAAGGTCGCCGAGCTCTCGATGATCTCGTCGACCGTGTTCTCGCTCTCGAGCTCCATCTCGACGGTCGCTCCCGTCTCGGCGTTCTTGACCTTGATTCGGACTACCAGAAGACCACCAGCTCACTGGACATCCCGTGAGCTTAAATCGTTTTCGGATACCTGTAGCTGGACGGATGGACGAGTGTGCACCGGGCAGCTTGGGTCGAAGGGTATCTCCATCTCCTCAGAGAGCCTGTTCTGGCCGTCATAGTAGAACGAGTTGGACAGTAGGAGGTCGCGCCTTCCGGAAGCGACCTTGAGCGCTTCCCTGACCATCACAGCAGCCACTATGCTAGTGGTTGTTATCTCCGCGGCGATCCTGGGCTCGTGAAAGACGATGCCTTTCCCGGTGCAGCTGAATCTCAGTGAGGCTATCTTCGCATGTGTCTTGTTCATGCCACACTGAAGACATGCACCATCAGGAGGGCGCACCACTGTCACTCTCCCCAGAAACCCATCCATCGCACCGTCGATATACACTCTCCCAGCTGCGTAGGAGTGTGCGTTGACGTGGACCCTTGCAGCTATGTTATCCAGGCAACCGAGGATGACTTCGTGATCGGTGAACATGGACGAAGGGAGCTCCTCGATCCGCTTGGTCACCGCTGCCACATCAACGTCATCCGCCAATGACGAGGCCCCTCGCGCAACTGCCTCGGCCTTGAGGGCTCCGCTGCTGGCATCGGTCCTTGTGAAAAAGATGCATCTGTTGAGGTTGGAGCCCACGACTTGATCCATATCGACGATAGTGATCCTTCGGAAGCCGGAGAGCACCAAGTTCTTGGCGACTTCGTTGCCGATGGCCCCCGCGCCCACCACTAGGACCCTGGCATCTGATATCCTCTCGAGGTCCAGCCAGCCTATCCTCCTCGACCTGTCGAATCGGTCCTGGTCTATGTCCCCCACCCTGAGGGGCCCTGCCATGGCCGCTGTAATTGCGAATGGGGAGTTAAGCTTTGACCTCCGATCTAGTCCCAGGCCAGCTTCCCCTTCTCCATTATTGTCTGCTCCCTTCCAGATGAAGACACCGCGACTATCGTGGGGGCCTTGACCAGGCCGTCCAGGTGAATGAGAGCTTCAGCATCGCCATCGTAGTTGCTCCCGACCGCGAAGTGGCAGGTGCCGTAGACCTTCTCGTCCTCCAACATGTTGGCGACGATCTTGGCCTTCCTGTTCAGGCCTATGCCGAGCTCGCCTATGCTCCACGCGTTCCTGGCGTACTTCTCGACGAGATCGGCCTTGATCTGCCCCTTCTTGCCGCTCTCCCTAGCCTTCCTCTCGCCTGTCCTGATCGACCCTCTGAGGAGCTCTGCCTCCTTGCCACCAGATATCTCCGATATGAAGCCCTCTCT
>CAZHTV010000055.1:0-9040 GCA_964535775.1 uncultured Thermoplasmata archaeon | reverse complement strand
GGTTGAGGGCAGTGAGCAGCTCGCGAAGGACCTCCTCAGACTCGACACCGAGGTCCCACTCCACTACTGTTCCGCAGCGTTCAAGGACGGTGTGCAGCTCAGGAGGAGGATAACGCGGCGCGCGAGGAACGTCAAGAAACCGCACGAGGTCCTCACGACAGATGGCACCCTGGTCAAAGGGGTGGTCGAGACCGACCTAATAGCCGCGACCGCCGCATATGTCATGAACAGGTTCGGGGTCCCTGGGAGCCTTCTATGGATGGATAACCGCAGAAAGAGGCTGGAGATCGCCCCGTGGGTGCTGGAGGAAATCGCATCGGAGCTCGACCTCCCGAGCTACATAGTGGAAGAATATCCGACGGCCGACAGGCTCGAGGTGGAGAGGGAGCCGCTCAGGCGACGCTGATGCTCTGAACGTTGTGGTGTCTGTTGACGACCTCGCGGGCTATCCTGAGGTTCTTGCCGTTCTTGCCGATCGCTTTTCCCTTCATCTTCGGGTCCACGGTCACGGTGGCGTGTATGATGTTGCCCCTGTCCTCAATCGCGACGCTCTGGACCGAGTAAGTGTGGAAGACATTCTTGATGAACGTCTCGGGATCCTCGGAGTACTCTATCACGTGTATGTTCTTCCCGGTCAGGTCGTGGAGACGGATCACGTTCTCGCCCTTCTTCCCGACCGCCCTGCTGCCCTGGCCCTTCTCAACCACGAATACCAGCTTCTCCTCGGTCTCCAGGCAGTCCTTGACCTGTGTGCCCGTGACCTTCTCGAAGAGGGATATGTACCTCAGCGTATCTCCGGTGAATTTGATGTCCGCCATGCTCCCACCCATCATGCCAACAGAATGTTGGATTCCCCTGGGCTGACCACGGCTAGGACGGATATCGGGAACGGCATTCCACATGCATTCCCCAGCTCGACGTTCGTTCCGCTGAACGCGAGTACCTTCGCCTTGCTGCCCGAAGGGACCACCGACTTGTCTGGACAGTTGGAGGCGAAGACCACCATCTTCGCCTCGTCCGTGGCCAAGGACCTCCTGGTCTCAGCGAGTCCGAACCTGACATCTCCCGTCGCAGACGCCGTCTTGAGCGCTCTCGCGATGTCGATCATCTCGACCCACCTTTCTCCTTTGCGCCGGGAGCCCAAACGAGGTTCACCGCGCCTGTGCCCACCGTGACCGGCTGGCCCACGATGATGTTCTCCACGACGCCCTCCAGGGCGTCCACCTCGCCGGTGATGCCCGCCCTGAGCAGGTGAGTGGAGGTGATCTCGAAAGCGGCTCTTGCCAATACGCTCGACTTGCGTCCGGATATGCCGTGCCTGCCTATGGCTTTCACATCGCCGTCGTTTGTCATCAGGTCCGCGACAAGCATGATGTGCCGGATGTCCACGGTCAGACCCTGCTCCTCGAGCGTCCTGGACGCCTCGATGATGATGGCCCTGCGTGCGGCCTCGACTCCAAGCGCCTCGTATATCTCGAGGATGCTGTTGGTCGTGGTGCGCCTCTTGTCGACATGTCCGATCAGGAGCACCTTCTCCAGGTTGGAGCCCTCGGTGTATATGATATAGTGGCCCCCGACCCTGCGAATGACCGCCCTCTGGATCCCCTCGACGCCCTTTATGGGGCAGAACTTCGTGTCCTCTGATATCCTCTGGAGCCTCTTGTAGGATGGTTCGTCGCATCGGATCACGATGTTGCCCTCGCGCATCTCCGCCATACCCTTCATGCCCTTGGCTTTGTTGAGGGCCCTCAGAACCTCCTCCGGTGTGGCGGACTTGCGCTCCATCTTCTTACGGTCGAGCTTGACGATGACCTCCATCGAGTTGATGTCGGTGTCGACGTCCGCGATGTCTATCAGGTTCGTTCGCTCGATGGTCGATGCAATCAGCCTGACCTTCTCGAGGTCGTCGTAGACGCTCTCCTCCAGGTGTATCTCCATTATCGGCGTGCTCGGGACGCGTCTCGCGTCCACTATCTCTATGAGCCTGGGCAGGCCGAGCGTCACGTTCATCTCCGCGACCCCTGCGTAATGGAAAGTCCTCATGGTCATCTGCGTGCCAGGCTCACCTATGCTCTGCGCAGCGATGATGCCGACCGATTCGTTGGGATCGACCGTGTGCGCGTCGAACCGTTCCCAGGCGATATCCAGCATCTTGTCGATCAGCTTGTCCGGTATCTCGACCCCCTCGAGCCTCGAGGCCAGATCCTGCACCACCGCTCTTGGGAGCCTCTTGCCCTTCTTCTCGAGTGTCTTAAACATCTTCTGCTCGAGAGGCGTCGGCTCTGCGACCTTCACCGGAAGAGGTGCCTTCTTCAACTGCATCTTCTTGAGCGGCTTCTCCTTCTTCTTCCTCGGCATCCGGTCCTTCGTCTTCACGGCCGCCAGGACCTGCTTGAGCTTCCTCTCCCCGAGCAGCCTCTCTATCTCGCGTTTGACCTTGTCGCTTGCCCGGGCGATCTTGGTGAACGTGTAACCCGCATCGACCAGCTTCTGCGCGGTCTTATCGTCTATGCCCTTCCTGACGAAGACCTCGATAGCGTTCTTGGCGGTCATGTGGATCACATCTCCTCCCCGCCGCCGCCCTCGTATTCGGGCTCCTCTGTCTCGGTCTCCGTCTCCTCCGACGCCTCGAGGAGGTCCCTGTCCTGTATGCCGTAGCTGAGGGCTCCCTTCTCCTGGACCTTCGCAATCAGCTCGCCCTGGTCCCCGAGGACCGACAGTATGACGTCATCGACATCGACGGCGTCGCCTCCAACGCTCTTCATCGGGTCGACGCCGTCCTCTCCATATTCGAACTGTATGATCGTGCCCGCGGTGTTCCTGACGCTGCCGTCCTGCATGACCTTGAGGTCCTCCAGGGCGTTGATCAGCCTCCGCTGCATGTATCCCGATCTCGACGTCCTGACCGCCGTGTCGACGAGGCCCTCTCTGCCTCCCATCGAGTGGAAGAAGTACTCGGTCGGCGTGAGGCCGCTCTTGTAGCAGTTCCTTACGAAACCCCTGGCCTCGGACCCCAGGTCGCCCTTCTGGAAGTGCGGCAGGGTCCTGTTCCAGTAACCTCTGGACAGACGCTCCCCTCTGACGGCTTGCTGTCCGATCGCGCCCGCCATCTGCGACAGGTTCAGCATAGAACCCCTCGCGCCCGAGCGGGCCATGATGACAGCTGAGTTCTCGAGGCCTAGATGTCTGCCCGCGATCTGCCCCGCGGTGTCCCTCGCCTTGCCCAGGACCTTCATGATCTCGACCTCGAGGGTCTCCTCGAGGGATCGGCCGGGCATCTGCTCGAGCTCGCCTCGTCTGTATGCCTGGACGTGCTCCTCGACCTTCTCCCTCGCCTGAGTCATCGCGTCGTCAATCTCGCGCTTCGCCTGCTCCGGGATGTCCTCGTCGTCTATCCCGGTCGTGAACCCGCGTACGGTTATCGCGCCTATGGCCAGCTTCGTGGCCTTGTCGATGAACTGCCTCGCGACGTCGGGGCCGTAGTCCCTCGCGAGCTTGTCCACTATCTTGCCCTTGAAGGCCCCGAGGGCCTTCTCGTCGATCGTGCCCATCATCAGCTTGCCGCTCCTGATGACAACGAACCCGTCGTTCTCGCACTTCTCCTTCTTGCAGGTCTGGCACTTCTGGCATATCGAGGATTTGAAGGTCATGTGCAGGTCGTGCGGGAGTATGAGGCTGAAGAGCTGCTTCCCCGTCCAGTACTCGACCCCGCCAGAGACCTTGGGCTTGGGGAGCTTGACGCCGCCTATCTTCTCGAGGATGTTGAGCGTCTCATCGCGTGTGAACCTCGAGTCCTTGTAAGTGAGCAGGAACGAGCCCGTGATGTGGTCGTGTATTGACCCGATCACCGGGGCGCCCATCCTTGGGGACAGGATGTGCTCCTGGACCCTCATGAGCACCTTCGCCTCCGCCCTGGCCTCTTCGCTCTGCAGCACGTGCAGGTTCATCTCGTCACCGTCGAAGTCCGCATTGTAGGGCGGGCAGACGCAGAGGTTGAACCTGAAGGTCTTGTACGGCATGACCCGGACCTCGTGGGCCATTATGGACATCCTGTGCAGAGACGGCTGCCTGTTGAACAGGACGATGTCGCCATCCACGAGGTGCCTCTCGACAGTGTACCCAGCCTCGATGGTCTCAGCGACCGTCTCCGCGTTCTTGTCCGTGACCTTGATCCTCCGTCCATCCGATCTTATGACGTAATTGACGCCCGGCCGATACTCGGGCCCTGGCGGCGTCGGTCCGTGCTTGCACATCTCCTTTGCGCGCTCGAGGTTGCGCTCCGTGACGTGTATCGGCACCGTCAGCTCCCTCGCGGCCTCGACAGGCACGCCCACCTCGTTGATGGACAGCATCGGGTCGGGCGAGATGACGGTCCTCGCGGAGAAGTTGACACGCTTGCCTGACAGGTTCGACCTGAACCTGCCCTCCTTGCCCTTGAGCCTCTGGACGAGCGTCTTGAGAGGCCTGCCGGACCTGTGCCTGGCAGGCGGTATCCCCGAGGTCTGGTTGTCGAAGTACGTGGTGACATGGTACTGCAGCAGCTCCCACAGGTCCTCGACTATCAGCTGCGGGGCGCCCGCGTCCCTGTTCTCCCTCAGCCTCTGGTTGATCCTGAGGACATCGACTAGCTTGTGCGTCACGTCGTCCTCCGACCTGTCGCCCGAGTCGAGCGTGATCGAAGGCCTGACCGTGACCGGGGGCACAGGCAGCGCTGTCAGGACCATCCACTCCGGCCTCGAGACCGACGGGTCCATGCCCAGGGACACGAGGTCCCCGTCCGGTATCCTCTCGAGCCTCTCCCTGACCTCCTTCGGGGTGAGCTTGTGCCCCTCCTCCCTGAAGGTCGTGGGCTTATCGAGGGTTATCTTCAGCTGCACGGTCCCGCAGTGCGGGCACGTGGTGCGCGCAGAGGCGTCCTTCGCGGTCTCCCTCGCGACGCTCGAGGCCTCGAAGGTGTCCGCGCCATACTCCTCCATCTTGTCCCTCTGCTTCCTGTACTCCTCGGCCTGCTCTCCTGTAAGGAGAAGCCTGCCGCAGGATCTGCAGGTGGACTGCAGGAGCTTCTTGATCTCCTTCACATACCCGACGTGTATCACGGGCATCGCGAGGTCTATGTGCCCGAAGTGTCCGGGGCACTCGTCGACCTTCTTGCCGCAGGTCTTGCATCTCAGCCCGGGCTCGATTACCCCCAGATGCGGGTCCATGAGACCCATGTCGATCGGGAAGCCGTCGTCGTCGTAAGTGTCTGCCGTGATGATCTTGGTCGCGCTCATCTTCCTGATCTCGTCAGGCGAGAGGTGCGCGAACTTGATCGCCGATATGCGCTTGGTAACGCCCGTTATCATCATTTCAAGTCCTCCAGCTGAAGGCGCATGGCGACCCCGAGCGAGAGCAGCTCGTCGAGCAAGAGCTTGAACGCGTACGAGGTCTGCACCTGATATATCTTCGAGTTGTTGCCACAGACTGGGCACCTGAGCGTGCCGCGCCTGTCAAGAATCGCTATGTGGCCGCAGCTGGAGTTGCCGCAGACATATTGGAGGGTGCCGTCCGACTCGTCCAGCAGCCTGTCCTTGATCACCATGGCCGCGCCATGGCCTATGAGGCAGTCCCTCTCCATCTCTCCGAACCTCAGGCCACCCTGTCTGGACCTACCCTCGGTCGGCTGCCTGGTGAGTATCTGCACCGGGCCCCTGCTCCTCACATGCAGCTTGCCCGAGACCATGTGGTGCAGCTTCTGGTAGTAGATGACGCCGATGAATATCTCGGCCTCGATCATCCTGCCGGTGACGCCGTCGTACATGACCTCCTTGCCGTTGTGCTTGAAGCCATTCCTCACCAGCGCGTCCCTGAGTGCCTCCTCCCTCTCGCCGCTGAACGGGGTGCCGTCTATGAGCCTGCCCTCCATCGAGCCGACCTTGCCGCCTATCATCTCGAGCACGTGTGCGACAGTCATACGCGATGGGATGGCGTGCGGGTTGATCAGCAGGTCCGGCACGAGACCATCCTCTGTGAAAGGCATGTCCTCCTGCGGCACTAAGAGCCCGATGACCCCCTTCTGGCCGTGCCTGGAGGCGAACTTGTCGCCCAGCTCGGGGACCCGCTCGTCCCTGACCTTGACCTTGACCAGCCTCGAGCCGTTCTCCGATTCGGTGAGCATGACATTGTCAACATAGCCCGTCTCGCCAGGCCTCACTGTCACCGAGGTCTCCCTGCGCTTCTGCGGCGTCAGGAAGTCCGCTTCCTCCTCCAGGAACCTCGGCGGGGAGGTCTTACCTATCAGGACGTCGCCGCCCTGGACAGCCGTCTCGGGGCTGATCAATCCGTCCTCTCCCAGGTTGCTGTAGGACAGGTCGGCGCGCGCACCCCTGACATCCGGGCTCGGTATCTCGAAGTGGTCCTCCTGTCCGCCAGGGTACCTGCGCTCCTCAGCCCTGTAGGTCCTCATGAATGTCGACCTGCCAAGGGCCCTCTCGACGGAGGACCTGTTCATGACCACTGCGTCCTCCATATTGTATCCGTGATACGACAGGATCGCCACTACGAAGTTCTGGCCCGCGGGCCTCTTGTTGAACTCGACGAAGTCCATCGGCTTGGTGGTCGTCAGAGGCTTCTGCGGATAATGCAGCAGATGGCTCCTGGTGTCCGGCCTGATCCTGTAGTTCGACGAGCTGAGGCCCAGCGACTGCTTGGCCATGCCTGAACCCATCGTCACCCTCGGGCTGGAGTTGTGCTCTGGATACGGCACGAGCGCGGAGCAGACCCCCAGGATGACCATCGGGTCGACTTCCAGGTGTGTGTGCTGGTCGATCAGGAGCGAGTCGACATGCATGGTTCCGCCGCAGTGCTTGCACTCGAGGAGCACCTTGCCCTCGTCGCCGGGGTTGCGCCACTCGACATCTATCTCAGAGAGGAACTTCTCGCAGTGCTCGCACTTCTGGGGTGTCTTGTATGCGAACACAGCGATGTAGGTGTCCTCCTCCTCCTCGGCATCTATCCACTCCACCACTCCCTCCCTAATCAGGTCGGACCAGTGGAGCTTCTTAGCACGCATCTCCTCGACATGCTTCCTTGTCATCATCGTCTTGCCGTGCCTCACGACGAGCAGCGGCCTCCTCAGCCTGCCCTCGTCGCAGTTGATGATGATCTCGTTCATGTTCTCGTCGAAGCGCACGTTGACCTCGGAGGAGAGCAGACCTGAGCGCCTTCTCTGGCGAACCTCCTCGACGAGCTCCTTCGGCTTGTCGTGAAGCCCGATCAGGTCACCGTTGACGTACACCCTGGTCTCAGTGGTGTACTGCTCCCCGACCTCCTTGACCCCGAGGTCCTTCAGAAGCCAGATGACCTCCTTGTCGTCAAAGCCCTCCGATATGTCTATGATGAGAGCGCAGTTCTTGACGAGGCCGCAGTTCTGACCTTCTGGCGTCTCGTTCGGACACAGCCTGCCCCATTGCGTCGGGTGCAGGTCCCTCGCCTCGAAGTGCGGCTGGCTCCTGGTCAGCGGTGACGTGACCCTCCTCAGGTGTGACAGCGCGCTCATGTTTGACGTCCTGTCGAGCAGCTGAGACACGCCCGCTCTGCCACCGACCCAGTTGCCCGTCGCGAACGCATGGAGCAGCCTGTGGGTGAGCAGGTCGGGCCTTATGGCCGAGGATATCTTGAGGCCCTTCTTCCTGGTGTACCCCCTCTCGAGCTGGTACTTAAGGTCCTTGATGAGGTTGGTGAATGCGACTCTGAACAGGTCCTCCATCAGATCGCCTGCGAGCTTCAGCCTCTTGTTGGCGTAGTGGTCCTTGTCGTCCTCCTTCCTGTGGCCGAGCTCGAGTTCCAGGATGGTCCTCGCCATCCTGCCGAGGAAGATGGACTTCTTGAGCCTCGCATCAGCGGTGTCACCCAGGTGCGGCAGCAGCGAGCGGTCGATGATGCTCTCGACCTTCTTCGCCCTGTACTCCTTGGCCTGCCCGGTCGCGAACTTCCTCTCTAGGAACAGTATCGCGTCCTCGGTCGTGTAGATGCCGTTCGGAGGGTACAGCTTCTTGTTCTGGCACTCCTCGATGTTGGCGTAGACGATGTTGGCCATCTGCGGGTCGGAGACGATGGCCTTGAAGGTAGCCTCGTCACTCTCCATCCCGAGGGCCTTCATGAGCACCACGAGAGGTATCTGGCCAGAGGCCGCGGGGACGGAGACGACGAGCATCCCGTCCTTCTTCTTCTCCATGAGCGTGAGCGCGCGATATCCTTCCCTCTGCGAGAACACCTTGGCGACGTGCAGGCTTGTGCCGTAGCGCTCGTTCAGCTCGACCATGACCCTGTTGGGAGCGAGATCCTCGAGCGATATGAGCGCCCTCTCAGTGCCCCCGATTATGAAGTATCCGCCGGGATCGCACAGGTCCTCGCCCTGATCGACCAGGAACCGCCTCAGCTCATCCTCGGTGGGCTCTCGGTCCGTCTCGATGTTGTCCTTGTGCAGGTTGCACTTCTTCGATTTGATCATCACCGGCTGGTCGCCGATGTGGACTTTCTCAGGCTCCCTCTCGATGCCGTCCTCGATGACGGTGAACTCGAGGTATATCGGAGCTGAGTAGTTCAGGTTCCTCAGGCGCGCCTCCATCGGGAAGAGGTCGTGCGTCGCGCCGTTGGCCTCCTTGATGACCGGCCTGCCGACCGATATGGACGGCCTGGCATTGGTGTCTATCTGGCCCGTCTTAGGGTCGCGTCTCCGGCCGATGAATATCTCGATGATCTTGCCCTCAGTCCTGTCCGGGTCCAGCCTGATGATTCCTCTGTCGGCCTCATCTGGGGACGCGCGGACGTTGTCGACGATCTTCTGCATCCTGCTGTTCGGATGGTCTATCGTGGGGAGGAAATCGTTGTAGGACGCGATGTGGTGATTGACGACGCTGCGCTCCCCGAAATAGGTTTCTACAAGTTCTCTCAATGGTCTACCCCCTTACCACCAGTCGGTAGCAGACACTGACCCCGCTGGTCTCGCTCCGCCTGACAATCTTCACAACCATTCCCTCTTCGACCGGGCCGGCAATCG
>CAZHTV010000054.1:0-9218 GCA_964535775.1 uncultured Thermoplasmata archaeon | reverse complement strand
ACGACCCGATCGTCGAGAAGAAGCTGGGCAGCAAGAAGCACAAGCTCATATTCACTTCGAAGGGCCACGAAGACGTCGAGGTGCCGGAGATGGACCGGCAGAGGTTAGTGCTCCAAGACGACGAGATAGTCAAGCTGGCGAAATGGGCGTGTGCGATCGAGGAGCACTACAAGAAACCCATGGACATCGAGTGGGCCAAGGACGGCCTCACTGGCGAGCTGTACATTGTGCAGGCCCGACCGGAGACCGTCCATGCGGTCAGGACCGAGAACGTCCTCGAGGAGTACGTCCTCGAGGGGAAGGGCAACGTGCTCGTCAAGGGCGAAGCCGTGGGTAGCAAGATCGGCCAGGGCACGGTCAGGGTCCTGGAGAGCGTCTACGAGATAAACGACTTCAGGAGGGGCGAGGTGCTGGTCACGGACAAGACGGACCCGGACTGGGAACCCATCATGCGCATCGCATCTGCGATAATCACCGACCGGGGCGGCCGGACCTGCCATGCCGCCATAGTCTCCCGCGAGCTCGGCATTCCCTGCATAGTCGGGACCGGCGACGGCTCGGAGGTCCTCAGGAACGGTCAGGACGTCACGGTCGACTGCTCAGAGGGCCAGGGTCTCGTATACGAAGGCCTCCTCAAGTTCCGAATCGACAAGACGAACCTCGCCGACCTTCCGAGAACGAAGACACAGATAATGATGAACGTAGCCGTGCCTGAGCAAGTCTTCACTCAGGGCAGGATCCCATGCGACGGCGTCGGGCTCGCGAGGCTCGAGTTCATCATCGCCTCGCACATCGGGATACATCCACTGGCGCTGATCGAATATGAGAAGCTCAAGAAGAGGGCAGAGACCGAGCCCGAAGTGGCCAGGATCACCGAGCAGATCGACGAGAGGACCGCTGGCTACGAGAACAAGGAGGATTTCTTCGTCGAGAAGCTCGCGTGGGGCGTGGGCAAGATCGCCGCGACCTTCTACCCCAGGGACGTCATCGTGAGGCTCTCCGATTTCAAGACGAATGAGTACGCGAGCCTCCTGGGCGGCTCGATCTTCGAGCCGTCAGAGGAGAATCCGATGATGGGCTGGAGGGGTGCCTCGAGATACTATTCCGGGAAGTTCAAGGAGGCCTTCAAGCTCGAGTGCGTCGCGCTGAAACGCGTCAGGGACAGGAAGGGCCTGACGAACGTCAAGGTGATGGTCCCGTTCTGCCGCACGCCAGAGGAGGGCAGGAAGGTGATTGACACGATGGAGCAGTTCGGGCTGAAGCAGGGGGAGAACGGCCTCCAGGTGTACATGATGGCGGAGATACCTAGCAACGTGGTGCTGGCGGAGCAGTTCGCCGAGGTCTTCGACGGCTTCTCCATAGGCTCGAACGACCTCACGCAGCTCATGCTCGGGCTCGACCGCGACTCCGAGCTGGTCTCGCACCTCTACAACGAGCGCAACCCCGCAGTCAAGCACATGATCGAGGCCGTCATTGAGAGGGTCAAGAAGAAGGGCAAGAAGATAGGGATATGCGGCCAGGCACCCTCTGACTTCCCTGACTTCGCCGAGTTCCTCGTCGAATGTGGCATCGACAGCATGTCGCTGAACCCTGACAGCGTCATCAAGACGAGGCTGATAGTCGCGGAGAAGGAGAAGGACCTGGCTGCCAGGTAGATTGCCTTTCGTTAAGTTCAGTTATCAGTATTGATAACATTTATAACGCCACATGACATTCAAGGTCTGTAATCCTCCCCCCTTTTTCTGATTTACTCCTCAGACGTCAGTCTGTGTTTTCGTTCGAGACGATCCTCAGAACTTCTTCAGCACCCTGGTCCGGGGCGGGCCGCGCACCGAGCCGGGTATCCGGTCGACTTCCCTGGACCACCTGTAAAGCAGGTAGGCGCCTATCGGTGCGATCCCGATGGCCAGCAGGAGGAGGGTCTGCCTCAGACTCGATTCCTGGGCGGAGTATCCAGCAGGGATTTCGACCGCCGCCAGTAGCAGAGTGAAGAGGAAGGTGGCGATCGCTATCACGGTCGACCTGTGCTGGGACGACAACACGCGCTTGTTGATGTATCCATATGTGATCGGCGCAAGGAGTCCGGAGACAGCGTACATGAGGTACTGCGCCAGTATTGCCACTGGTGACACTATGAGGAAGACCACTACGAAAGAGACCAAAGTCGATGCGTACAGTGTGAAGAGCGACATCTTCTCCCCGAGATAAGTCTCGATCCTCCCGGCCTGAGTGAGGATGATCCCGTTGACGACGCTGAAGCTCGCGTAGAACAGGCCGATGTCAAGATATGACAGATTGAGATCTGAGCTCATGTAGACCGGCCTGAAGACGGCCATCACGTACACCGCTATCTCGATCACGACCTGGAATAGGACGAGGACGAGGATCGCCCCCGAACCGAACACGATCTTCATCCCGACCCTGAGCTGGCTCTGATAAGAACGCACCTTCGACCTGTCCACCAAGGGCTCCTTCAGGAAGACTATCGTCATAGAGCCGAGGAGGCCGATCCCCGCTGCTATCAGAAGCGTCAGGTTCAGTCTGCCCGTCGCGTCGACTATCAGCCCACCGGCGACGCAGGCCACTGCGTTCATGGCGTACATCAGCGCGTTGCACCGGGCCATTATGTTGATGAATTCCTTCTCACGCCTGAGCTCAATGAGGGTGTCGTAGAGGAACGGCGTGTCGCCGCTTACGATGAAGCACACGCCGAGCGCCCAGACCATGTTCGAGCCCAGGAACTGCCAGAACCCATCGCTCATGCCGAACAGAAAGATGCCCGCGACATAGGTGACCTCACCGATGAACAGGACCGTCTTCCTTCCGTACTTATCTCCTATCAGTCCGGTCGGTATCTGGAACAGGATCATCGTCGCCCAGAAGGCCGTGTCTATCACGGTCACGATGAGCATGTTCTCGAAGCTCTCGTAGATCCACAGCAACCAGAAGGGCAGCCAGAGAGAGAACGACGTGACAGCCCTGAAAAGGTAGTATCTTCTGATGCGGTCGTCCCCAGCTGCCATCCTCGTGCCCGTATGCCATCCGTCTATAAGCCTGTGATTAGGGCTCGCAGTCGCGCTTCAAGTTGGGTCTGAAAAAGCATCGTGGACGAGGGCCGTTCTCGGCCCCCGCCCTGTTGTGGTTTGCGTGCGCTCAGAGCTTCTTTTCCTTGCAGTTCATGCCGTACTTCGGGAGCATCTTCACGAACGGCTTGGGGTCCATCATCTCCGGCGGGAACACTCCGCGTTGCCTGATCTTGCCCTGCGCGAAGAGTATCCCCGCGATTGCCAGGGGCACTCCGACAGACCATGCAGTCGCGCTGTTCTTGTATTTGTTCCAGGTCTTCTTGTGGTCGAGCGAGGTCCAGATGTAGTGTCCGCTCCGCCTGCCGCTCTTCACACCATTCACGACCGCTCCGATCGCGCACTGCCCCTTCGACAGATGCCCGAGCTGGGACGGGTCGGGCAGGACCGCGTTCACGACGTCCCTCGGCGCCACGCTGACCCCCTTGACGTCGATCTTCTTGGGGTTGGACAGGCCGAGCTTGCCGATCATCTTGATGGCCTCGACGTATTCGTCCCCGAGGGCTATCTTGAAGTCGCAGTAATCGCACCCCTTTCCGAGCACCTCGCCTATGTATGTCGGGAGGGTCTCTGCCTCCTCGTGGGCCACGTTGTAGATGGGTACCTTGCCAACGCCGTCGGGGAAGTCGAACACCTCCTTGTTCTCGAAGGAGCCGTACTTCCTGTAGTGTCCCTTACCGTAGTATGTCGCGGGCATCAGGACCTCCTCGATGAGCGTCTCGGGAGACCAGAGAGGCGCGAACTCGTACCCCTCGACGTATCCGTTGTCGCCGTCCCTGATAAGGATGTCCTTCACCTTGTCGAGCCTGTCAGCTCCCATCCGGGCGAACAGGTTGGACAGGCCGGGGTCGCAGCCGATGCCCAGCATGCCCGTGAGCCCCATCTTCTTCCATGCCTTGTCTTTCTTCAGGTACAGGAAGGAGGGAGGCGCGGGCTTGATCACCTGGCCCGGCTTGGTCTTGTCCAGGGCGATGTCCCATGCCGTGTCGGCATAGTTCACCTTGGCCTTCTCGCAGGCCTCCATTATGGCGAAGTTGTAGCGCGGTATCACCACGTTCAGGACGATGTCAAGCCCCTTGAACGCTTTCGTCATGGACGAGACATCCGACGCATCGATCTTCTTCACCGAGACCTTGTCGTTCGATATCTTCTTCTCCAGCCTCTTACCCTTCTCGACATTCCTCGCGCCAAGGATGACCTTGTCGAACTCGTCCGATTGGGCAAGTACATCTGCAGTCACGGAACCTATCGCTCCAACTCCTAAAACCATGGCCTTCATTCTTTCACATACCTCTGAGTTGCTGGTGCTAGAACCAGACCCCCTGATGTCGAATGACAAGCCCCTAGATAAACCCCTCGCGTCGATTGCCCAAGCTCAGAGCTTCAACGTTGGCTTCTGAGACAATAGCTGGTCCCGGCCCAGAGGGGCGATTTGAGTGAGCTCAGTATCGCCTCTGCTCGAGCGTGTGCACGGGCATGCGGTACTTTTTGAGCATCGCCGGCCACGGGCCAGGGTCGAGCATCTCGGGCGGGTACACGCCCTTCTGCGTGATCTTCCCCTGGGCGAACAGTATCGCGGCTATCGCGAGCGGTATCCCAACGGACCACGCGGTCGCGCTGTGGCCGAACTTCTTGAAGGTCTGCTCGTGGTTCAGCTGCACCCAGGTGTAGTAGCTGACCTCCATGCCGTCCTTGAGGCCCTTGGTCACGGTGCCGATGGCGCAGTCTCCCTTGGCCCTCTCTCCGAGCGAAGACGGATCGGGCAGGCACGCGGCCACGACATCCCTGGGAGCCACCTTCGCCCCCTTCACTTCGATCTTGCTGGGATTCGAGAGCCCGAGCATGCCTATCATCTGTATCGCCTCGACATAGGAGTCGTCGAGGGCTATCTTGAAGTCGCAATAATCGCAACCCTTCCCGAGCACTTCGCCTATGAACGTCGGAAGCGTCTCTGCTTCTTCGTGGTCTACGTTGTAGATGGGCAGCCTGCCCACGGGTTCCGGGAACTCGAACAGCTCCTTGCCGCTGAACGGAGGAAGCTTCCTGTACCTGCCGTCCTCATAGTATGTAGCCGGCATCAGGACCTCCTCGATGAGCGTCTCGGGAGACCAGAGCGGCGCGAACCTGTGCCCTTCCACCTGGCCGTTGTCGCCGTCCCTCACGAGGATCTCCTTGACTCTGTCAAGCTTGTCCGCGGCCATCCTCGCGAATATGTTCGATAGGCCCGGGTCGCAGCCGAGCCCCATCATTCCCGCAAGTCCTGCCTTCTTGAACTCTGCGTCCTTCCTGAGCTGGTTCCATGCGGGCGTCTCCTTGATGACATCCCCCGCCTTGGTCTTGTCGAGCGCGACGTCCCAGGCCATGTCCGCATAGCTCGAACCCGCCTTGAGGCAGGCGTCCATTATGCCGAGGTTGAACCTCGGTATTACTCCGTTGAGTATGAGGTCGATGCCCTTGAACGCCTTCGTCATATCGTCCACGTTGGATGCGTCGACCTTCTTCACGGAGACTCTGTCGCTCGATATCCTCTTCTCGATCTTCTTGGCCCTGTCAAGGTTCATGTCTGCCAGGACCACCTGATCGAACTCTACGGAGCGGGCCAGCGCCTCAGCGGCGACCGATCCCACAGCTCCGACTCCCAAGACCATGGTCTTCATCGTTTCACATACACCCTGGGTGCTGGCTCTCGCGGCCAGTACCCGTCGGGGGGCACGATTGCGGAGACCTTATCTAAATCTCGTGGGCCACATTCGTGACCCATAGAACAACCGGGCGATATGGTGCATGGCTTTCGAAACCCGGTCTCCGTGTTAGGAGTGTCCCCGAGTTCTAACGACAGTGTCCAACATCTCTTCGAATAGGGTGGCTCTCAGGCCGTGGACTTCTGTCTCCTGCGGTTGGGGAACCGTGAAAGGTCTCTGTGGGGCAGGAACATCGCCTGGGCGAACTCGTTTTGGAAGTTCGGTTCTGCGGCGAGCTCTATGTACTTCACCTTCTTGGATAGCCTCTCGGCAAAATCCCTTACATCTGTCGACTTGAGCGCCATCCTCGCTCCAGAGCCTGCGGCGTTCCCGATGAACCTGATCCTGTCGACCGGCACATCGGGATACATGCCTATGTTTATCGCGCTCGCGGCGTCCACATACGTCCCGAAAGCCCCAGCGGCATAGACGCGCGTGAGGTCCGAGCACCGGACCCTGAGCTTCGCCATCAATACAGACACGCCCGTGAATATTGCGGCCTTCGCCAGCTGGATTTCCTGAATGTCATGCTGCGCGATGGTGATGTCCTCGCCCATCGCGGTGTCCTTCGCGCGCGCCAAAACGAACTCCAGCCCGCCGGCCTTGGCCTTCCGCACGTCCGTGCTCCCTGGCGCATTGAGAAGCCTTCCGGAGACATCTAACAGTCCGGCGCCGAAGAGCTCTGAGACCGCATCGACTATGCCGGACCCGCAGATACCTCTTGGCGGAGCGTCGTCGACGGTCCTCAACTTGACCTCCTTCGTCAAGGGATCTATCCATATGCGCTCGATGGCCCCCGTCGATGCCCGCATCCCGAACTTTATGTGCGCTCCCTCGAAGGCGGGACCTGAGGCACAAGAGCAGCTTAGTAGGCGGTTCTTCTTGCCTGCGATTATCTCCGTGTTCGTTCCTATGTCTATCATCATCCCTGTCTTCTCGTCGTTGTATAGCCCACTCGACATCAGGTCTGCAACTGCATCCGCTCCAACGAAGCCCGCGACGTTCGGCAGCGAAGAGACCTTGCCGAACCTGTAGATGCGGAGACCGAGATGCTCTGGGGCCACGGTGAGGGATGTCCTCACAGCCGGCGCGTAGGGCGCTGCCGCCACATGCTGCGCCGGGATGCCGAAGAACAGGTGATGCATGGCCGTGTTGCCCACAGCCATTGCCTCAAGCAGATCCTCATGCCGAAGGCCCTTCTGTTCGCAGAGCTTCGAGATGAGCGTGTTGATCCCTTCGACGATGACGGCCTGCAGCTTGCTTGCCCCTTCGTTCTCCCGGATTGTATAGGATATCCTGGACATCAGGTCCTCGCCGAAGGGTATCTGCGGGTTGGGCATGCTCTCGGTGGCGACCGTCTCTCCCGTCCTCAAGTCTATCAGGTACGCAACGACCTTCGTCGTGCCTATGTCCACAGCGGCGCCATACGCGGTGCCTGTCGTGTCGCCTGGTTCGACTCGCACCACCTCCTGCTTTCGGTAGAGTGTAGCTGTTGCCACCCATCCCTTCTCCCTCAAGGCATTGGGGATGGTTGCATGCACCCCCGGGTGTATCACCGCGCGCAGGCGCGCTTGCTTCATCAGAGCATCGAGAAGCCTGTCGTCATCTGCTCTCAGATCCTTGAGCGTTGCAGGAGGGATCCTCAGGAGAACTTTGGTCATGGCCGGCTTGAGAGCGGTCTTCGGCTCTACGCCGGCAGCCAACAGCCTGTGATGCCCCCTCCTGCTCTCCTCGGGGACCTCGACTGTGATATTGGACGGCGAGACGACAGTGGCTTGACAGGCGAGTCGCATCCCGAGCTTGAGCTTCTCCGCGCCGAGCAGCTTCAGTTCGCTCTCGGCGGGCGGGGACAGAGCGGAATCCCCCGATCTCACAACGACCCTGCACTTTCCGCACTTTCCGGCAGAGCCGCATATCGATTCGATCGATACGCCCGCCTCGCTGGCAAGCTGGAGCAGCGTCTTGCCCCTCTTGGCATTCGTCTTCCTCCCAAGGGGCTGATAGTGGACTAGCTGCTCCGCCATGGCACATCACCAGGGAACCGGATACTGAGGCCCGATATAGCTTCTCGCACGATTGAGCTTTCCGCTGACTATGCCAGGGGCTTCCTAGCGAAGATGAACTCGTACGCCTCGACATACCCCATCTGTTTGTAGATCCGTAGGGCCCCAGAGGGGTTGTCCGTGTCGACGCCTAGAGCCGCCTCCTCCATGCCGATCTCCTTCAGGACTCTGAGCGAACTGGCGATGAGCGCCCGCGCAACCCCCTGCTTCCTCCAGGGTCTGCGAACGAACACCGCCTCCGTCCAGCCACGCTTGCGACCGAAGGCAGCGTTCTCCTCTTCGCTGATGATCACGGCCACACCGCCGACGACTTGTTCACCGGCCCAGGCCACTTGCCACAGGTCGAGCCGGAGCTGAGGGTTCTCCAGGGTCCGTCGATAGGCATCCTCACCCCACCTCTCCTCCGTGTAACTCCTCTCGTCCACGAAGGCCTCGCGTGCGCCTTCGAACACAGCCCTGAAGTTGTCCCTTGTCACGGGTTTGATCTCAATGCCTGTCGGGAGCCAGTAATCCGGTATATCTTCCAGGTTCGGCCTCTTCATCTCGAAGAAGTGCCAGTCGTCCCTGTAACCGTTGGCAACCACGAGCTTTCTCCAGTCATTCATCTCTGCCTTGGTCCAGACCGCGAACTCCTTCCTATCTGGAGTATCGTGCCCAACGGCGATCTCTCGCAGCCGCTGCTCGCCCCAGAGGAACATCGACTGTCTCAGCCCCGGCACGCGCGCCTCTGGGACGAGATGCGCATGGTGCTCGTAAAGGCGCACGCCCTCCGGTTTCTGCTTCCATCTGACCGAGGTGACTCCGACCGGCTTGCCCTCGAGCTCCGCAATCATGACGTCCTCTGAAGGGTCGAAGTTGATCGGGTTGCCGTACTCGTTCCGTGTGTCGTTCATTGTGATGACGAACGCGTCGCCGTCTGCGGCCATGCTCCGGTTCGGGACGCCAACGACTATGGGCAGATCCTCGTCACCCTCGAAGTGCCTGAACGTGAGCCCTTTTATGGACGGGGCCATCGGCGGCAGGATGGGTCTCCTTTTCGACATGCAGTCAGCTGAACCCGTTCCCCTGGGATAAATACTGTTCGAGCCTCGCGCGGGCCATTGTCTCCAGCAATCCTTTTATACAGCGTCCGATTACTTCTGTTGCTCTTCTGAAGAGAAAGGGCCTGTGAATGATGAAGGCGCGGAAGCGCCTGAAGGAGGTATCAACTTGGCAAAGGCAATGTATGTGAAGTTCGAGATGCCGAAGGAGCTGGCCGACAAGGCCTACGAGCTAATCGAGCTCGTCCGGGACAGCGGGAAGCTCCGAAAGGGCACGAATGAGGTCACGAA
>CAZHTV010000053.1:0-9385 GCA_964535775.1 uncultured Thermoplasmata archaeon | reverse complement strand
CCGTGATCTCGTTGTTCGCAGCGAATTCCATGGCCATGACCGCTGCCTTCGCGCCCTGCATCGTAGTGAAGAATGGTATTTCGAGTTCGACCGCGAGCCTTCGCATCATGTAGCCATCCCTCCTTGCACCCGAGGCCTCCGTCGGCGTGTTGATCACGAGTTGGACATCACCTGTCCTCATCAGGCTCAGCGCGTCGGGCGACCCGTGCTCCGATATGCGGAACACCGCAGTCGACTCGATGTTTCCCAATCGCAGGGCGTCTGCAGTGCCCTTGGTCGCGAATATCTGAAATCCAAGGGCCTTCAGCCGCTTTGCGAGTCTCACTGCTGATTGCTTGTCCTCATCCATGACGCTGATGTATGCGCTCCCTGCCTCGGGTAGCTTCTGGCCAGAGGCGACGAGCGCCTTCCAGACTGCGGCCGGGTACTCGTTGTCTATGCCCATGACTTCACCAGTCGACTTCATCTCAGGGCCGAGGATGCTGTCCACGCCCGGGAGCTTGAGGAACGGGAACACCGAGGCCTTGACGGCGACATGCCCGATCTTCGCCTCGCCCTTGAGGCCGAGATCCTTGAGGCTCTTCCCCAGCATGACCTTTGATGCGACCTTCGCGAGAGGGACCCCTGTGGCCTTGGATATCACGGGCACGGTCCTGCTAGCCCTGGGGTTCGCCTCCAGCATGAATATCTCCCCATCTTTGTACGCGAGCTGCAGGTTCATCAGCCCGACGGTCTTGAGGGCCAACGCGACCTTCCTTGTGATTTCCTTGATCTGCTTGACCACGTCCGGCCCCAGTGTCTGTGGCGGCAGGACCATGGTGGCGTCGCCCGAGTGCACCCCCGCCTCCTCGATATGCTCCATGATGCCGCCTATGTACACGTCCTTGCCGTCGGAGACCGCGTCCACATCGATTTCTATCGCGTGGTCGAGGTACTTGTCGACCAGGATCGGGTGCTTCTTGGACACCTTCGCCGCGCTGCGCATGTATATCTCCAGCTCCGACTCTCGATAGACTATCTCCATCGCGCGGCCGCCCAGAACATAGCTGGGGCGGATGAGCACCGGATAGCCTATCTCGACCGCGAGGTTCTTGACCTCTTCGAACGAGAACCCAGTGCCCGATTTCGGCTGGCTGATGCCGAGGTCGTCCATCAACTTCGAGAACTTCTTCCGGTCCTCGGCGAGGTCTATGGACTCCGGGGAGGTTCCGAGTATTTTCGTCTTCCTGTTCTTCAACTCCTTCTGGAGAGGAAGTGCAAGGTTGATCGCCGTCTGTCCTCCGAACTGCAGTATGATGCCATCTGCGTCCTCTTTGTCGATGACGTTGAGGACGTCCTCGACAGTGATGGGCTCGAAGTAGAGTCTGGTGGAGACATCGAAGTCGGTGGACACGGTCTCCGGGTTGTTGTTGATTATGATTGAGTCGATGCCCTCCTCCCTGAGGGACATGGCTCCATGGACGCAACAGTAGTCGAACTCTATGCCCTGTCCTATCCTGATCGGGCCAGCGCCGACAACGATGACTTTCCTGTTCTGAGAGGTCCGCGCCTCGCACTCCGATTCGAAGGTGGAGTAGAAGTACGGCGTCTCTGCCTCGAACTCGGCAGCGCATGTATCCACCATCTTGAACGTAGTGCCGAGGCCCAACGAGTGTCTCAGGTTCCTTATTGTGCGCTCGTCCTTGCCGGTCAGATACGCTATGTACTCGTCGCCGAATCCCAGTCTCTTCGCCCCGGCCAGAGCCTTATCGAGGTGAGTCGATTCCAGCCTCTTCTCGGTCTTGACTATCTCCTTCACCTTGGCCACGAAGAACGGGTCCCATCTCGTCAAGTCGCATATCTCCTCCACAGGACATCCCCTTCTGAGAGCCTCCGCGATCATGAACAGCCTGACATCCGTTGGGTCCACGAGTCCCTGCCGGATGGCCTCGTCGTCCCACTTCTCCGGTTCGAGGCCTATCCGGTCGATCTCCAGGGACCGCACGGCCTTCATGAGCGCCTCTGCCACGTTTCTGCCTATCGCCATGACCTCGCCGGTGCTCTTCATCTGGGTCCCGAGGCGCCTGTCCACCGTTCTGAACTTGTCGAATGGCCATCTCGGTATCTTCATGACCACGTAGTCAATCGATGGCTCGAAGGCCGCGCAGGTCTTGCCGGTGATGGCGTTCGGTATCTCATCCAGGGTCTTCCCGATGGCGATCTTCGCAGCGACCCTTGCGATGGGATACCCCGTGGCCTTCGAGGCCAATGCCGAGCTTCTCGACACCCTGGGATTGACCTCTATGACCCTGTACTCCCCGGTGGTCGGGTGGACCGCGAACTGTATGTTCGCGCCTCCTTCGATTCCAAGGGCGCGGATGATCTTGATGGTCGCACATCTCAGGAGCTGATGGTCCCTGTCGCTGAGTGTTTGCGCGGGAGCGACGACTATGCTCTCGCCCGTGTGTATGCCCATCGGGTCGAGGTTCTCCATGTTGCAGACGATGATGCAGTTGTCATTCGAGTCCCGCATGACCTCGTACTCGAACTCCTTCCATCCGATCACGCTCTCCTCGACAAGGACCTGCCGTATGCGGGAGTATGCAAGCCCCCTGCCGACGACGTCCACGAGCTCGACCTCGTCGTGCACGATGCCGCCTCCTGTGCCTCCGAGCGTGAAGGCTGGTCTTATCAGGACGGGGTACCCGCCGATCTCCTCGACCACCTTCCTTGCGCCTTCGACCGAGTTCGTGGTCTTGCTCTTCGGGATAGGTTCTCCGAGCTCGAGCATCGTCTTCCTGAACAGCTCCCGGTCCTCGGATAGTGAGATGGCTCTGGGCTGGCTTCCGAGGAGCTCGACTCCGAGCCGTTCAAGAGTGCCGTTCTCGGAGAGCTCTGAACAGATAT
Organism: uncultured Thermoplasmata archaeon; assembly: GCA_964535775.1. Lineage (GTDB taxonomy): Archaea > Thermoplasmatota > Thermoplasmata > UBA10834 > UBA10834 > COMBO-56-21. The sequence continues at coordinate 6,499 of CAZHTV010000053.1, read as the reverse complement.
TGAGCGCCGTCTGGCCGCCCATGCCGGAGAGTATGCCCTGGACCTTCTCCTTCTGGATGATCTTCGTTATCGTTTCCGCGTTGAGGGGCTCTATGTACACAACGTCCGCCGTTTCAGGGTCCGTCTGGATGGTGGCGGGGTTCGAGTTGACGAGGACGGTCTTGTAGCCTTCCTCCCTGAGCGACCTGCACGCCTGCGAGCCAGAGAAGTCGAATTCGGCGGCCTGTCCTATCACTATCGGACCTGAACCTATCACCATCAGCTTCTCGAGGTCCGTCCTCTTAGGCATCAGCGTCCCTCCAGCATGGCCGAGAACCTGTCGAACAGGAATCCCGTGTCCTGAGGGCCTGGATGCGCTTCCGGGTGGAACTGGACCGAGAATATCGGGAGCTCCTTGTGCCTGATCCCCTCGACCGTCTGGTCGTTGAGGTTAACGACCGTGATCTCGAGCCCTGCCGTCTGGGCGGACTCCGCATCGACTGCGAACCCGTGGTTCTGGGATGTGATGTACACCTTCCCTTCCATCTTCACAGGCTGGTTCGCGCCCCTGTGGCCGAACTTGAGCTTGTATGTCTTTGCGCCGAACATGAGCGAAAGGAGCAGGTGCCCCATGCAGATGCCCATCATGGGATAGTCGTCCTTGAGCCTCCCGAGGGTCGCCACAGTGGTCGACAGCATCTCGGGGTGCGCGGGGTTGCCCGGCCCGTTCGAGATGAATATGCTGTCGGGCTCGAAGCCCCTCACGGTCTCCTCGGGCGTGTCGAAGGGCATCTGGATGACATTGAACCTCTTCCTCAGCTCCAGGACAATCTCGGACTTGACCCCGCAGTCGAACAGCGCGACGGTCTTCGCGCGGCCTTCGTCGAACCTGACGGCCTTCTTGGTGCTGACCATCGAGACCAGGTTTGACTCCTCAGGGTGCCGGAGTGCGCGGACCCTCTCGAGGACATCGCCCGGCTTCTCCGTCGAGATGCCGCCCCTCATTGTGCCATGGATTCTCAGCCTGCGTATCAGGGCCCTCGTGTCGATGCCCCATACCCCGGGCACATCGCTGTCCTTCAGCAGCTGCTCTATGGTCCTCTCCGAGTGCCTGTGGCTGGGATGGTCGCATCTCTCTTTGACTGCGTACCCCCAGACCTGCACTCTGTCCGATTGGAGGTCGTGTCTGTTGACTCCGTAGTTGCCTATCAGCGGGTAGGACGCGACCAGTATCTGACCGCAGTACGAGGGATCCGTAATTGACTCCTGGTAGCCCGTCATGCCCGTAGCGAAGACGACCTCGCCCAGGACCTCGCGATCCGCACCGAAAGCTTCGCCCTCAAAAACTGTCCCATCCTCGAGGACGAGGTAACCTTTCATCGAGTACGACCTTTGGGGTATTTGGAGAGGGGTTAAAGAAGGTTGTTGTAGCCCTGCCGACTGAGGTCCGGGACTATATCCAATCCTCGACAACAGCAGAGGCGAGTCCGCGAGGCCGATACCATGCCCGGACCATCAACGGGTTTTAGAACTAGTACGCTACTCCGGCCATGAGGCCCTAGACTTGTTCCCTTCGCACTGCAAGGAGGTCAGCGTCAAGTCCGTCGACTTCGAACTGACGGCAGAGAACATCAAGGGCTACCTCTCGGGGAAGAGGGCCTACATACGCACCAGGTTCTACGTTTTCAACTCCGGGAACGACTGGGCCGTCGCCCTCGTAGTCAAGAAGAACAAGAACGAGATCCTACAGGACATAGCCTCGGTCCACATACTCTCGCTCCCGAAGGACACCTCCTTCGTGGACGACACCGGCCTCGAAGTGCTCTCCGGGAGCCTGATGGGCAGGCTGAGGGAATCCAAGGGCACCAAGTGCGTCGTCGTGAGGGGGAGATCGGAGCACGTGTCCTTCTTCATCGAGGAGCCGCCATACGAACTCACGATATTCGATGTCGTGCCTCCCGAGCCGTCGAAGCTGGATGGGCTGGTCGACTCCGCCTTGGAATCAGATCTGCAGGACAGATATGTGAAGGTCAGGACCGTCACGAGGGACCTGAACGAGCTTGCGGCTGGCGTCTCGACAGAGATAGTCATATTCCCCTGCAGGGCGTCCGGCCTCAATGCGAAGGGGCGGGTGATGTATCTCGACGAAACGCCCGCGCTCTCTCAGGAAGACATAGACAAGGTCACACTGATAGGCTGCAGCCTCTCGGCGAGGATATTCAAGGCGGTATACGGCCGCGAGGTGCCGAGGCTGGTCAACATGTGTCCGAAGGACCTAGTCAAGGACATGGAGATCCCGGGCCCGGTGCTCGTGAAGTGCTGCAAGGTGAAGGAGGGCTTCGAGGTCTCCGGCAGCCTGGGGATCGTGCCCTGGGGAGCGCGCTCCTCCGAGGTCGCAGGGGCCTTGCGCGCAATCCTGCGCTAGATGTCCAGCTCGTCCGCTTTGAACTTGACAGCCGGACACGGACCGAGGCATTTGCCGCAGTGGTCACAGTTCGCAGGGTCTATCTTCGCGACGCCTTCGAGCTTGAGAGCCCCAGTGGGACATCTCGCTACACATATACCGCATCCTGCGCACCCGAACGCCCTGAATACGATCTCCTTGAGCTGAGAGGTCTTCCTCCTGAGCTCATCCTCATCGCGGGCGCGCACCATCACCGGCCCCTCGGCGAAGACGGTCATCGAGTGCACCTCGGCTATGGACCGGTCTGGAGATGTGGTCACCTCTCCGAGCGCGTTGAGTAGGTTCGAGACCCGGTCCATGGGCAGGGGCCGGTTGAACACTCCCTCCGAGCTGAGCCCCTCGACACACGGGTTGTAGCCGCTCGTGCTCCTGAACTCGAGCGGGGCCTCCCTATCGGACGGCCGCGCCTCTGATATGACCGACTTCTCGACAGGTCCGAGTTCGTTCAAGACTGATTCCGGTATCCTCTTCCATCGCCAGAGATCGTATTCCAGCCACTGTTTTGGAAGCCCCGTTCTCTCAGCGTACCTGTCGAGGTACTCCTGCCAGCGGGCGTACTGGGAACTGACCCTCCTGACCAACCTCAGTTCGGCGAGGTCGGTGGCAGGGCACATGAAACATCCGATTCTTTCGAGCCCCTCCTTGTAAAGGGGGTTGAAGTCCGCTCCCTTGGAGAAGAGGTACATCCAGACATGCAGTGCGGTCCACTTCTGTATTGGGGAGGCGGCGAGCTGGTTCGGTGTCCAGGGATTCCTCCAGACGCGGCCCTTCTCCGCCCTCTGCTGGGACTCGTACGCCCTCTGGCCTATGAAAGACAGCACGCCCACAGGGAAGTTCTTCTGGATCAGCTGCGTTGCGGGGCCTAGCTTGCACGTCTTGCAGCACCATCTGAAATCCTTCGCGGGAGGCCCGAACCTCTCGACGTTGTTCCAAAAGGCTTCCCCAGCGCTCTCTACGATCAGCTCGAGGGAGAGGCTCTCGGCAACTGCTTTCACGTTCTCCTTCGTCTCCTCGAACTCGAGCCCGGTGTCGACGAAGATCATCTTCGGCCTGATCCCAGCATCGAGGACCAGATGGAGCGTTGCGAGGCTGTCCTTGCCGCCGCTGTAGGAGACCGCGACGGGGAGGCCGCTCTCCCTCACCGTCTTCCTGATGAACTCGGTGGCCTCCTTCACTCTCCGGCCCAGGACCTCCCTGTTCGCGGCGAGGACCTCGTCCCACCCGGCGCTCTTGCGACCGCCCTCGACCTGCTTGTCCACAACCCATCTGGTCTTGACAGCAGTGCCCCGCTTGTGCGCCATAACCTCGGCAGAGTTCATCTTGGATGTGCCGACAGAGACTGCGTGGCCAGACTCGTCCAGGACTATGATCTCCTGTCCCTTCTCGATGGCGGGGTCGCACTCCGTCACGCCCACTGCCAACGTGCTCGCGTTCTTCGTCCTTATGGTATCTGCGGCAACGGGGTCCACCCTCACCCAGCCTCGTCGTGCCAACGGCGCGATAACCGAGGCGCTCTTCGGGCGCAGAAGGAACCGTTCGCCGGACGAGATCGAAAACCGGACCGCCCCTGCGACCTCGCCGTCGATTATGACCTCGTCCGTGCGGTCGATGTCCGGAGCCTTGTTCAGAAGCACTATCCTGCCGTCGGGGACGATCGCCGAGCCGGTCCCGGGGCCGAACTGCGAGTCGATCAGAAGCCTCAGTCTCTCGATGTCCTTCTCGAACGCTGGCCGTGCATCGCCTGGAGGCGTCAGCTTCACGGGCCTGGTCTCGAGGCCGCATGTGCCGCAGGACCTCTGCTCCAGGACCGGGACGTTGCAGCCGTCGCACCACCGCAGGTGCATCTTGCCGAGTATGATTGCGCCCACGGGCCTTCCTGACGGCGAGTGCCTATTATAGGCTTATCCCAGGTGTCGCGCCTACTTGAGGGACTTGAGCTGCTTCACGACGGACTCGACTGCGTCCTTGGCCCTCTCTATCCTGTCCTCGGCCTGCAGCCTGCTCATGCCCGGCCCGGTTATGCCGAGCCCGACCGGCTTCTCGAATTCGACTGCGAGGTCCGTGAGCTTCCTCGCGGCCTGGCCGATGATGAGCTCGTCGTGTTCGGTCTCGCCCTCGATCACAGCACCGAGCGCGACAACGCCGTCCACGCTCTCGTCCTTCAGGAGCGACTTAGTGGCCAGCGGCATGTCGTACACCCCTGGTGTCATGACCACCTTGGCCACATCGACGTCCAGAAACTTCGCGTGCTCCTTCGCCCTCTCGAGCATCATCTGCGTGATGTCGTAGTTGAACTCGCTGCAGACGATGCCTATCCTCATCTTTCCTGCCATATCACTACCTCCAAACACTGATCCTCATCTTATCGGTCCGACGTCCTCGTAGCCCTGCCTGAGCCCCATGCCCGCGCTCTTCACCAGCCGCTCGGGCCTGAACACGAGGTCATATGCGTTCACCGCATGCTCCCTCGCGCGCCTCTCGGCCAACCAGGCCAGCTCCTTGGTGTCCTTCGCTTCGTCCTCGTGCACGAAGACCTCGATTATGTGCCTGTTCGTGAGCAGTTGGACCTGTATGAGCCCGGTCGAGGCCTCGTGGGCGCAGACCTTGTCGATCTGCTCCTTGCCGGGCATCCCGAGCGCGATGACTATGTCGCAGCCCGTCTCCTCGATGAGCCTCTTGGCCGCCACCGGGAGGTCCTTGATTCCGGGCACGGTCCTGCGCTCGACCTTGTAACCGGTGCCGGTCCGCTTCAGCTCGTCTATGGCGAACCCGCCCATGTCGACCCTCGCGAAGGTCGTGTCAAGCACGCCTATCCTCTTCACTTCTTCTCGACCTCCGAGAGCCTCATGTCCAGCTGGTGGAACTCGACTATCTTCCTGATGATCTTGCGCGTGCCGTCCAGGTCGTGGTCCAGGTGCGGCATCCTCACAACCTTCACGGACAGATCGCGCTTCTTCAGCTCGTCCTCGAGGTTCCTCTCGTCGAACGGCTGGTCGTACCCTATAGTGATTATGTTCGGCTTCAGCTCACGGACTATCTCGAATATGTCACCGCCCTCCTTCCCGAGGACCGCCCTGTCCACGGGCTTGAGGGACTGGACGAGCTCAAGCCGCATCTTTTCCGGCGTCACGGGCTCGTGCTTCCTCTTCCTCACGGTCGAGTCGGTCGCAACGACGACGACGAGATCGTCACCGAGGCGCTTCGACTCCTCCAGATAGTGCAGGTGCCCTAGGTGTATTATGTCGAAAACTCCGGTGGCCATCACGCGGACCATCTGTCTCACCTGCCCGAGCGCTCCTTCCAGGCCTCGATGACCTCTGTACCCTCGAGGAAGATGTGTCCGTGTGCGCCGGCATACTTCCGCGCCTTCTCCTTAGAGAGCGCCTTGCCGTCGTCCCCCATCATCTCGCAGACGGTCGCTGAGGGCACGAGGCCGGCCATGATCACGAGGGCCGTGGCGAGCTCCGTGTGCCCGACCCTGGTCTCCAGGATCCTCTTCGACGTGTTGAGCAGATGTACGTGTCCAGGCGCCCTGAAGTTCTTCCCGAACTCGGTCTTCGCCCAGCCGTCCTCCGATGTGAGGGCCCGCTTCGCGAGCTCGGCGAACTCCTTGATCGTCAGGGCTCTATCGTCGTCCGTTATCCCGGTGAAGGTCCTGCGATGGTTGATTGTGATGCCGAACGCAGACTTGACGTCGTACGGGATGTCGTTCGGCATGAGCTTCTGCATGACGGGATAGCGCTCGGCCATCCCGAGGAACAGGTCCGACAGGAAAGGCAGTCCGAGGGCCTCCTGGACCCTTGTGTCGGCGGTCGTGCAGATGAGCCCGCCCGCGTCCTTTCTCAGAATCCTTATGGCCTCGGGGGTCACGTGCTCGGAGGCGATCACGACGTCCGTCTCCTCCTCCCTTCCGTCGGCATCATAGACGAGGACGAACCTGCCCTGCCTAAGGTCGTCAAGCGCTTTTGGCACGGCTGCTGAAGCCATCATTCTGCGCATGCCACATTATTGTCTTATGAGTGGCGTAGTTACCAACCCGAAAGTATCTAGTCCACC
>CAZHTV010000052.1:0-9730 GCA_964535775.1 uncultured Thermoplasmata archaeon | reverse complement strand
GAGGACGTTCGAGAGCTGGATCGATAGGTCCAGTGCGTGGTCTATCTTTGCGATCTTGCCTGGTCTGAGCCTCATGCTCCTCCCGCAGTCAATGAAGACGGTCGTATGGACGGCTCCCTCCTTTCGATATGTCTTGGTCATCAGCTTGCCGAGCTTCGGCAGGAGCTTCCAGTGGATGTCACGTGCGCGGTCGCCGGGCACGTACTCCCTTATCCCGTCGAACTCCAGCTCCCTGAGGACCACAGCCGGGTTCCTGCCCGTCCCGGAGAACTCGAGGTGCTCTCTGCCGGCCATCCGCCTCGCCCTGTTGAGACTCTCCTTCTGCGTGTGCACGTTGATGGCCGAGGGTCTCTCCACGAACTGCTCCTCTGTCAGCATCCCGAAGCCGTCGGTCCTGGCCATCCTCATCCCAGGTATGATGGCGGTGCCGCGTCTCCCCGGCACGATGGAGTAGGATAGCCTCAGTATGGACCTGGGTGGTATCGGGAGGGAGGACCTGTTCGAGCCGTCTCCGAGCGACGCGTCTTCGGGGATCACGTCCTCGAAGGTGCCTCGGATGGCCGACGCATGCTTGTTGAGCAGCTCGACCCTGACAGCGACCGGCTCGCCTGCGAATGCGAGGTCATCCAGCACGGTCCGTTGAAGCTCGAGGTCCGTGCCCTCCAGTTCTGAGACGAACACCCTGTGGGCGTATACGTAGACCGCAACCAGAGCGATGCTGACGACCGCCCAGGAGATGTTGGAGAAGAGAACGCCCACAAGGCCGAAGGCTACGGACAGAGAGATGATCACGGTTCCCATAGGAGTGGACTGCAAGGCAGCTCACGCCTTCTTGTCCTCGTCGCCCCCGAACTCGCCCTTGGGCACGGTCACGGAAGACAGTATGGAGTCGGTGACCCCAGCTTTGCTCATCCCGCCGAGCTCCGCCTCGGGGGAGAGTATGAGCCTGTGGTCGATCACCTTGTGCGCCATCGCCTTCACGTCGTCGGGGATGACATAGGAGCGGCCGCTGATGTATGCATGGGCCTTCGCCGTGTGCAGCATGTGGATGGCGCCTCTGGGGCTGAGGCCTAGGTCTAGCTCGTCTATCGCCCTGGTCGCCCTGGCGATGCTCTCGATGTACTCGAGTATGCTCGTGTGGACGTGAACGTTGACCAGGTCCTCCCTCATGTCCACTATGGCCTCCTTGGACAGGACCATCTCGGGGGGCACCTGTCGCTCGTTCTTGAGCTTCAGTATGTCCACCTCGCGCTTCTGGTCGAGGTAGTCCATGACGCTCTTGACCATGAAACGGTCTATCTGCGCCTCCGGGAGCGGGTAGACGCCCTCGGTCTCGATCGGGTTGAGCGTCGCTAAGACCATGAAGGGGTTGGGGAGTTCGAAGGTCGTGCCTTCGATCGTGACCTGCCTCTCCTGCATGCCCTCGAGGAGCGCCGACTGCGTCTTCGGGGGCGCCCTGTTGATCTCATCCGCGAGCACGAGGTCGGCGAACAGCGGCCCCCTCCTGACCTCGAACTCGGCCGTCCTCTGGTTGTAGAAGTAGTGGCCTGTGATGTCCGCGGGGAGCAGGTCCTGCGTGAACTGTATCCTCTTGTATGAGAGCCCGCACACCTGCGAGAAGGCCTTCGCCAGGGTGGTCTTCGCTACCCCGGGGACGCCCTCTATGAGCAGGTGTCCGTCGGTCAACAGGCATATCAGGAAGTCCTCGATCTGCTCCTCATAGCCGATGACAGACTTCCCCACCTGCCCCTTGATCGACTTCACCGCTGCTGCGATCTCATCCGGGGACCTCGTCAACATCGCCGTCATCCTTCCCTACTCCTCGAGGGTCCGGCCACCTCTGCGTGCGCTCATGGCCTGCGAGCCCACTTAGGAGGCGGCTGTTCGAACACTGCCTCGGGAATCCACTCGGGAGCTATGAATCTATCTCAATCGCCTGCCGGGGTGGCCAGTACACCATTTCAGCCGTACATGCTGTCCACGAGCGAGTGGTCGGATTCCCTCAGCTTCTCGAAGAACTCGACGTCAGTAACGGCACCAGTGATGTCCAGGTTGTCGTTCAGGATGATCTTAGGCACGCCCATGACCGAGTGCCTCGTGGCCAGGTCGGGGAACACGGAGGAGTCTATGACCTCGGAGGTCACGCGAGGGGACTCGATGGCTGCCCTGAAGGCGTGCCTCGCGACCGTGGGGCAGAACGGGCAGGTCGGCAGGACGAACACCTTTATGTTTGCCCTCCTGCGGACAGTCGAGAGCATGCTCCTCGCCTTGGGGGAGAGGGGCGTTCTTGCCATGGATAGTTCCACGATGGCGTCCGTGATCGCGGGGAGTTCGTACCCGGTCGGAAGGCCGTAGTACCTGATCCTCGTGAACTCTCCCTTGGTGAGCACTAGGACGGGCCAATGCTCGAGCCTCAGATCCTTGAGCCTCTGGTTCTTTCCTTCCTGGGCCTCATGGATGCTGACCTTGATCTTATCGCTGAGGCTGGCAAAAGCGTTCGCGAGCTCCGAGAGATCCCTGGACATGAGAGTCCCCCCATCAACGAAGAGCTCCAAGGTAACCTCGTCCTTCATCCCGAGCGAGAACTTCCTCTCGAGCGCACTCCTGTCGGCCTCAGGGATCATCGTCGCCCGGCCCCCGGTCTACATCGATTCGAGGACTATATCTCCATATGCCTGTATGAAGAACTTCCTGGCCTTGCGGACGCCCTCCCTGCCAGCGGGCGTCAGCCTGTAGTATCTGGTGTTCCCCTCCTTGGATGATTCCACGAGGCCCTTCTTCTCCAGATATTTCAGTGTGGGGTACAGGGTGCCCGGGTTCGGCCTCCCGGCCTTCCTCTTGGCTATCTCATCGGCCATCTCGGCTCCGTACATCCTCTTCTTCGAGAGCAGATGGAGTATCAGGAAGCTCAGCATCCCCCTCATGTCGCAGCATTCAGGTGGCTCACAACACCTGACGACTATCGCGACCTTCTTCCTCGGCGCCATTGTTTTCTGATATCGTCCGGGAGCTACTTAAGCTATTGTATGTACAATATTGCGTGTCCAATAGTTATTTATACGGTCCGCGTCATTGTCATTATTGGGCGTACAATAGTCCGGCCCGAAGGAGAAGTGAACGGAGATGGATAGATACTTGGCGGAAGCGCTTCAGAAGCAGAAACTCAGAGGATATATGAGCAGGAACTGCCCTAGGAGCTTCTGCAAGTCCCTCGACTACTTCAGGGAAAGCAGGTCTGGTTGATCGGATTGGCTGTGATGGTGATCAGATGAAGGCGAACAAAGCCAAGAAGTCCAGGCCAGAGAGGACCAGCGACAGCTCAGTCCGCGCGCCCGAGGAGGAGATAAGGACGGCGGTCAGGAACAGGTACGCCAGGCTCGCGCAGAGCGGCCAGTCGTGCTGTGACAGCAGTGCGTCCTGCGGCTGCGGGTCCATCTATCCCCAGGCGACCATGTCCACGCTCCCCGACGATGCGATAGCCGTCAGCGCTGGCTGCGGCAACCCCACCGCGATCGCATCCCTCAAGCCCGGCATGACCGTGGTCGATTTCGGGAGCGGCGGGGGTATCGACGCGTTCCTCGCCGCGAAGAAGGTCGGTCCGAAGGGGAAGGTGTACGGGATAGACGCGACTCACGAGATGATACTCAGAGCGAGGAGGACCGCCAAGGAGAATGGTTTCGAGAACGTCGAGTTCCGGCTAGGTGAGATCGAGCACGTCCCGCTCGACGCGGAAGTCGCAGATGTGGTCATCAGCAACTGCGTGATAAACCTCTCCCCTGACAAGGAGCAGGTCTTCCGGGAGGCTTTCCGGATACTGAAGCCTGGCGGGAAGATGGCAGTATCGGACATGGTGCTCCTCAAGGACCTGCCCGAGGAGGTCGGGAAGGACCTGGCTGCGTGGTCTAGCTGTGTGAGCGGCGCGGTCTCCGAGGCGGAGTATTTGGGCGCGATGAGGCGTGCCGGGTTCGAGAGGCTCAAGGTCGAGGACAGGGTGGTCTACAGGCACGAACAGCTGTCGGGTTATCTCGAGGAGACCGCGTTGTCTGGGGACCCGAGACTGAAGAGCCTGGACCTCTCGCAGCTGGTGGCCAGCTACAGGATCACGGCGAAGAAGCCCGCCGATCGTAAGACCTGATCAGGCCTTTCTCAGCAGCTGCCTCCCGGCTTCCTTGACGACCTGTGAGAGTTCTTTTTCCACGTCTCTATCCAGAGGCTCGGGTACATGCTCCTTCAGGATCTTCTTGACAACGTCCTTGGCCACAGCTTCCAAGGGCTTCACGCCCTCCTTCTTCGCCCTCTCCCCGGTCCTCTTGTCGTAGAGAGCGGAGTATCTGAGCTCTCCTGCGCGCAGATATTTCATCGTGTGGGGGAAGGCCAGGAAGTTCCCCATGGGCCCGGCTTTGTCTATCAGGTCGACGGCCAGCGTGTCGTCGTTGACGTCGAAGCCTCGTATCGCTCTGAAGACGTCCGAGTAGATCTCGTTGTCGATCACCAGCATCTCGTAGCTGGCGGCGTTCTCCCAGCCGCCTCCGATGCCCGACAGGTTGTCGGCGCCTGCCAGGGCGGGGATGACCGCGGCCATGGCACGCTCGACCCCCGCCTGGACATCTATCATGTTGCCATCCATCGTGACTCCGTACACATCGGCTATCATCCGATATCTGTGCGCTATCTGGACCGTTGCCGCAGACGCGAGCGCCATCTCGGGCATGCCCCACACGTTCTTCCCCGACCTCAGGTCCATCATGCTGAGCCTGCCGGAGTACTGTATCGGCACCTTCGTGGTGACGGTCTGCACGAGCATCACACCCGCAAGGAGCTCCGCGTTCTGCTGGGCCAGGCCTCCCGCCAATGTGATAGGAGCAGTGCCTCCCGAGATCGGGCATGGCACTAAGTCCACGGGCACGCCGTACTCCGCCCCCCGCAGCATCACGTCTGCCGCGTGTGCGTCGAAAGTCAGAGGCGAGCTCGGGGACCCGTAGACGTCCAGCAACGGCCTCTTCCTCAGCTCCTCTATGCCCCCGGCGACGCAAGCCCACATCTTCGCCAGTATGTCGGTGGTCTCGACGTTGAGCGCGTAGCTGGAGATGCACTTCGAGGAGTTCTTCATCATGGCCTCGGTCGTCTTCACGACCAGCAGCTCGGGAGGCACGTCGGTCGCGACGACAAGGTTCCCCACAGAATGGCAGTTCGGCAGGGCGTCCATGATCCTGCAGGTCTTCTCGACATCGTCGAGCGTGGACATCCTGTGCTCGCCGGTCTCGAGGTCCACGATGTTCGGGTTTCCTCCGAGGCAGTGCGCGAACTGGTGTTCCCCGTCGAAACACATGTCGTTCTTCGGGTTCCTCGCATAGTATGTCCCGTAGGGCATGACCTTCTTGATGGACTCCTCGACCATGCTCCTCGGGAACGTCACAACGTCCTTCCTCGTCGGGTGCACTGCCGCTCCGGCCTTGATGAGCCGGTCCCTTGCGTCATCGCTGTCGAACCGGACGCCCGTCTTCTCGAGGATCTTCAGGGTCGCCTCGTGGATGTCCTCCACCTGGTCGTCGGTAAGCACTTTGAGCCTGAACCTGATCTTCTGTCCTTCCATCTGTCACACCTTCACGGAACCCAGTCCAGCTTGACGCTCCTGGCCTTCGCGGACACTCCTTTTTCGGTCGTATGCGGAGCGCTTACAAAAACATGTTGGTGAGCGTCTCCCAGGTCCGGCAGGGCATCACTGGGTCTCGATGGGCATCCATGTGCGCTCAGACCGGTTCAGCCGCTCCTTGACGACAATCTTGGCGGCGGTCCTGATGACCTGTTCGCTCGAGTGCTTCGGCTTCCAGCCGAGCTTCTTCATCTTCTTGTTGTCCAGGAGGAACCTCGGGACATCCCCCTTCCAGCCGCTCTCTCCGCCCGTGTACTTGATCTTGACCTTCTTCAGCCGGGTCTCCTCGATGAGTATCTCGACGATCCTCTTGACCGTGATCTGGTCGTCCGCACATAGGTTGTAGTAGTTCACTCTGTCCTTCGCCTTCTTGAACCCGAAGAGCATGCCGTCCACGCACTCCTCCACGAGCATGTAGGACTTCCTCTGCTTGCCGTCTCCAAGGACCTCGAGCTTCTTCGGGTCGTTGTTCAGTTTCTCGACGAGGTCGAAGAGTATCCCGTGGGTGCTCCTGTGGCCGACTATGTTGGCGAACCTGTAGATCCAGCCTTTGATGCCGTAGAGTTCGGCATATGCCGACACCAATCCCTCGCAGGCCAGCTTGGATGCGCCGTACAGTGATATGGGGAGGCAGGGGCCGTAATCCTCGGGAGTTGGGATGACTTTGGCGCGGCCGTAGATCGTCGATGTGGACGAGAACACGAATGTCTTGACATCCGCCCTGCGGGCGCATTCGAGCATGTTGTAGGTCGCGATGGTATTCTGCTCGAGGTCCACCATGGTCGACTCAGTGCCCTTCCGGATGTCGGGGTTGGCCGCCAGGTGCCACACGCTGTCGTGGCCGCGGACCTCCTTCGCGAGCTTCGCGACATCGAGCAGATCCCCCTTCACGAACCTGAAGAACGGCTTTCCGATGTGCTGGGAGATGAACTCCTCCTTGCCCGTGCTGAGGTTGTCGTAAACGGTGACGCCGTTCCTGGGCACGAGCCTGTCGACGATGTGGCTGCCTATGAATCCCGCTCCACCCGTGATGAAGTAGGTCACTCGACGGTCCTCCTGATTGTCCTGTGGTAGTCTGCGGAGGCCCATCGGATGGGGACACTAAAAACATTAGGGGGCCTTGGAATCGGGCCAAGGACAACGCATATATAGTGAGGCCCCCCTCGAAGAGGACTTGGGGAGGAAGATGTGGGTCTGCTCTCGGTCCACTGCTGTTCTGGTGGCTGTCCTGGCGCTCGTGCTTGTCCAAGGGGGTCTTGGCCCTCCATTCGCGCGTTCTGGCGAAGCCTCACAGACGGCTTCGGAGGAGTTCTCGATATTCTACGAATCCATTGACTATGGGCCCAGCTATCCGGAACCATATCTGGAAGCAGACCTCGTTCTCCGCTGGAATGGCGAGTACTATCTCAACTTCACTTCGCATGACTGGCCTGAGAACGAAAGCGCCTCCGGGAGCGTGTCCCCGGGTCTGGCGCTCTCCATCTTCGAGGTGATCATGGAAGAGGGGTTCTGCGACATGTTGGACAGATATCGGGACCTTGGAACTCCTGAAGACGCAGTCGAAGAGAGACTCACCGTCGCGTGTACCTCCGCGGACAAGAGCGTCTCATTCGGCGGATATTCCATGATGGGCCTGATGCCGGGAACCTGGATGATGCTGGACAGACTCTTGTATGCTCTGTGGACCGGCTTGACGGAGCCCTTGGAAGTCAGTCTGGAGATATCCGTGGCCCCAGGGGCCAGACCAACTGAGACCGACATCTCGCTTTCATTCACGAACAATGAGGAATTCATGATCAATAGTGGTGCGATGTGCGAGGAGTTGTGGCCCGTGAGAATCGTTCGAATGAACGGATGCTCAGCGCACGACTTCTGCATAAGAGAGGCTCCGCTCTGTACCATGAGTTTCGAGCCTGGCACAACCACAGACTTCGATGCCCAGACCTGGAACTGGAGCGGCGTCGCTCCTGGTTTCTATGTAGCCATGGTCATGGTGGTCGTGTCGGACTACGTGATAATCGAAGTCCCGGACTCGTCGGGCGCCACGAACAAGAAGCCGATTGCCGAGTTCACAGCTGATCCAGCCAAGGGCAACAAGAGCACCTACTTCAAGTTCGACGCCACCCTTAGCTGCGATTTCGAGGACAACTGTTCAGACCTCAAGGTAAGGTGGGACTGGAACGGTGATGGGGAGTGGGATACCGCGTGGTCGCCTGAGAGAGTGTGCTCGCACACGTACGCTGATGATGGCAGGTACTCGGTGGTCATGGAAGTAATGGACTCTGACGGTTTGACCAACGAGACCTCCCTGAGAGTCACCGTCGGAGAAGACAGCAGGGTCCTGTATTTCATAGTCCTGGGGTCTGTGCTCGCGATATTGGTTGCGACCGCCGCTGTTCTTGTGATGATGAAGAGGCGAAGTCCACCAAAGGCCTGACGAAGACGATCAGTGCCTGCCGCTCAGCATCTTCACGAAGAACCAGATCATCCCGATGAAGAATATGACGCCCCCAATGGCGGCCATGAGCGCGCCGACGACCATAACAATGAATCCGCCTATGATGTCCACAGCCGTGTCGAGAGGGTCCTCGGCTGCGCCCTCCGCTGAACCGACGAACAGGGCGAACGAGTAGATGATGAGCACGATGCCGATCAGCATGACCACGAGGCCGATGATCATGCCCGCAGCGGATCTCGGCATTATGCCCATGAAGGTCTTCTCTTTCTCGGATTCGTATCGTGAGGGCGTCCCCGTCGCGTAGGGATTCGGAGGCAGGGGCCCGGATACGAGCTGTGTGCCGCACTTCTCGCATATGACGGCCTTCTTCAGGTTCCTGGAGCCGCACTTGGGGCAGTACTTGGACATCGGTCTCGTCTCTTGGAGGTCCGTCCAGGGTAATTGACTTTTGCCTGGCATCCCCCAAATCAGCCCCACAGCCTTCTGGATATGCACATCTTCGGACACAATACCGTTATGTCTAAGCAACCTGATGGGGCACCCGATGCGGATATCGGTGGTGGTCGGGACCAGGCCCGAGATCATCAAGATGGCACCTGTCTACTTCGCCCTCGAGAAAACACGCCTCGGGCCGAGGCTGGTGCACTCGGGTCAGCACTACGATTACGAGATGTCCAAGGTGTTCTTCGAGGAGCTGGCGCTTCCCGAGCCTGCGGCATTCCTCGGGGTCGGCTCAGGGCATCCTGGACAGCAGACGGGCGATGCGATAATCAAGTTCGAGCGTGAGTTCTCAGAGCAAGTGCCAGAATGCGTCCTCGTCGAGGGAGACACCAATACCGTGCTCGCAGCTGCGATCGCCGCCATGAAGAAGCGAATCAAGGTCGGACACGTGGAGGCCGGGTTGCGGAGCTATGACCTCAGGATGCCCGAGGAGCTAAACCGTAGGTTGACGGACCACGCCTCGAACTACCTTTTCGCGCCGACCGAGGACTCGGTCAAGATACTCAAGGGCGAGGGCGTCTGGGGCAAGGTGTTCAAGACGGGTAACACGGTCATCGACGCGACCATGAACTACCTTCCGAAGGCCCTTAAGCGCAGCGAGGTCATGTGGGAGGTCCCGTGGCGTAACTTCGTCCTCGCCACGATCCACAGGGCGGAGAACGTGGACGACCCCAGGACGCTGGAGCACCTGGTCAAGATACTCACCGAGTGTCCCCTGCCCGTCGTGCTGCCGCTTCACCCCAGGACCGACCTGCGGCTGAAGGAGTGCGATCTGAAATCCAAGCTGGAGCACTCGGACAACGTGAAGCTCCTCAGGCCAGAGGGATATCTGGACATGCTGGTGCTCATGAAGAACTCCAGCTTCATCATCACTGACTCTGGCGGGATCCAGGAAGAGGCATCGTCCCCGGTGATCAGGAAGAAGGTTTTCGTGGTCCGCAAGAGCACCGAGAGGCCGGAGGCCGTTAAGGCGGGTTACTGCACCGTCGTTGGGACCGATTCGCGCAGAGTCCTGAGCGTGCTGCGGGCGCATGTGAAGGACCCGAGGACGAGGTTCGGCCCCTGCCCATACGGAAAAGGCGACGCCGCCCAGAGGATCGCAAAGGCCCTCAGGACCA
>CAZHTV010000051.1:0-9980 GCA_964535775.1 uncultured Thermoplasmata archaeon | reverse complement strand
TTCGCGACCGACGAACTCACCGGGAGCCTGCTGCAGTACTCCTTGGACGACACAATGCTTGATCTGATGTTCGATGGTTTCGCAGGCTTCTTCGTAGCAGCGGCTACCACGCACTACATATTCAGGCACACGACCCAAGAGAAGTTCGCGCAGTCCTTCGATGTCGAGGCGGCCAGAGAAAGGCTCAAGGGAATCAAGGACAAGCTCAGAGGGGATAATGAGAAGGACGGATCCTAGAAGATATGTGTCCTGAGCTGCCTCTCGGCCTCCTGCAGGTCCTCTGAAGTGTTGATGTTCCAGAAACTTTCAAGATGAGGGTCGAGCGCGCGCAGGTCCTCCTCCTCAATATGCACCATGTGCAGAAGACCGTATGCGTCGGAAGGTTTCTTCACACCCTCATCTATGGCCTCCTCGAATGCCGCCAGGCAGTGTCTGCGCTTGTACGCGCTGTGGAGCGGCTCGAGATATCCACGGACCCTGGGGACAGCGCCGTCCTTCCCCTTGGCGAACATGATGATCGCCTGGCAGATGTCAAGCCTCAGAAAGGGCGTGTCGCACGGGCTGACCATCACGTAGTCGCCCTTGGCCTCCCTCAGTATCGTCACAAGCCCGGCCAGAGGCCCTGCCGACGCCTCTTCGTCCTCGACTACCCGTTTCTCGTTCCCGAGGACCTGCCTGTACTGCTCCGCCATCCCAGGGGCGACGGCAACCACGACCTCGTCCGCCAGGAGCTCCATGGTCTTCGCGACGTAGTACACCATCGGGATGCCCCCGAGCTTTATGAGGCCTTTCTCCTCGCCCATCCTGCTGCTCGTCCCGCCCGATAGCACGGCTCCCGATATCATGTCGGAGCAGGAGAAGACAGTCTCGGCTATTCAACGTATCCTGAGGCGGCTATCTGGCCTCCGGTTCGGCATCGGCCAAAAAGGTTATTATCGACCAGCCTCTACGCTGGATGTTCTGGTGCTGCTGATGGCCAAGATATCCATGGCCCAAGGGGCCGGGGGCGAGCGGATGCAGGAGTTCATCCGCGAGTTCGTCCTCAAGGAATTGGACCACGACTTCGGTGAGATACCGCTCTCGCTGCTAGATGATGCGGCCATAGTGGACGGCATCGCGTTCACCACGGATTCGTACACGGTCAAGCCGGTATTCTTCCCGGGCGGAGACATAGGCACTCTAGCGGTCGCAGGAACCGTCAACGACCTCGCGGTGATGGGTGCGGCCCCCGTCGCCCTCTCATGTGCTATGATCATCCAGGAAGGTTTCTCGGGCGATGACCTGCACAAGATCATGCGCAGTATCAACTCGACCTCCAAGAAGGCCGGCGTGAGGGTCGTGACGGGGGACACGAAGGTAGTCGAGAAGCAGGCCGCCGACGGCATATTCATCAACACGAGCGGCATCGGCAAGCGCTCCGAGCACCTCGACGGCAACGTCGCGAGGATCAGGGAGAACAGGCCATTCAAGTGGAACTGGCCCAACGACTCAGCGGTCGCCTCCGGGGACGTCCTCATCGCTTCAGGACCGATAGGCAACCACGGAGTGGCGATCCTTTCTTCCAGGGAGGGCTATGGTTTCGAGACCTCGGTCAAGAGCGACGCCGCGCCCCTGAACCACATGATATCCGCTGCGCTGAAGGTCGGAGGCGTATGCGCCATGAAGGACCCCACCCGGGGAGGCGTCTCGAACCTCCTGAACGAGTGGGCGGACAAGTCACACGTGGGCCTTAGGATACGCGAGGAGGACATCCCGATGGACGGGCCCGTGGTCACGGCCTGCGAGATGCTGGGGATCGACCCGCTAGAGATAGGCAACGAGGGCAAGGTCATCATTGCCGTCGTGCCCGCGCTGGCGGACCAGGTCCTGAAGGCGATAAGGGGGTTCCCTGAGGGCAGGAAGGCCAAGATCATGGGCGAGGCGACCAAGGATGTCAGGGGCGTCATGATGGAGACGCACACCGGAGGCAAGAGGGTCATCGAGCCGCCCATAGGCGACCCCGTGCCCAGGATATGCTGAGCCTCCTCAACAGGGATCAGGAAAGCTCTTTCTCGATACGCCTTATGATATCCGGCAGCGCCGCCTCGACCTTCGGTGTGAGCCGCTCGCTCACGTTGACCAGGTCCTCAGCCTCGACGGCGACGTAGACGACCTCCTTCGGCATCCTCCCGGGCACGACCTTCCTGCCCATCGCCAAGGCAGTGGCTATGTTGATCCCGTGGGGCGAGGAGCCGTGCACCGCCCTCTCGAAGTCGGCCTCCTCGAGTACGTGTATCTGGCCGGGCACGCCTCCCCTGGTCTGTATCGCATCGACTATGATGACCTTGTCGAAGTCGAGCACCATGTCCAAGAGTTCTAGCCCGCTCGCGGGCAGCTCCTCGACCTCCACGCCGGGCAGGTTCCGGAGCTTCAGCGCCCTCGCGACGTGGATCCCGACGCCATCGTCGGAGAGTATGGGGTTCCCGACGCCGAGGACGAGCCTTCGCATGAGCCTCCACAATCCCTTGGCCATTATTAAGACTTGGATGAAAAGACGATGTGTGAGGGGGCCTCCCCTCACCTGAAGTTTCAGAAGTTTCTCAGCGTCTCGACGACCGAGCCGTCCTTTCGCTTGACGGTTATCTCGAGCGCGGGCGCGCCCGTGAGCGCGTGCGTGCCGCAGGAGTTGCACGGGTCGTAGCACCTGAAGGCCATCTCGACCTTGTTCAGCAGCCCGGGCGAGACCTCGCCGTTGTGTATCAACGCTTTCGCGGCCTGCACCACGCTGGTGTTCATGGCCGCGTAGTTGTTGGTCGTCGCGACGATCATGTTGATCTTCGTGCAGAGGCCGTTCTTGTCCGAGGCGTAGTGGTGTATGAGAGTGCCCCTTGGCGCCTCGCATATGCCCACGCCCTCCTTCGGCTCTCCGTAGGGTCCTCTGATGTCGTCGCTCATGATGCTCTTGTCGCTCGCGAGCTCGAGCATCCTCTCGGCGGCGTGCATGATCTCTATGACCCTCGCCCAGTGGAAGGCCAGCGTGTGGTGCACAGGCCCGGTGACGCCCAGGTCTTTGACTGTCTTCCTGAACACCTCGTACTCGGCCTGTGCCAGTGGTGTCGTGTAGCCGGTGCAGACGTTGATCCTTCCGAGGGGTCCTACCCTGTATATGCCGCTCTGCGGGCCGGTCACGAAGCCCTTCCAGCCCACCTTCTTCAGGTAGGGCATCTTCATGTAGGTCCAGGGCTCGACGTGCTCTGAGATGACGTCCAGGTACTCGCTCGGCTTGAACTTCACGACCTCTTTGCCGGTCTGGTCGACCACGCGGATGTCGCCGTCGTAGAAGTTGCTCTTGTTGTCCTTGTCGACCATGCCCATGTAGTAGGTCTCGAGGTAGTACGCGTCCTGGTTCAGTATCAGGCCGAGGTAGTCCTTGTTCGCGAGCACCACGTCGTGGAACAGCTTGATGGTGAACTTGCCGAACTCGACGCACGACTTGGCCATCTCCTCTAGCTGTGCCTGCTCCTCGGGGCTGATCTGCTTCGAGACGCCTCCCGGGAGCCCGAAGACGGGATGCGTGGCCCTCCCGCCTATGATCTCCTGGACCTTCTGGCCGTGGGACCGGTGCTTGATGACCTCGGCGCCGATCGGGACGCCGACCGCGTCCACCACGCCCAATATGTTCCTCTTGCTCGCGGGCGCGGACGGCCCGAGCACGAAGTCGGGGGCCGCGAGCGCGTAGAAGTGCGCTATGTGGCTGTGGGTGTACTGCCCCATGTAGAACAGCTCCCTCAGCTTCTTGGCCGTCTCGGTCGGCTTCGCGTCGAACACCGCGTCGAGCGTCTTGGTGGACGCGATGTGGTGCGCCGCGGGACAGACGCCGCAGAGCCTGTTTGTCAGCACCGGCAGCTCCATGACGTGCCTGCCTATGCAGAACCTCTCGAAGCCCCTCAGCTCGGGTATCTGCATGTAGGCGTTCTCCACGTTGCCCTGGTCGTTCAGGAATATCGCGATCTTGCCGTGCCCCTCGAGCCTGGTTATGGGGTCGATCGTGATCTTCTTCTCCTTCGTCTTCGTCGTCGTGTCGTTGATGATAGGTCCAGCCATCGGTGATCACCCCTTCTTCTTCCTCTCGGTCACGACCCGCTTCAGCGCCGACTTCGGCAGCGTGAACGCATAGAAGGTCCCAAGCGGGTCCTTGACCTGCATCATGAGTTCCATGATCTGCTCCTCACTTAACTTTGACTCCGAATCCGTGATGTTCAGCAGCGAGGAGACCGCGCTCAGCATGCTCGCGCCCTGCTCCATGACGGCCTTGGTCGGGCCCATGCAGCCCCTGCAGGGCATCTGGGCGTTCGGGCACATCGCGCCGCATCCGGCCCTGGTCGCTGGTCCGAGGCATATGATGCCCTGGTCCAGGAGGCACTTCTTCGGGTCGGGCGTGATCTCGTAGGCCTGGTAGATCCTCTCGATCCTCCTGCCCTTCTCGACCCTCTCCCTGGGGCACTCGTCGCAGAGGGTCTTGTCGCTCGCGATCACCGCGCCCTTCGGGGGCAGCGGCGCCCCCTCCTTGACGTGCTTCACGACCGCGTCGACCGCCATCGCGATCAGATTGGTCGTGGGAGGACAGCCAGGCATGAAGTAGTCCACATCCACGACCTCGTCCAGCGTCTTCACGGTGTCGTAGAACACCGGCAGGTCCAGCTCGCCCTCCTTGACCTTGAGGGTCGGCTGGGGCGTGACGAAGTCCGGGTTGTCGGTGGACTCCGTGTTCTTGTACACCGTCTCGAAGACCTCCTTCCTGTTGGTCACGTTGGCGAGCCCGGGCGTCCCCCCGAAACACGCGCACGACCCGAAGGAGATCATGATGACCGACTTCTGCCTCAGGACCTTGGCTATGTGCTCGTTCTCACTGTTCCTGATCGCCCCGTTGTAGAAGCTGACGGTTATGGACTTGTCGGGCATGTTCTCTATGTCGTGCAGCTTCCCGTCGAAGCCGATCGGCCAGAAGACGACGTCGGCGATGGCGTGCACGTCCAGTATCTTGGCATCTATGTCCAGGAGCGCGACGTCGCAGCCTCCGCAGCCCGCTCCCCAGTACTGTGCTATCTTGATCTTCTCTGCCATGTTCAGTCCACCTCTTTCTTCTTCGGTGCAGCCATATACTGTGGCGACTGGCCCTTCGTGCCGACCTGCTCTACCAGCCTCCACTTCCTAAGTGCGATCACGTGCCTCACGATCTCGGGCTTCGCTATGCCCGTCGCGTCGTGCAGCTCGTGGACGGTCCTCGGTCCCTCCTCCATCTCCTGGAGCAGGAGGTTCCTCTCGAGCTCGACCGCGGCCGCCTTCTGGACTATGAAGTCATACCTCGGCTCCGTGATGACCTCGCCGAAGACGTTGCCGCTGCTGGTCAGGGACCCCTTCTTGCCCAGGAGCCACCTGATCCTCTCACCCTCGAGAGTCCTGAGGGCCGCTCGCACCCTGGCCTCCCTCAAGGACATCTCATACACCACCTCTGTAGGGTGAGGGCCCGAGTTCCTTGACAGTGTTAGTGAACTCGACGATGGTCTTCTGGAACTTCTCGCCTTCTCCTGCCGACACCCACTCGAGCTTCAGCCTGTCGGGGTCGAACCCGAACTGCTGTATGAGCATCTTGAGCAGGGCGATCCTCCTGCGGGTCCTGTAGTTGCCCCCGATGTAGTGGCAGTCGGCCGGGTGGCAGCCAGCCACGAGCACCCCGTCCGCGCCCTTCTGGAACGCCCTCAGGACGAACTCGGGGTCGACTCTGGCGGAGCACATGACCCTGATCACCCTGAAGTTCGGGGGCATCTGCAGCCTGCTGACTCCCGCCAGGTCCGCTCCCGCGTAGGAGCACCAGTTGCAGCAGAACACCAACAGTTTCGGGTCGAACCTGCCGCCCTCGTCGTGCGGGGCGGCCGTCTGCGCGGCCTCAGTGCTCATTCTGGTTCACCTCCTGCTTGGGTTTCTCCTCTTCGAACATGGCATCTATCATCGCGTAGATCTGCTCGTCACTGTAGCCCATCTGGGTCAGGGCACCTGCCGGGCACGAGCCCACGCACGCGCCACACCCCTTGCACAGGCCGACGTTGACCTCGACGAGCTTCTTCTTCGGGTCCTTCTTGTCAGGCACCACCTCGAGCGCCTTGTACTCGCATGTCGGAACGCATATCCCGCACCCGTCGCACAGGCTCTCATCGATCCTCGCGACTATCCCCTCGGCCTCCAGCTCGGTCTTGGACAGGACAGTGCCCGCCCTCGCGACCGCGCCCAGGGCCTGGGAGATGCTCTCGTCTATGAACTTGGGGCCGTGCGCCAGGCCCGCGAGGTATATGCCCTCGGTGGCGAAGTCGACCGGCCTCAGCTTCATGTGCGCCTCGAGGAAGAAGCCCTCCTTGGTCTGGGGGACCTTGCACATCGGAGCGAGCTCTCCCGCATCGGGCTGCGGCCTCGTGCCGGCCGCAAGTACGAGGTAGTCGGGTCTGAGGACTATCTCCTTGCTGGTGTCCTCGTCCTTTACCATGACCTCGATCTTGCCGGCCTTCTCCTCGACCTTCGGCTTCACGTCGTCGTCGAACCTGATGAAGGTCACGCCGAGCCTCGCAGCCTCCTTGTAGTACTTCTCCCTGAACCCGTAGGTCCTGATGTCCCTGTACAGGACGAAGACCTTCGCCTTCGGGTCCCTCTTCTTGATCTCTATCGCTGCGGTCATCGTGCCCGTGCAGCACACCCTGGAGCAGTTCGGGTGTCCCTCCTCCCTCGAGCCGACGCACTGGATGAACACGTACTCGTTCCCCTTCGCGCCCCCCTTGTGGAGTTCGTCCTTGAACTCGAGCAGGGTCATGACGTTCTTGTTCTTGCCGTACAGGTACTCGCCATCGGGCTTGTACTCCAGCCCTCCGATTGCGAGTATGACTATCCCGTGCTCCATCTCCTGGCCGCCCTCGAGCGTCGTCTTGAAGTTCCCGACGTACCCGTCTATGTTCTTTATCTTCGCGCCAGTGTGGACGGTTATGTTCGGGTTCGATGTGACCTGCTTCTCCAGGTTCTTCACGAACGCGGTCGGGTCGTCTCCGGACGGCAGGTAGTGCAGCTTGAGCGCGTTGCCCCCCAGCTGCTTCTCCTTCTCTATCAGGTGCACCGTGAAGCCCTGCCTGGCGATCTCGAGCGCGGCGGTCATGCCTGCCACGCCGCCTCCCACGACCACGGCGGCCTGGTTGACCTTCAGCGTCAGGTTCTCGAGCGGCTCCAGCAGCCTCGCCTTCGCGACGGCCATCCTGACGAGGTCCTTGGACTTCTTAGTGGCCGCCTTCGGTTCGTGCATGTGTATCCAGGAGCACTGGTCCCGGATGTTCGCCATCTCGAACAGGTAGGCGTTGAGCCCGGCCTCCCTGATGGTGTTCTGGAAGAGCGGTTCGTGCGTTCTGGGCGTGCAGCTCGCGACCACGACCCTGTTGAGCTTGTTCTCCGCGATCTTCTGCTTTATCCTCTCCTGCGTGTCCTGGGAGCAGGTGTAGAGGTTCTCCTCTGCGACGATGACGTTGGGGAGGGACTTGGCGTAATCCATGACCTCCTTGACCTTCACGACGCCGCCGATGTTGACCCCGCAGTGGCACACGAACACGCCTATCCTCGGCTCCTGCCCCTCGACGTTCATCTCGGCAGGGTACTCCTTCTTGGTCACCAGGGTGTCCCTGGCCGAGGATATCACTGTCGAGGCCTTCGCGGCCGCCCCCGAGGCCTCCGCGACGGTCATCGGGATGTCCTTGGGCGACGAGAACGCGCCCGCGACATATATGCCCGGCCTTGAGGTCTCCACGGGCGTGAACGCGCCCGTCAAAGCGAACCCGTCGTCGTTGAGCCTGAACTTCATCACCCTCGAGAGATTCTCAGCGTCCGCCGGAGGTCTCAGGCCCACCGACAGGACGACCATGCTGAACTCCTCCTCCTTGGGCTCGTTGTCCGCGACGTACTTCAGTATGAGGTTCTTCGTCTCCGGGTCCTCCGATATCGCGGCCACCCTCGACCTCACGAACCTGACGCCGTAGTCCTTCTCCGCGCGGTTGTAGTACTCGTCGAACTCCTTCCCGAAGGCCCTCATGTCCATGAAGAATATGGTCGGACTGACCTGGGAGGTGTGCTCCTTCGCTATGACTGCCTCCTTCATGGCGTACATGCAGCACACGCTCGAGCAGTACTCGTTCCCGCAGTGCTCGTCCCTCGAGCCGACGCACTGTATGAAAGCTATCTTCGCGGGTATGTCCCCGTCCGAGGGCCTAAGGATGGTGCCCATGTACGGCCCCGTGGCGGACATGATCCTCTCGAACTCGATGCTCGTTACCACGTTCTTGAACACGCCGTACCCGTACTCGGTCTTCAGGCGCGCGTTGAACTCGTCGAACCCGGGCGCGAGTATGATTGAGCCGACCTTGATCTCCAGGACCTTGTCCTTCTGGTCGTATTCGACCGCCTTGGCCTTGCACTCCTCGGCGCATATGCCGCAACCGATGCACCTCTCCTGGTCTATGGAGTATACGAGCGGCACCGCCTGCGGGTACCTGACGTAGATGGCCTTCCTGACCTTCGTGTTCTCGTCATACTCGTTCGGCGCCTCGACAGGGCACTTCTGGGCGCAGCTGCCGCAGCCTGTGCACTTCGTCGGGTCGACCCTGAAGGACTTCTGCTTCACCGTGACGGTGAAGTTGCCCGCCTCGCCGTCCACGATCGCCACTTCCGCATTGGTTATCAGGTCGATGTTGTGGTGCCTGCCCGTCGCGACGAGCTTCGGGGCCATTATGCACATGGCGCAGTCGTTCGTCGGGAAGGTCTTGTCCAGCTGGGCCATCGTGCCGCCTATGCTCGGCTCCTTCTCGACCAGGTAGACCTTGTATCCCGAATCGGCCAGGTCCAGGGCGGACTGCATCCCCGCGATGCCGCCTCCCACGACCATGACCGCGCCGATCTTGTCAGTCGCCGCCATCACTGCTCACCCCCGATCTCTATGGTCCTGTATGTTGGCGTGAACCCCTCCGGGTGGTCCATCGCTATGAGGTTCTTCTGCCTCAGCACTACTATGTGCCTCAGGACCTTGTCCGTCGGGACGTCCATGATCTTACCCAGCTCCTTGACGGAGCGCGGCTTACCGCTCGACAGCTCCAGGATCAGGGACCTCTCGAACTCGTCCTTCGTGGCCGCATCTATGAGCTTCTCCAACTCCGTCTGGTCCAGCTTCTGGCCGTAGACGTTGCCCTGCTTCTCGAGGTTCAGCTCCTTCCCCACGAGCGCCTTGAGCCTGAAGGTCTCGGATGCGTCGTCGGCGGCGGATATCTTGGCCTTCGCAATCGCATCCTTCTTCACCTTGCTCGGGCCGAGCTTCCTGACCTGCTCGGTGAACTCGGTGACGATCTTGGAGAATTTCTCGCCCTCCGAGGCGGAAACCCACTCGAGCCTCAGCCTCTCGGGCTCCATGCCAGCGTCCTCTATGAGCTTCTTCATCAGCCGGACCCTCTTCTCCGTGTAGAAGTTCCCGGTTATGTAGTGGCAGTCGTTCAGGTGACAGCCCCCGATCAGCACGCCGTCCGCCCCAGCCTCGAACAGGTCGAGGACGAGGTGCGGGCTGATCCTGGTTGAGCACATGACCCTGACCGCCCTGACGTTGGTCGGGTATTGGTACCTGCTGACGCCGCAGAGGTCCGCTCCCGCGTACGAGCACCAGTTGCACAGGAATCCCAGGATCTTGGGCTCCCACACCTTGGGCCCCTCGGGCTTCATCTCGTGTATCTTGTGCTGCGCGTGTTCGGCCATGGCTCACACCCCCTCCTGGAGGGCCGCCTTGGCCTCCGCCAGCAGCTGGGCGTCCGTGTAGTTGGTCATGGTGATCGCACCCTCGGGGCACGTGGCGCCGCAGCACCCGCAGCCCTTGCACGCCGCTACTATGACCTCCGCGAAGCCCTTCTCGTTCTTCCTCAGCGCGCCGTACGGGCAGA
>CAZHTV010000050.1:115-10585 GCA_964535775.1 uncultured Thermoplasmata archaeon | reverse complement strand
AGGCCGTACTTGTCGCGGATCAGCTCCGGGTGCTGCCTGCTGATCGCCAGTCCGACGGCCCTCTTGCCGTCGGCGCCCGTCGTGGACACGATGTTGACGAACGCGTCGAAGCTGATATTCGGCGGGGCCTCCTGGACGACATACGACCTCCCGGGCTGCAGGACGTACTTCCTCGTGATCCCCAGGCCGGCCTCTCCGTCCGGTCCGCGTGGCTTGGCCTTCCTGGAGAACAACCCCATCTAATCACTCCACATCGTCAGCACAGAGCTCAGGGCGATCTCGTTCGTAGGCTTCAGCAGGAAATCCTTCGCCCCGACCTCCATGCTCTCCCTGATCATCTTCTTGTTGATTATGGAGCTCATGGCTATTATGGTGGCCTTCGGGTCGACCCCTTTGAGGGCTTTTGTGAGCTCAACGCCAGACCTGCCTGGGAGGATCATGTCGACGAAGCAGATGTCAGGCCGCTCCGCGCTGAAGACCTTCACGGCCTCGTCGTAGTCCCTGGCTTCCACGACTTCGTGGAACCCGACCTTGACGAGGAGCTCGATCATGATCTTCCTGAACGCTTCGGAGTCGTCTACGACAAGGATCTTCACTGAATCCACCAGCTCTGAGTGTGCAGATGCCTCTGATGGATATTTATCGTTGTGCTGGGAGAAGGGAGATGGGCAGGCAATTGTGTTCCTGACGCAAGGCCCTTCCGGTTTTTCCTTTCGGAGCACGGTGTCCTATCAAGGTTGCGTGCATACTTGGAAGGGACTTATATGCTACCCATCTCGGATTATCATTGGAGCGCATCGTTCATAAATGTTGCCCCTGCAGTCAGTATGCGCTTTTGGGGCACTATCGGGCTTTGAGGACAAACATTAATATACTGGCATAGGGATTCTTTCAACAACGCCTTTTAGCTGGCATATTTTCGGCGATGGTGTTCATTCATGACGGATATTGAGGAAGTCAAGAAGGGTACGACGACCATAGGATTGGTCTGCCAGGATGGTGTCGTGATGGCGACTGAGCGGAGGGCCACGATGGGCACCCTCATAGCGCACAAGACCACTCAGAAGCTCTTCAAGATCGATGACAACATAGGCCTTACCGTCGCGGGCGTCGTCGGAGACGCTCAGACGCTCGCGAGGTACATAACTGCCGAGGTGGAGCTGTACAAGCTCAAGAGGGGCCAGCCGATGAGCATGAAGTCCGCGGCGACCCTCACCTCCAACATACTCGCGGGCAGCAGGTTCTATCCATACTGGGTCGGCCTGATCCTGGGCGGCATCGACAGGGACGGGCCGCACGTGTATGCCCTCGACATGGTCGGTGGCGCCATACCCGATGATTATGTGACAACGGGCTCAGGCTCCCCGTATGTATACGGCGTCCTCGAGGACCATTACCAGAAGGGCATGAGTCTGAGCGACGGGATAGATCTGGCGATCCGATCCCTTCACGCGGCCATGAAGAGGGACTCCGCGTCGGGCGACGGATACTCCGTCGCGTCGATAACGAAGGAAGGTTTCAGCGCCATGGACGACAAGGAGATCCAGAGGCGGCTGTCAAAGCTCAAGCTGGCCTGATTTACACGCAACAACATATCCGCGTTTCTGAAAGCGGAGTATTCAACCGAGACGAGTGAAAGAGATGGGCATAGAGAAGGTTCTTGACGACGCGAGAGAAGCAGTCAAGAAGATAATCCCCTCGAGAATAGAGGTTACGGACATAGACTTCGAGGGTCCAGTGATAGTCATATACACCAAGAACCTCGAGGAGTTCGCGCACAACAACGACCTGGTCCGACAGCTCGCACAGAGCCTCCGGAGGAGGGTGGCGATTCGGCCCGACCCTGAGATGCTCGCGTCGACCGAGAGCGCGGAGGAGCGGATCAGGAAGATCATCCCGGAAGAGGCGAAGATAACCAATATCTACTTCGATGACGACACCGGCGAGGTCACCATCGAGGCGATCTCTCCTGGGCTCGTCATCGGCAAGCACGGCGCGGTGCTCAACGAGATCAAGAAGGACATCGGCTGGGCCCCCAAGGTGGTGAGGGCGCCTCCGATACCGTCGAAGACCGTCAGCGAGATCAGGCAGTACCTCAGGAAGAACCAGGACGAGAGGAAGGAGTTCCTGAGGAAGGTTGGCAAGAGGCTCATGCGCCCGCGCATGAACGACGAGACCTGGCTCAGGTTGACCTCTCTGGGAGGCTTCAGGGAGGTCGGCAGGAGCTGCTCCCTGCTGATGACCCGGGAGAGCAAGATCATGATCGACGTCGGAGTCGCTGTCTCTGGCGACAACGGCTCAACGCCGTACCTGAGTGCCCCTGAGCTCATGCCCATGGAGTCGATCGACGCGGTCGTCGTGACGCATGCACACCTGGACCACGCCGGGCTCGTGCCTGTGCTCTTCAAGTATGGCTATGAGGGGCCGGTCTACTGCACCACGCCCACCAGAGACCTCATGTCGCTCCTGCAGGTCGACTTCATCAAGGTCGCCGTCGGGGAGGCCAAGAAGGCGCCCTATGAGTCCTCGCACATCAGGGACGCGGTGATGCACTGCATACCCCTGAAGTATGGGGAGACCACCGACATATCCCCGGATATGCGCCTGACCTTCCAGAACGCGGGACACATCCTGGGCTCATCCATCGCCCACTTCCATGTCGGCGACGGGCTCTACAACATCGCGTTCTCGGGAGACATCAAGTTCGAGAAGTCCTGGCTGTTCAACGCCTCGGTGAACAAGTTCCCCAGGCTGGAGACGCTGGTGATCGAGTCCACATACGGCGGGTACCACGACATGCAGCCCAGCAGGCAGGAGGCGGGGAACCAGATCAAGGAGATAGTCCGCGCCACGATATCCAGAGGGGGCAAGCTCCTGATACCCGTGTTCGCGGTCGGGAGGTCACAGGAGGTCATGCTGGTCCTCGAGGATCAGATCAGGAACCACCAGGTGCCCAAAGTCCCGGTGTATCTGGACGGCATGATATGGGAGGCGACCGCCATACACACGGCCTACCCCGAGTACCTCAACAGCCAGCTCAGGACGCAGATATTCCAGATGGGCGAGAACCCATTCCTGTCCGAGATCTTCAAGAGAGTGGACAGCGCGGACATGAGGGAGACCATCTGCCACGACCCTGAACCGTGCATAGTGCTCGCTACGAGCGGCATGATGAACGGCGGCCCTGTCATGGAGTACTTCAAGGCCTGGTGCGACAACGAGCTGAACACGATAGCGTTCGTCGGCTACCAGGCCGAGGGTACGATGGGCAGGAAGCTACAGAAGGGCTGGAGCGACATAACCCTGAACGACAGGGGCAAGCCCTTGACGCTCCACATGAAGATGGACATCGAGACTGTGGACGGCTTCTCCGGACACTCAGACAGGCGCCAGCTCGTGAACTACGTCAGCACTCTGGAGCCCAGGCCTGAGAGGATCATAATATGCCACGGGGAGGATTTCAAGTGCTCGGACCTCGCGAGCACCCTGTACAAGAAGTTCGGCATCGAGACGAGGGCCCCGATGAACCTCGAGACGATCAGGCTGAAGTGATTCTCACGGGCTCACGCGCAGCCTCGCCCCCTTCTTGCCGAGAAGGACGACGCGGCTGTCCTCTCGTTCTCTGAGCATGTCGAGTGAAAGCAACTCCCCCAGGCGGGCGGAGAATTCCCTGACAGCGGAATGCGAGGGCATGTTGTCGATAGTCATCCTTGTGCGGGAGTCGCCGACGAAGACATACCCCTTGGGCTCTATGAAGTCCGCCTCGGCGATCTCGTCGAGCTTCGCATACTCGTCCTCCCAGCCGAGGTTGTGCCCCTGGACCAGAGTGTGCCGGATGACAGTCCTCGTGCCCAGCGAAGGGAGCAGCCTCAGGGTCTCCATCAGGTTGTTCCAGGCTCTCGGGAACTGGGGCACGCAGAGCCTCTCGTAGACGGAGGGGTTGGGGGCCGCGACCGTGACGTAGAGCTGCGTGGGCAGCGGGTCCAGGCTGGCCAGGGCTTTGGGCAAGGAGCCGTTGGTGACGAGGAATGTGGTCATGCCCCTGCGCTTGCACAGGGCTATGAACTCCCCGAGCTCGGGGTAGAGCGTCGGCTCACCCGAGAGGGATATCGCCACCTGGTTTGGCTCCCTGGCCTCCTTCCAGGCCTCCGGGTCGCATCTGGGGTCTCCCTTGAAACCCGAGACCAAAGACCTCTGCTCCCGCAGACAGCCCTCCAGGAGCTCCTCTGGTCCGGCGCGTTTGGACGTCCCGAAGTCGGTCATGCCGTGGTAGCGCCAGCAGAAAAGGCACTTGTGGTTGCACACGTTGACCGCTGGCGTCATCTGGAGACAGCGGTGCGACTGGATTCCGTAGAAGTCCTCCTTGTAGCAGGGCCTGCCGTAGAGCAGCTTCTGACGCATCCAATGGCAGAGCTTGACTGCGCCGCTCTCACCCACTATGCGGTACTGCTGCCTCTCCAGGAGCTCCTTCGTCCCTCTGTCCAAGTCACTCGCCTCAGAACCCGCTCAACCCCTTCGACCGTCGGGGCGGCCTCTCCTTCTTCTTCGGTGCAAGAGGCTCGGAACCGTTCGTTCCCTTGGCCTCCGAAAGAACATCCTGGACGCGTTTGGAATCGGGCTCGACCCCGAGGAGGTAGGCGACATCCCCATCATCGAACCCGAACTCGGCAGTCATCCTCAGGAGCAGCTCAGAATCGTTCCTCACCAGCGCAGCGAGATATGGGAGCATTGACTCATTCGCGCAGCGCTTGGAGGTGTGAAGATGTTCCTGCAGCTTGGAGGCCAGGGAATCTCTCGCAGCCCGCCGTCCCTTGGCCCTGGACATCAATATGAAGTACCCCGGGAAGCCGTATCTGTACACCGAAGGCCTCGGCCCCTTCTTCCTCGACAGGGCGACCCCTCCAGTCATCAGCTCCCTGGCATAGGACCAGAGTCCATAGTGCTGGCGTCTCCTGGTCCAGCCCAGATAGATATCCGACTTCGAGAGAGCATCAAAGGCTCCCGCCATGTCCGCGGTGTGCTTGAACTCGACCGGGATGCTCTCCTCGATCCACTTGGACAGCTCGTCCGGGTCGCGGTCGAGATCGAGGGTGGCGTCCCTCGCCTCTCTGAGCGTCGTGGCCCCGAACATCGCTCTCAGGGCGGAATCCAGTTCTCTCTCCTGGTTCCTCTTGCCAACCGATTCGAAGTGGGTTGTCAAGATTTCGGTCCTTCCCTCGGCCAACATCTGAAGGTCGTTTATCGCCGCCCTCAGGTCCCCTCCGCAGTTCTCCGAGATCCTTGCGAGGACGTCGCTTTCCAACGAAACCCCTTCTGCCTCTGAGATCGCTTTGAGTACCTTGATGACGGATCCGATATCCAGACGCCGGAAGTCGGCCTTGTCAGCCAAGGTCTTGATGGCCGAGGCCTTCCTGGTCAGCTCGCGGTAATCATTGACTATCAAGATGATCGGATGCCCGGAACCCCTGATTGTCTCGACGATGGCCTTCGCCCCGCCGAAGTCCTCTCTGCCGAACAGATTGTCCGCCTCGTCGAGTATCACCAGCTTCCTGCGGCCCTCATATGAAGAGAGGAACTCGCCATCCGACGTGAAGGTCTGTGCTCGGGAACCGGCCCCCGCAACCCTGTTGATCGACGTGGCATTCCTGTGGTCGGATGCGTTCATCTCGATGAAGTCCCAACCCATGTCGTTCGCCAGAGCGATGGCTGCACTCGTCTTGCCAATGCCCGGCTCACCCCGCAGCACAAGCGCTTTCAGACGCGGTGCCCCCTTCTTCCAGGACTCCGCCCATCGCCTGATCGTTCTGATCGCAGCCTCATTACCTACGACATCGTCCAGAGATCTGGGCCTGTACTTCTCGGTCCACTCGTCCTGCATCCAGAACCGAATGAGGCGCTCCCGTATTATAGAATAGTCATGAGCAGGGAAGAAAGTGTGCCGAAACTCGAGAGCCCTCGGCCTTGTAACAACTACAGATATAATAGTAAACTAGGAAAATGTTTGTGATTGATAAGTTGAGTTCTCAACTATACATCATCTGAGAGCACGAACGAGTTCGTGTGCGAAGCGGGGAGGGAGATATCGTCTGCTGTATGCCCATTCCGCGAATCGTTGTGCGATGCCGCTTCGACCTCGAGCATTCCAGGGAGAGGATGCTTCGAGTACTCCTCCTTGCGATCATCGATGTCCATTGTCAGGTAGATCGCGGTGACCTCTATGCTGGAGTGTCCCAGGTTCTGCTGCAAGGTCCTCAGATCAATGCCTGACTTGAGCGCATGGACCGCATGGGTGTGCCGGAGAACGTGGGGATGCCTCTTGTCCTTGTCCAGACCTATCGTCTCCCCGTAGTTCCAGATCAGCCTCTCCACCTGTCTTCTCGACAGCGGACCGCGCTTGTTAGAAATGAAGAGGGGGTCCTTCCTGATCTTCCTCGTGCCGATGTAGTCCCTGAGCATGGTCTTGGTCCAACTGTTCACGAGCGGGACCTTCCTGCCCTCTCTGTGGCGCTTGGCCTCCTGTATGGTGATCTCGGAGGAATCCAGGTCCACGTCACCAATTGTCAAGGAGCAGAGCTCCCCGACTCTCATCCCCGTTTCGTAGAGAAGTTTGATTATGAGACGATCTCTCATTCGCTTTGGTGCCTCGAGCAGGCCCTTTAGCTCATCCTGCTTGAGATACTTGCGCATGCTGATTTCCCATCCCTTCGTCTTCGGACGAATGTCCGACAAAGCATCGGTTTTTCCATATATAAAAATGTCGCATTTTTGCCCCAAAGTGCCCTTCGCTGCTTGTCCCCTTCGGAAACCCCCCTAAAAGCGTCGCCTTATACCCTATTTGTTGCCGTTTTCCGGAACAAGACACTCCAGGCACCTTCACCCAGCGCTGGAAACGCTCTCAAACCGTGCTACATGTTAGCATTGATTGGCTAGATCTGCTGAAAACCCCTTGGATTCACTCGAGAAAAACAAGTTCCGTGAGCTCGGACACCTCCTTGCCCCCGTAGGGGGCAATGCGCAGAGTCTATTTTTAGCATACAGATATACAATTCTACCCTCTATAATTTTTACATCTAAATATGACGACTGGTGCTATAATATCGTCCGCCGCCGTCGGACGCCGTGTCATAAGATAGCATGGACCCGCGGATTGTCATGCTATTACATGGCACGCTATGACCTCTCTTGTGGCGCGCGCGGCCCAGCGACAGAATGCCGATCGCCATAGAGAAGCGTTCAGATGGACACGCGATTTACATGATCTGGCTGCTGTCTGGCCGTCAAAGAATTAGAATGCTTTGGTGATTGCCACCAAGCTACCTCGAGAGCGCTGGACCTTGCATTAGGCGCCGGAATCCGTAACGCTCAATGATTTACGAATATACTAGATATTGATTATTGCATCTCTATTATACATCATAGGCATACAACTCTGAGTTGAGTTACGAAAAGGGACACCCCGGTTGAAATCGAGGCGGCGAAGGAGGACCTCGGCCGCGCATGAATCTCTGAAGGCTGGACTATGCCACCCTTCTTAGGTACTGGATGGCCTTCTCTTCGTGGGACATCGCTTCCCGAAGCATGGCTGCCCCCCGTCTCCGCTTCGCGGCCGGCATCTTGCCCTCGAACCGGAAAGGAAAGAGCTTGGTGAATCCGGCAAGAGCGCGCGCGCCGTTTGAATAGCGGACCGAGGCCTTCAGGAGATGCCTGGATTGGCCAAGCTGGACCTTCTTGGACAAGCCCCTGAGGAACTCAGAAGAGATGTACCGTCCCTCCTGGACGCACGCGCCGACGTAGCTGTTCCCCATGTAGTTCTGGGCTTCCTGAGGGATCTCCTCGAGCACCCTTGCCCACTCCTCAAGAGCAGGTGGACCAGACACGTAGTTCTTCTGCATGTCGACGTCTCCTTCGGCGAACTCGAGCGCCCTCGCCAGGGCGTCCTTTCGGGCTCTCGATGGACTCACCTTCACCTTCTCTTGGAAGAACAGAGCGTCTACGCAGCCAGGGGCATTCAGGTCCTGGTATGGGACGGGCTCCTCGGGGACACCCGGATTCTTCAGGCTCCTGAAGGTGCTGACGAGATACGATTCGCCTTCGTATCCGCGCACTATGCCGTATTCCGGCGCTGCCAGACCATACAGAACGACCGGCCGGTCATGCCGGTCGACCTCCTTCCTTATCCGCTCGAACAGGCCTTTGACAACCCCGAGCTCCTCGGGAGTGGGACCACCTGGTCCACCCGGGTAGCTGTGTGGATACTCGAAGTTCTGGATACGCCAGCCCAACGACTGGATGGCGTCTAGGACCCGAAGGAAGGTCTTGATGTGAAGCGCGGTCGGGCCAGAGGGGCAGGTTTCGCCCCTGGACACGTTGATCAGAAACGAGTATCCGGAATACCCTCCCACATCGACGACTGTGCGGCTTCTGCCCAGGGCTGTCAGAGACCCTGCGACCGACCCCAGGAGTGAGAGCCAGCATGACTGGTAAGTGGCCGGCGATGAGATCTCGGCTTTATCAGCCTTGCTGGCACCCCCGAAAGCACGGCTGTAGCTCTGACGCACGATCTCCTTCTCGTTGGCGACGCGCTTCGCTGAGCTGCGGTACGTTGAGAACGCTGCCGAGAGGAGCTGGCGCCCATCTGGGGTCAGGCCATACTTGCCTCTGGAGAGCCTCCGCATGAGACCATTATCCACGAGTTGCGCCAAGTGATTGGCCAAAGCGGTCTTCGACAGGTTCGTCAAGCGCATCATGTGGCCGAAATCCCCCTCTTCCCTCAGTGCAACTGCGAGTATCTGGACCCTCGACGGATGAGAGGCGGACTTCAACAGCTCCGCAATCGCTCCAGACGACTCGAACGCCAGTCCATAACCAGATTCGACATTCTTTGGGGCCATCTCCCTCATCCCCTTGGAGAAGGGCATGCTGATCCAAGGCATATAAAGGTTTTTATTTGTGTGAACATTGGTACTATTATGAATGAACTAATATATTTACGGACAACGACATAGATAACAACATATGAATAAAATTACCGCGTCGTAGCATTCCGAGGGCAGAAAAATGCACGGAAAACAAAAGAGAAGAAGAAGGCGAAAAGGGGTTTACATCATTCCCGGTGGCATTCCACCCATGCCGCCCATTCCGCCTCCAGGCGGCCCAGCTGGCGGGCTCATCTTCCTCGCTGCGATGACGTCGTCTATCCTCAGGATCATCGACGCGACCTCGGTCGCCGACTGGATCGCCTGAGTCTTCACCCTCAGAGGCTCCAGTACCTTGGCGGACACCATGTCCGAGACCTTGTTCTGCAGCACGTTGACGCCGAAGTTCTTGCCGGTCTTCCTAGAGTGGGCGTTCTTGAGTTCGATCACGACGTCGAGGGCATCCATCCCAGCGTTCTCAGCCAGTGTCCATGGGATGATCTCCAGGGCCTCTGCGAACGCCTCGATGGCGAGCTGCTCGCGGCCTCCGACAGACTGACCGTAGTCTCTGAGCCTCAGCGCGAGTTCGATCTCGGTAGCCCCTCCGCCTGGGACCGCAATGCCGTCCTCCGTGGCGACTCCGACGACCTTCAAAGCGTCGTGCAGGGATCTCTCGACCTCGTCAATGACGTGCTCGGTGCCTCCCCTTATGAGGACCGAGACTGCCTTCGGGTTCTTGCAGCCTGTCACGAAGGTCATCTGGGAGTCGGCGATCTTGATCTCCTCGACCTGCTCTGCGAAGCCCAGCTCGCCGGCCTTCAGGTCGTCGAGATTGGTGACGACCTTGCCGCTTGTCGCCTTCGCCAGCTTCTCCATGTCGGACCTCTTCACTCGCCTGACGGCATAGATGTTCTCCTTCGCCAGGTAGTGCTGTGCGAGGTCGTCGATTCCCTTCTCGCAGATGAGCACGGTCGCACCGGACTTCTTGACCTTCTCGACCATTGCCCTCAGCGTCGTCTCCTCCTCGTCGAGGAACCGCTGCATCTGGGCCGGGTCCTTGATCTGGATCTTCGCCTCTACCTCGGTCTTCTTGATCTCGAGGGCGGAGTCAACCAGGGCTATCTTTGCGTTCTTCACTGCCTTGGGCATCCTCGAGTGGACGCGCTCCTTGTCGAGGATGAGCCCCTTGATCAGCTTCGTGTCGGAGATCGCGCCGCCCTGCTTCTTCTCGACCTGGATGTTGTCTATGTCCACGCGGTACTTGCCGTCCTCCTTCTCAGCGATGGCTGCGACGGCATCCACCGCGATCTCGGCGAGCAGCTCGATCTCCCCGCCGACGCCCTTTCCAGACATTGCGGTCATCGCGACCAGCTTCAGGGACTTCTTGTCCGTCGGGGACACCTCGAAGCCCATCTCCTTCAGGACCCTCACAGCCTCGCTGGCCGCGAGCCTGAACCCGTTGGAGATGACAGTCGGGTGTACGTTCTCCTCGATCAGGGATTCCGACCTCTTCAGGAGTTCTCCTGCGAGCACAACGGCCGAGGTCGTGCCATCC
>CAZHTV010000050.1:0-105 GCA_964535775.1 uncultured Thermoplasmata archaeon | reverse complement strand
CGATCTCAGCGAGCTGCTCGATCTCCCCGCCGACGCCCTTTCCAGACATCGCGGTCATCGCGACCAGCTTCAGGGACTTCTTGTCCGTCGGGGACACCTCGAAGC
>CAZHTV010000049.1:0-10712 GCA_964535775.1 uncultured Thermoplasmata archaeon | reverse complement strand
ACCGTCTCGTCCGCGATCTTGTCCACGAAATCCGGCATGCCGACCTCCTCCGCGCGCTTCTTGAGGTCGTCCTTCATGGCTTCCTTGAGGTCCTTCGGCATCCAGACTATCCGAAGGAAGCCGCCGTCGGCGCTGATGAACTTCTTGCTGGTCAGGTACTTCCTGCCTATCCCGATGAACCCGGGGGTCTGTATCCCGCCCCCGATCGAGCCGGCCAAGGTCGAGAAGGTCATGCCGAGAGGCGTCATGCCCGGGAACTCGCGGTTGACCACCACGACCCCCTGGAGGTCGGGCGATATCCCGACGATGCACTCGAAGCAGCCGCAGGACGTCATCGGGTCCTCGACCATCGTATATGCGCTGAACTTCTGCAGCCTGCCGTGAGTCTTCTCCGCGACGGCCTCGTTGACGCCCGTCCACTGGCCTTTGACGGCGTCTATGGTCTCCTTCTTGGGCACGGGACTGTTCGGGCCCGTGGGGGCTATCTGGAAGGAGGCTTTCGCATCCAGCCAGTTGATCGCCCCGCACAGGCCGAGCCGCTCGGGCGTGACAATGCACACATGCCCAGGGGCGAAGCTCTGGCACAGGGTGCATGTGTAGAAGATATCCACGTTCTCGTCCGTCAGGGTCGCTATCCTCGCATCCCTCTCCGCGTAGGCCGCCTTCGCCTCGTCGAGGTGCTTCCTCAGCTCAGCCTCGTCCGTGATGATAGCGACCTCGACCTTGGAGACTATCGCCCCGAACTCCTGCTTGAGCTTCGTGACGAGTATCTCCCCGAAGTGCTTCAGCCTCAGCCCGTTCTTGAAGGCGGACTTGCCCAGCCTCACCCAGAGGAGGTTCCTCTGGCCGGTGTGCCACCCGCCCTCCGCGAAGTTGATGAACTGGTGGAACCTGCGCTCCAGCACGGGCTCGAAGTCCGACTGCATGTTCTTGCCGTAGACATGCACTATTATGCCCAGGGGCGTCGAGCCGCCCTCGGGCATCTCGTCAACGTCCTTGCCTATCAGCGTCACCTTGCCGTCCGCGACCTCCTCAGGGCCGCGCATCCTGAGCAGCTCGAACGCGAGCGTCTTGGACGGGCCGCCGGCCTCTATGTACATGTCCGGCCGGCGGATCGTCTCACCCTCGAAGGCCGGGCCGTAGGGCACCGGGAGGCTGATGGCGCCCAGCTTTATCCTGCAGCCCCTGACCTCGATGGCGGTCGCGATCATCTCGTCCATGTTCTTCTGGACAACGTACTTGTCCGGGATCGGCTCGACATCCTGGTCGGTGATCGTGGGCGAGCCATTGAACATGACTGCGAACTCCGCGGCCACCTTGATGAAGTCGAGCGGCCCGAGCTGCAGGACGAACACCTTGGGCCTCTTGCAGAGGTAGTTGTACAGCCCCTCGCGGTCGCCCTTCTGGATGCCGCCGAAGGAGAGCGCTGCCCTGATGGCGAAGTTGAGGCCGTGTATGGCCTGCGTGAACTCGCCCACGGGATAGAGCATCCGGTCCAGGCCCATCGAGATGTTCTCGTCCTTGAGCTGCTTGATGATGTCGTATGTGGCGATTATGAGCATGCCCTTGTTCTGGCAGTCCCTGATCATGGCCGCGAGCTTCTTCGGGTCGCTAGCGCGGCCGACGAACACCGCCGCTCCGGGGATCGTGTCGTCGACGAACGCGATGCCGAGCTGCCTCAGTATCCTGTCCGGGACGAAGCCGCAGTACATGGTGCCCTCGTAGGGCGTCTGGGTCTCGATGTACTTCAGCGCCTCGACTATCTCGGCCGCGATCATGGTCGCCTCCCCGGAGGCGACAGCCGCCTCGAAGGTAGGCTCCTCTCTTATCTTGCCCCTCGCCTCGCCGAGGAGCATGGGCAGGTCGCCTAGGCGCGTGCAGTCCCTTCCCAGCCACGCGAACAGGCTCGGGAGCTGGTAGCCCGTCTCCGGGAACTCGATCTTCTGGTCGGGACCGTACTTCCTGAGCGCTCGGCTCAGTAGGACGTCCGCGTACCCGGTCGCTATGATCGCGCCCTCGATGGCCATCTTGAAAAGCTGTTTGTTCGTGACCTTCTCCTTGGCGGGCACGTAGTGGGAGGCGCGCTCCAACTCTGGGTCGGTGAGGCCCAGGCGCCAGCGCCTATACTCGATGGCCGAATAGAGCCTCTTGGCGGCCTCATGGGCGTCCTCCTCGAATATGAAATACCCGCCATAGACGTCCCTCGCGGTGTTCTCGAGCACCTCGGTGACGAGCGTGCTCCCGTACAGGTAGTTCATCGTGCCGACGTGCACCGGGAAGCCCATGGTGACGGCCCATGTGCCAATGGAGACGGCCTTCTCGTGCATCGCCTCGGGCGCCATGGCCACGAAGGGTATCTGGTGTATGTCCACCCCCATCCTGTTCGCGACCTCGGTGGCGAGGTTCGAGTAGCGCGGGTTGTCCACGCAAGAGCCTATGTGCCACACGCACGGGAGGCCCTCCAGCCCCGAGGCCTCCGCGAGCTCCGCGAGGAAGGACTGAAGCCCTTCGCCCGCGAACTCCTTCGTCTTCGCGGGGTCCA
Source organism: uncultured Thermoplasmata archaeon (assembly GCA_964535775.1). GTDB lineage: Archaea > Thermoplasmatota > Thermoplasmata > UBA10834 > UBA10834 > COMBO-56-21. The sequence goes on along the minus strand of CAZHTV010000049.1, from coordinate 8,170 downwards.
TGAACCCGCCCTTGGCGAGCTCGATCGCGTTGCATCCGGTGGTGAGAAGAAGCACGTCCCTCTTCGCCAGCTCGCGCGCGATGGTGAGCACGTCCGAGTCCTCCTTTGCGCGCGTGTTCTTGCACCCAGCGAATAGCCCGAGCCCCCTGATCCTGCCCTTGACGATGCTGTCGACCAGGAACTGGAACGGGTCTTCCGGATTCTTCTTGGATAACAGCTCCTTGATCTGCTCGACGCTGAACCCGGCCATCACCGTCGATGGGGGCACGGCCGGCAGGCGCTTGATCTTCCCACGGCGTCTGTACGCCTCCGCGGCGAGAATGAGGACGTCCCGGGCGGAGGCCTTTGCCCTCTCCGGGGTGAACTCGATATGCGTGTCCCCAGGCAGCCGGGCGATCTCCTCCGTACTTATGATTCTGGTGTGTGTGCACCTCGAGAGGTACGATAGCGACGGCATGAAGCACTGGTAGTCGAGCACCATGGCATCCAAGAGGCCGCTGAGGAGCACCAGCTCCTGAGAGGTCACGTTAGCGGCCAGCGGGACGCCTTTCCTCATCAGAGTCTCGTTCCCCGTGCAGCAGATGCCCACGATGTTGAACCCCTCTGCCCCGACCTTGACCGCGATGTCCTTGAGCTCCCTTGCGGCATCCACGATGATGTCGCTCAGGACGGGGTTGTGGCCATGGACGGCGACATTCACACACTTCTCGTCGAGCACGCCCAGGTTCGCCCGACTCATGACCAGCTTCGGGGTGCCGAAGAGAACGTCACTGAGGTCCGAGGATATCTGAGCGCCCGTGTAGTCTGCCAGGGAGCACTTGATCCCTCCGAAGAGGAGGGGGACTGGGTCGGCATCGACCCCCATGGCCGTCCGATGGATCACATCCGATATCGCCGTCTCTATGTTGAATGGCAGGACGCTGTGCGTGTCCCATAGGTGCATCCTCTTGCGCGTCACCCTGCTCTCGAGGAACGAGAGCGGTTTGTGCGTGAACCTGGAGTAGTCCTCGAGAGCTGCGAGGGACACTGCCTCGGTGAGGGCCGTGCCGTCCTTGCCTGCGACCTGTATGCCCAGCTTCTTCGCCAGAGCCTCCAGCCTGAGCTCGTCCGTCACCTTGTAGTCCTTGACCTCGCCCTTGGCCACCGCATGGAGCACATGTGCTATCTCCTTGCCGTGGCCCGAATGCGATGCCGTACCCCCTGCGATCATGCGGACGAGATGCCTCGCGACTATCGTGTAGTCCCGGGCGCCGCATATGCCGCATGTGGGCTCCTTGCCCATGGGGTTGATCCGGCAGGGGCCCTGGAGGCATATCTTGCAGCAGAGGCCCAGCGTGCCGAACCTGCACTGAGCACCCTGGTTGGCCACTCTGTCCGGAAGCGTCTCTATCCCGGACGTGTGGAGATCGGTGAACATCGTCGTGCACGAGTCGTCCCAGAAGTCGCACGACCACTTCGATTTCTTGTCAGTCCGCTCCTTCTCTCCCGGTGGTCTCTCGCACTCGCCAGCGGTCACCCAAACAGCACTCCTAGTTGGTCAATGCGCATTCGGCAACCGTCGGAGGATGTGAGCCCTCAATGGGGCGACTTCGGAGGGCGTCTAGCAAGCCGTTCGAAAGTCGGTCCACCGGAAGAGCACCTCCGGAAAGGACGGGGCGCCCGGCGGACAGGACCATGTCTCGAAAACGCCTCCAAACGCCGCGGCCCAGACAGATGCCCGGAAATCCCGTTGGCTCCAACCCCCTATACTTAAAGTATCTGGCCAAGTGTTAGATGTTGCCTCTGCGCTCGGCATTCGACGAATGCATATGAAGCTACTAAAACATTGTTGTTTCAGAGCGTACGGCCCTTGCCGATGCCAGGATTGGCCGAAGTCGAGCAGCGCAGTCGTGTCTTCGGCAGGGCTACGCCTGCATTTTCCTTGAAACTGCGTTCGAAAGCTGTCTGACGACCTCTATCCATACCTCTGCCCCTGGCTCGGAGAACGGCGACCGACCAGCGAGATCCGCAGAGGCCACGGCCTTGGAGTGTGGCATGGCGTATGTTAGCTCGAGACCGCGTTCCGCCAAGGCACCTTCAACCGACTCCCTCTCGTCGGCGCTCGCGACCCTGTTTGCCACGATAGCGGTCCTCCGGACACCCATCTGTCCTGCGAGCTCGACAATCCTCGCAGCGGTCTCCACGGACCTGGACCCAGGCTCCACGACGACCAGCAGAAGGTCCACGCCCCTGCAGGTCGAACGGCCGAACTGCTCGAGGCCGGCCTCCATGTCCACGACTACGAACTCATCCCGCTCGAGGACGACGTGTTCCAGCAGGCTCCTGAGGAGGGCATTCTCCGGGCAAAAGCATCCGGTCCCTGCGGCCTTGATAGTGCCCAGCACGAGCAGGCGAACGCCATCCGCGCCAACCCTGGAATACTTCTCCGGGATGTCGTCGACCCTCGGATTGAGCTTGAAGAACGGGCCTGTGCTCGCGCCTGGTCTGGCTCCTGTGCGCTCCTCTATGAGGTCCAGCTCGGACGATATCGGCTGGGGCATGTCATTCCTCGATATCTCGAGGACGGTCCTCAGGTGAGCTGCGGGGTCGGCATCCACCGCGAGGACCTTGGAGCCTTCCCTCGCCCAGACTCGCGCAAGAGACCCGGCTATGGTCGTCTTGCCCACGCCGCCCTTGCCCGAGACGGCCAGCTTGAGCCCCAAGCTATCAGGCCTTCCTTGGCCTGAGGATGATCTCGTGTCTGACCAGGTTCGCTTCGGCTAGCTCGACGTCCTTGACCGTCTTCATGTCTCCCAGGGTGTCAACGCACGTTATGTCGTTGCCAGAGACGAGCAACCTGGCAGCCTCGGACATGACAAGCAGCCTCTCAGAACCCTTGACCAGATACACTGCGGACTCGCACATGGCACATACCCGAGGGGCTCTTTCTTACAAGTACCTGCGCCTAGTCGACGGAGCACTCGGCTATCTGCCCGGTCACCTTCTTGGCCTTCTCGTAGTCATCGACCACGAAGACGAACCTGAGCCTGTCGCCCTTCTGCCCCAGGAGATAGCTGGTCTTGAGCTGGACCCCGCTGTCGACGAGGTGTCTGGCCGCGCGCACCCACTGGCCAGGCCTGTTGAACATGTCTACGACCAACACCTTCCTCTCCTTGAAGGGCATATCGGCCTTCATGAACGCTCGTCTGCACTCCTCATCGCACCCGGTGAGGAACCTGATGTAGTACTTTTCATCGATCTTCGCGGTCGCGATGGTGTCGAGGTTTATGTGCTGCTCCGCGAGCAGCGCGACTATGTCTAGAAGGTCCTTGCTGTCTCCGGACACTGCCAGTTCGAATTCAGTCGTCATCGAATTCCCGCCGTTGTGCCGATGAACTGGTATTGTGCTGTTATCTATTTATTCTGTATGGCTGGGATTCCGAGCGTCGAGAAAAACTCTCCCGGAATTCCTGGAGTTCGTCGATTCGTCTATGATAGATCGTACCATGCCACTTCGAGACTATCGAACCGATTTCGAAACAGCTGACGGCCGATAGAAAACGGCGCCTTGAGAGGAGGTCCCCTCTTCCCCTCGGGGCTGAAGCTGTGGTCTCAGTCCCCCTGGAAGTTGTGGTAGTACTCCATCAGACAGTCGACCCAGGCCGATTCGCTCACGAGGTCGAGGCATATGCTGTGGTACACGAACTGCTGGGCCCAGACCCAGCCCTGGGAATTGTACTGGGACAAGCTGGGAGGGAACCAGAAGTTCATGCCGTGTATGTTCGTGCCCATCCTCTCGCTGTGCGCCTCCGCGACCAGCACATCCGCGAACGCGGCCTTCCAGGCGGAGATGGCGGCATCGAGCGTCGTGTCCATGCCCTCGAGGCCCTCGATGAAGGAGTACACGTCGGGCATCCATTCGTAACCCGCGCTGTTGGCCCACTGAGTGACCTGGGCCGCGCCTCTGGCATCTTCGATCTCGAACCAGTTCTCCGCCACGAGCGGCAGGAGCAGCTCCGTGAAATCGACGAACGCCCCACCCAGCGACGCCATCTTGGACATGTCGAACGCGGCCACGGTCGAGAAGTCCTGGTTGTACGTGTAGATGTGGTCGTAGGCCTTCTTGTCGCTGTAGTACAGCACGTAGTCGTAGACTATCCTGGACGCAAGCTCTGGTGGTGTCATGTCCGGCTCGGCCACCAGCTCGGTCAGGAACATCTCGTACGGCAGGCCGTCGTACGGGACCATGCTCTGGGAGGCCACGAAGTATGGAACAGCATCCCTGAGCTCGTACGCGACCTCCAGGGTGTTCATGTGACACGCATCGAACGCCAGCAGGTCAACTCCCTTCCCCTTGTTATCCTTCTTGACGGCCTTGAGGACACCTGCGAGTCCGTCAATGGGCATGATGGTGTCGCCGCTGGTCTCGTCCTGGCACACCCCCCTCCAGCCGTAGCCGTGATCTTGGACTACCAGCATGGTCTTCTTGGCAGCGTACTTGCTGAGGCCGTAGGAGACGAACTTGCTCAGCGTAGCCGGATCGGATGAATCGAGCTCGGGCCAGGTGGCCACGAGCCGTCTCTTGCCGTCGACCACGTCGTATATCGAGATGCCCTCAGCGGACAGTATGTCAACCATCACGACGATGTTGATCTTGTCATTGGACGGGAGGGCTTTCTCCCAGGTGGCAAACGCGTACTCTGTACAGAACTCGAGGTTGTTGTCCGCGTCCCAGTACATCAGCAGAGTCCATTCCTTCTCCGTCACCTTCTTCGCGGCCGGGCCACCGACTACCCCCATCGGGACAACGAGCCCGACCGCGATCACAACGCACACGATCCAGTCCAGCCTAGCGTATCTCAGCGCACTCCCCCCATTGATACCGACTCCCCATATCCGCCTCCTTCTGACATAATGCTTTCCCACACGTGCCGGAAGGCAAAAGTCAATTATGCTGAGGCAGGGATGAGGACCCGGGAACGGACACTGAGGAGGGGCTCAGGGCTGAGGATATCTTTCGACAGGATAGCGGACAGGTACGACATAACGAGGTCGCTCCCGAAGGACACCATGGAGCAGGTGGTGGACGCCCTCGAGATGGTCGTCGACAGCAGGAAACCGATCCTTGATGTCGGCGTGGGGACCGGCAGGTTTGCGCACCCGCTCCAGGTCCGAGGACAGGACATGGTGGGGATTGACATCTCGGGGAAGATGCTGGAGAAGGCGAGAGCGAAAGGCATCGAGAGCCTCATCAGATCGGACGTCTGTCGGATGCCGTTCAGGGACAAGGCGTTCGGAGTCGCAATGAGCGTGCACCTGCTGCACCTGATATCTCAGTGGAGGTGCGCCCTCGAGGAGATCTCGCGCATCACCTCCGAGAGGTACGTCTCCGTGGCATCGTTCCGCGAGGACTCTCCTGCGGAGGAGATGAGGCGCTACTACGAGAGCAGGTGCAAGGAGCTCGGTCACGAAATCCGACATCCGGGCCTGCGCGAGAGAGAGCTGGGGGACCTGCTGAAGCCAGATCTGATGTCCCTCGTGGCCGTCCACGAGGAGATCATAAGCCCGAAGAATCGCATCGAGGGGTTCGCGAGGAGGACCTACTCCAGCCAATGGCCCGTCCCGGAGAACGTGCACGTGCGGGCGGTCCAGGACCTGAAAAAGGAGTTCGACGACGTTGAATCTCTCCTGGAGAAAGAGAGCATATACCTGCTGGCCTGGAAGATAACCACACTCGAGAGATACCTTGTTAGGGCTGACGATATGGGAAACCAGACGCGATAGCGGAGGGGGATCGGGATGCACTTTCGGCTGCCCGCAACGCATCCCTTTATATCGGGCGGGATCCTTTTCAAGACAGCAGCACAGAAGAGATACGGCTGCTCATAAGGGGGCTTTGTTGTGGATACAGAGAGTCTAGCGCCCCACGTGGAAGAGATCGCACGGGCGCTCGGGGACAAGTTGTCGGAGGAGAAGATAGCGGAGGAGCTTGAGCGTTACATCGACGTCTACAGGCTCAGCATACCCATGGCCAAGAGGACCATCGTCAAGAAGTACGGCGGGGATGTGAGCGGCTTCGAGACGGGCTTCCAGAGGAAGCTCGCGGAGCTGAGGCCGAACGAGCCCGTGGTCGACTTCGTCGCCAAGGTGCTCTCCTCGAACAGGAAGGAGGTCACGGCCAGGGGGGAGAAGAAGGAGATCATGTTCGGCTTCCTCGGGGATGAGACCGCCACCGTGCCCTACACGGCGTGGGACATCGAGGGGCTGGAGCTGAGCAAAGGCGAAGTCATCTCGGTCAGGGGCGCGTACACGCGGGAGTACCAGGGCAGGGTGCAGGTCAACTTCGGCAACCGGGTCTCGATCAAGAAGGAGGACCCGGCCACGATAGGCGACATCCAGGTCGCCCAGGGCCCTCCCAAGGTCGTCCAGGTCATCGGCCTCAGAGAGGCCATGGGCTATGTCGAGCTCAAGGGGAGGATACTGTCAGTCGAGCCCAGGGAGGTCACGGTCCAGGGGGAGTCGAAGAGGATATTCTCCGGCATCCTCGCGGATACTACCGGCAAGGTGCAGTTCACCGCGTGGCACGACTTCGAGCTCAAAGAAGGCGAGGTGATCAGGATATCGAAGGGCACGGTGAAGGCCTGGAGAGGCATCCCGCAGCTCAGCTTCGACGACCGCGCGGAGGTCACGAAGATCAAGGAGAAGTTCCCAAGCATCGAAGAGCTCCAGAGGACGGGCGTGAGGATGATCGCCGAGATAGCCTCGCGGGGGGGCGCCGCGGACGCGTCCGTCAAGGGGATAGTGGTCGAGGTCAGGGACGGTTCGGGGCTCATCATGCGCTGCCCTGAGTGCAAGCGCGCGCTCCAGAAAGGCATGTGCAAGCTCCACGGGAGGGTCGAGGGCTTCCCGGACCTCAGGGTCAAAGCCATACTCGACGACGGCAGCGGGGCGGTCAGCATCGTCATCGGGCGTGAGCTCACGGAGAAGCTCGCGGACATCACCCTGGACGAGGCGATGCAACGGGCGCGCGAGAAGATGGACCACGGTGTCGTCTCAGACCTGCTGGAGGAGAGGCTCGCGCTCAAGGCCATCACGGCCACGGGGTCGATCACCTCGGACCAGTACGGCCTCTCGATGATAGTCAAGGACGCGGCCTTCGCGACGGTCGACGTCAAGCAGGAGGCAGAGAAGCTGCTAGTCGAGCTGGAGGCCTCCGAATGAACCAGAGGGAGGTCGCATGGCGCGTGTTCGCGGAGGAGTTCAACTCGTCGGCGCTCGAACATGCAGGAGAGGGCGAGAAGCCTGTGTCCTACGTGATCACACCCCTCGGGGCCAGGATCAACAGGATGCTCGTGGTCGGCGTGGTTACTGACATCGAGGAGATAGGCGAGGAGGGGAAGTCCAGGTACAGGGCAAGGATAACGGATCCGACGGGCACATTCTACGTGTCCGCGGGGGAGTACCAGCCCGAAGCCGCCATGGCGCTCTCGAAGATGTCCCCACCATCGTTCGCTGCCGTGGTCGGGAAGAGCAGGGCTTACGAACCCGAGCCCGGCGTGAAGTACCTCAGCATCAGGCCGGAGAAGATCATCGAGGTGGATGCGGAGGCGAGGGACTACTGGGTCCTCGAGGCGGCCAAGAGCACTCTCGCCAGGATCGATGCCGTCCAGGATGGCATTAAGATGGCGCAGCCGACCGTGGGTGCGTTGATGAAGCTCGGCCACCCGGAGAACCTGGCCGACGGCGTCGTGAGGGCGATCGAGTTCTACAAGGACATCGACCTCGACAGGTTCAGGAACACCGTCGCGGACGCCCTCAGGTCCGTCCTGCCCGAGGGAAGAGGCCGCGCGCGTCCGGAATCCAGACCTGCTCCTGCGAGGAAGCCCCTGCCGGAGGCAGAAGTGGTTGCCGAGACCAAGGAGGAGGAGATGCACGAGGTCGAGGTCGGCTCAGACGAGGAGGACGCAGTGCTGAAGATCATCGAATCGCTGGATGCGGGCCCGAGGGGCGCGAAGTGGGATGTCATAGTCGAGGCCGCTGCCAAGAAGAAGATAGATAAGGTCAGGCTCGAGGAGGTTGTGGCCGACCTCCTGGACAAGGGCGAGATCTACGAGCCCGAGCTGGGGATGATGAAAAGGATTTGACCCTGCTTAGGCACGCTTCGGGTCGCCTAGCTGATGAACTCGTCCTT